>JBCCUK010000011.1:0-113498 GCA_039196965.1 Pseudomonadota bacterium | reverse complement strand
CGCAAACCAGAATGGGACCAGATCCGCGGAAACCATCAAGGCCAGCGGCAGCGCCGCACCAACAGGCCGGACACAAGACTGTACCTGACCAAGACTGCCAAAACTTCACAAACCCCTTGCAACGCAGGAGCCATCCACACAGGACGAAGTGGAACGGTCCCGACATTGTCATCCCGGTCAAGCCTGAAAGGTGCCGAGCCGGGATGACAGGGGAGGTCTAGCGGCGGCGCGCCACCGTCCCCTAAACGTTGTGGACGTCCTTCACCCAAGGGCCAAAGGGCGAACCCTCGGCCATGGCGATCTGCGTCTTAGCGGAGACCTCATTGATGTGTTCCTGAGGCCTGCGGAGCGGGTGCACCTCGCGGCGCAGTGGCCGCTCGCCCGCCGGCATGGCGATGATCTCGACAATCGCCCTTGGAATGTCCATCGGGTCAGTGGTCCCGCCACCGCTGCCAGTGCCCATGCGCGAGGTGAGCGCTGGATAGGACTGGATCAGCTCTTCTGGCAGGCGCGCCTTCAGGTCTGCGGATAGCGGCACCTGATTTTCCCAGATCTTTGTGGGGTATCCGCCAGGTTGGATGATCGTCACATCAACACCGTGCTGGACCACTTCATAGGCAAGCTGTTCGCTCAGAGCCTCAAGGGCAAACTTGGTCGGCGAATACTGGCCGATACCGGGAATGATCACGCGGCCAAGCTGGGAGGACACATTGAAGATCTGGCCCGATTTCGCCGCACGCATGGATGGCATCATCGCCCGGATCATGCGCTGGGGACCGAAGACATTCGTTTCAAAGATCAGACGGGTCGCCTCGACATCCTGAGCTTCAACCGGCCCGGAAATCGCGATCCCGGCATTGTTGACAAGCACATCGATGTGGCCGTCAGCGGCCGCGAGCGCCTTTGCAACCCCGGCTTCAACCTGCTCATCCGACATCACGTCGATTTCGATGATCTCAATATCGAGGCCGTCAGCTTCGGCGAGGGCTGCAAGCTCCTCGGCCTCCGGTCTCGGCAAATTGCGCATGGTGGCAAAGACCTTCGCGCCAAGGCGGGCACAGTGCTCTGCTGTGAGGCGGCCAAAGCCCGACGAACAGCCTGTGATGAGCACCGATTTGCCGGACAGGTCAGCCTCAGGCTGGTCATCCTGGCTTGTTGCCGGGGCTGCCGCCATGGCTGTGGCCGCAAGCGCTGCGCCGGTCATCAATTGCCGACGATTGACTGGGACCGATTTCAACATGGGATGCTCCTTTAAATGTTTGAACAAACGGTATCAGACGGCGAATGCGCCGTCATCTCCATCCGTCGACTTTCCGATTTGAATGGGCGTTTTATCCGACGTCGAGGGCGTCCACGAGTTCCTGTCCCCTTGCCTCTTTCAAGGCCGCGCAAAGCTTGATCGCCTCGCTCGTCTGATTGAGGGCGCGCTCATAACCCGGCGCATATGAGCCGACCTCAGCAAAGAAGTCCTGCAGCTCGGCGGCTTTGCCAGCGTCACAGAAGACCTCGCCATATCCCGGTGTCCGGCGTTTCCACTGGCTCGGCAACTGCTGGACGATCTCAGCATAGTTTGCCTTCAGCCACGCCCAGGTCGCTTTGCGGGTTTCCGGGTTGGCCATCTGTCCACGGATGAGATCGTCGGTCTCCCTAGGCCCGAGGGATCCGCTCAAGGCAAGATCACGGACTTGTTCTGCGAGGCCGCGTTCGATCGTGGCCCCGAGAGCGACGGCACGGGCAGCCTGAAGACGCGGATCGTCAACACGCTCATCTAGACGAATGAGCTTTCCGTAGAATGCGCCACCTAGATCCTGTACAGCAACCGTCAGTGCAGACTCGTACCGATCAGAACTCAAGGCACTCGAGTCGCGCAATCCACCGAGCCCGACAAACCGCGCCGCATCCTCAGAAAGGGTGCGGCGGGCGCCAGGGTCTTTCGCAGTCAGCGCGAGAAACTCTTCAAGTTGAGCCGCCAGCACTTTGTCGTCAGCCTGCGCCGATGTTCTCACCGCTTCAAATTGTTCCTTGTAAAGGCCAGCCGCGAAATGCCTCAGCACAGCGGCCCCTTCTGTACCCTCCAGCATGGTGATGAGTTGCTCCAGGGCGAACATCGGCGCGATGGCGACACGGCGATCATCGAACGCTGCCGCAGCTTCCATAATGGCGAGCATGGACTCCACATCCCCTTGGCCAGCCCGGAAGGCAGCAATCGCGCTGTCGACAGCGGACAGGGCTTCGTTTGCGTTCAGCTCACTGAAGTTGGCTTTGAGGTTCGCCCAGTCATTTGCTGGCAGTGACCAGCGATAGTAGCCTGCACCGTCTGCGTTGGGCAGGATATATGCCGGGCAAGCCTCAGCGCTTTCCAGTGGTAACTCAAAGGTCTCCTCCGACATGATCCCGCACGCCTTGCCCGATGTTTCATCACCGCCAAAGGCTACGCAGACCGGGATGGTCCAACGCGTGCCAGCCTCGACGGCTGACCCGAGCGGGCGGTAGCGATCTTGCCTCAGAGATACCATAGGGGCCGGTGCCTCCGGCTCGCAGGTCAACGCGGCAGACATCAAGGGCACGCCCTTTTGCTCCACAAAACTCTGGAACACCTCCGTCATCTGAGGTTCGCCGGTGATCCGCCCGATGACTTCATAGAAATCGGGACTATTGGCTTTGCCATCGGCAAATTCAGCAATGTAGCGACCGAGGGCGGGGCGGAACACGCCCGCACCAAAATAGGCGTCCGCCATGGCGATGATGGCCATACCCTTGGAATAGGTAATGGCGTCATAGGCATTCCGTATATTCCGATTACGGAATATATCTTCACGGACGGCCCGAGTGGACGCAAGGCTGTCGAGTCCCATGGCCGATATGGCACGGGCCGTGGCATCCACCCCATGTCCACCCTTGGGATCGAAGGCCGTTAGCGCCAAAGGTGTTCCCCATGTGGCGAAGGCTTCCTTCAGCCAGAGGTCATCCCACCAGGGCGGCGTCACGAGATTGCCGAACCACATATGGGCAAGTTCGTGGGTGTGAATTTGCAACATGGCCCGGAGAGCTGCCGGACCGGAGTTCTCATCGAGAAGAATACGGCTCTCGCGATAGGTGATCGCGCCAGCAAGTTCTGTCGCACCGCTTGGCCAAGCCGGTGCCGCAACAATATCCAGCTTCTTGTAGGGATAGGGCTGGTCGAGCGCTGTCTCGAAAATTTCGACGAGCTCCGCTGTCGTATTAAGGGCGGGCCGAATGTCTGCACCCCTGCCCTTACGTGCGAACCCTCTCAGCGGCAGCGCCGTCTCGCGAACTGAGTTGGCAGGAATATCGGGGTAATTCACGACATCAAATGGACCAACAGCGACGGACAGGAGGTAGGTTGATAGCGGCCGTGTGGTTTCAAACGAAACGGCATCAAAGCCTTCCTGCGTTGCCGGAGAACGCTCCGCGATGGGGGCATTGGAAATCGCTTCGAAACCTTCCGGAACGATCAGCATAATATCGAATGGTGCCTTGAAGCCGGGCTCGTCAAATCCGGGCAGGAACCGCCTTGCCTGGATCGACTCCGATTTGGCGAGGGCATAGGATTCACCTTGCTCCTTGACGCTGAATAGGCCGGCAAGGTTGCGGTCGAAATCGGCCTCATAAGTGATGGTAACCTCGACCTCACCTGCAGGATAAACGTCGCCAAAGATGATGCGGGAGACACCGGTTGTATCGAGCACTTCCTCATAGGATGCGGTGCCACCGTTTACCATGACCGTTTGCACGCGAAGATCGTCGCCATGTATCCAGATACCATCGCTTGCCTGATCAAGCTCGACGGTCATGCGCGAGACGCCGCTGAATGTGCTCTCGCGCGGATCAACTCGAAGAGCGACATCGTAGGCAAGTGGACGTGCTGTCTTTGGCAGTGGCCCAAAGGGCGCATTACTCTCCAGGATCGGGGCAGCGATGCTCTCTTCCGCGACGCTGCACGCTGACAGTATGATCGAGCCAATTAGCGCGGCGATGCCCCGATGCGTCATATACCAACTCCAGACAGAGTACTACGTCTTTGAGACCTAAACGGTCGCAAGCCTAAAGCAAATCTTTCAGCTGTTTAACCATCATGAAATCCGGCGCGAGACAGGGATTTTCGGGCAAATGCGCTGCCACTGCCTCAATCCACGCTTTAAGAGGCGGGACTTCGGCAGCGCGCAACCCGTCTTCAAGGCCAAACATCGCCCCAAAAACCATCTGAGGAAAAACAGCAAGATCAAGCATTGTCGGCGCGGCCATCCCGGCCATGAACGGCCCGTCTCCGATATGGGAGATGAGCTCCATGCCAATGCGGGTCTGCATATCCTCGGCGGCTTCGGTCAGGTCCATCTCCTCGGCCATGGCCTTGATAAAAGGAGCGTCTCGAACAAAATCCGGCCAGAGCTGGCGGACCTGTTCCGGGAGCGGTGTCTGGGAGGATACGAGCTGAGCAAGGCGCCAGAGCCGAAATCTGTATTGCAGAGTGGCCGGTGCATCGATCGCCGTGCGGAAAAAGCCGCGTAAAAAGGTATCGGACACCCAGCGATCGACATCGAGTATCGTGTCCCGGTGTTCAGCCGGGCACAGCGGACGCTCGGGAAAAACCTCATCCAGCCAGAGCGCGTGATCAGATGATTCCCGCCGCCATTCGCCATCAATCTCAAGCACGGGCACCTGGGTTCCATCCGTATGGCCAAGGGTTGCTCCGGGGTCGACGGGGCTTACGGGCACGAACTCAAAATCGAGTTGTTTGTAATAGAGAAAAGCACCAGTTTTCCGGACGTAGGGACTTGTGCAGTATCCATAGAGCTTGATCTTCGACATTATACACCTGTTTCTTTGCGAGATTTGGAGGCTGGTTTGAACAGCGGAACGAGACTTGGCAAGGCACGGTTATGTGAGAGCCGCAGCAGAAGCATGGGGATATAAAGCACTTTTCATGTCTGCACTCCAATTATCCGTTCTCGATCCATCCCCTATCTTTGAAGGCCGAAGCGCCCGCGATGCCTTTGAGGAAACAAGACAACTTGCTGAAGCAGCGGACCGCTTGGGCTATCGCTCTTACTGGGTGCAGGAGCATCATAACAGCCCGAGCTTTGCCGGCACGGCACCGGAAGTCCTGATTGCAGATCTCGCTGCACGGACGTCCCGCATCAAGGTTGGGTCCGGAGGCGTGATGCTGCCGAACTACTCGCCGCTGAAAATTGCCGAGCAATTCGCGGCGCTGTCCGCCCTGCATCCCGGCCGCATCGAACTTGGCCTCGGCCGTGCGACGGGAGCGGACCCGAGGGCCTCTGCGGCTCTGCTCGGCCCCGGAGCACGGGAATTTCCCCAGATGCTTAACCTGCTGCTCGGCTGGCTGCTCGATACCAGCGGCGAGCAATCGATCCGGCAAGGCCACCCGGCATTCGGCATCTACGCCAATCCGCAGGGCAACCGACCCGACGTCTGGATGCTATCATCGAGTCCGCAATCGGCGGCCTTCGCAGGAGCTATGGGATTGAAACTTGCCTTTGCCGACTTCCTCTCGCCCGGCGGAGCGGCAGCAGCCATCGCGGCTTATCGTGATGCTTTCAAGCCATCCGCCTTTGCCGGCAAACCCCATGCCGCGATCGGGCTAGTTGCCCTCGCCGCCAACACGGCCGAAGAAGCGGCACGGCTGTCGTCCACCCTTCGTGCGTGGTCCATTGGCCTTTCGTTCCGCCAAGGCGCACCATTCCAAACTGTGGAGAAGGCTGTGGAAACCCTGGAGCAGGCTGATCAAAAACTGATAGAAGCCGCAGCAAATCGCGCGATTATCGGAGACCTATCCACAGTCTGTGGAAAACTGAGGGATGTAGCCAAAGAGACAACAGCTGACGAAATTTTCATCCTAAGCGTCGCCGAAACGACCGAAGCTCGAATTCGCAGCTATGAACTGATCCTTGACGGGATGAGCTAACCGGCAAATCCCAGCTCTTTCATCCGTGCACGCCAACGGCAGATCGCCTCGTGTTCATCATGCGGTCGCCACTTCATGACACCGGAAAAACCGCAAGTAACAAAGGCCATGATGTCTGCATTGGTAAACCGTCCGGCAGCAACGAAATCATTTTTCTCTAAATGCGCGGCCAGACGTTTCACGAAGGCTCTGGCACCTCGCTCGGACTTCTCTGCCATTTCGGGAAGCTGGGGCTTCTCCAGAGGAGCCATCATGGGGTGTGCATTGCGGAACCACATGGCGAAAGGCAGCATCCACATCAGCTCGATCCGCCGTTCCCACATTTCGATTTCACCCTTCTCGAAAGGGTCAGTACCGAGAAGGTTCGGTTCCGGCCAAAGTGCTTCGAAATAGGTGCAGATCGCGCGGCTTTCCGTCAGTGTACGCCCGTCATCCAGAACGAGGGCCGGAACCTGGCTCATCGGGCTGATCTTCCGATAAGCATCGGTCTTGTGAGCCTGCTCCATGATCGAAATCTCTTCCAGATCGACATCATCCAGCCGCCCCTTCGCACGCAGGAAGAAAACGACGCGGTCAGGGTTTGGCGCTTTGGGCGTTTGATAAAGCTTCATTTTCTCGACCAATTTTCAGACTGTTGGGAATGCCTTCGCCGAATGCCTGAACCTTACCAAAGATTCAATAGCGGCACTCTTTTTGCAATTATCAGTAGAATGCTATAAGACATTAATCCTTGAGGCGAAAATATGGCAATGAAAGAGACGCAGCAATACCTGCTCACTGATCAAAACTTGATTGGCAGCATACGGGATAAAGTGCGCGGTGATTTTCTTGTTACGAGCATTGCTATTGTCGTACCCCTTACGCTTTGCCTCGTTGTATATTGGATGTTTCCAGAACGTATCGAAGTACTTTTCCGGGATCCTGTAGCGTCAGCACGCAGCGGGGGACTGCATCACTTCAAATTCTACGCAGGGGCTCTGTCGCATTTCGGGATTTTCCTCTGGACCATTAGTGCCGCAGTCACTCTGTTTAGTGCAGCCTCTATCGTCCAGTTCAGTCATGTATCAAGCAAAACATTGGAGCTTCTTCTGTCCACCGGCGCTCTTTCGCTTCTTCTGATGGCTGACGATCTTTTCATGTTCCATGAGATCGTCTTTCCAAGTCTCGGCATAGCTGAACCGGTAACCTATGGCACCTATGCGCTATTGATTTGCCTTTACCTGTTCCGCAATATCGCAACCATAGCGGCAGGCCATATCACACTGGTCATGGCCACATTCGGATTTTTCGGTGTCAGCGTTCTCAGCGACATTGTCTTGACCCATCCAGATGGCATATTTCTACTGGTCGAAGACGGCGCGAAACTGATCGGCATTTTCTGCTGGATGACATTTGCCATTCTTGAAAGCCAGAAAGCACTGGTGGACGGATTTTCTGCACAAAGAAGACGTGCCGGATACCGATAATAAGTGATGCTTAGAATGTGAGCTTCACGCCGCCGGAAACCGAACGCGGCTGGCCCGGACGTGCCCGACCGGCCGGTGCGAAAAACGGGGCGTCAGCAAAGATAGCGAAATTATTGTCGGTGATATTCTCGATACGGAGCTCCGCAGCGAGATATTCCGTAATACGCCATTCGCCCAGAAGGGTGAGGATAAACTCATCGTCGGTGAAAAATGTATTCGCTGAATTCAGCGGCCACTGTCCAAGATGACGGAGTCTGGCGGTTGTAGTCACGCGCTCATAGAATGGGGGCGTCCAGTTGATAGTCAAATTACCAATAGTTTCAGGCGCTTCCTCAATCTGATTGTCATCGAAGGGGCTACCGGGCTCGGCAGCAAACTGACGAAACTCAAAATCCTGCCAGGCGAAAGCAAGCTGGGCATCAAAACCATAGGGAAGATCCGCAGTGAGTGCGAATTCAATCCCGGCGAAACGCCGTTCCCCCGCATTGATGGAGATATTTCCTGCAGCCGTCTGAACATCCGTGATGACACCATCCCGAGTGACTTGGAGGTAGCCTATAAGCTCCGTAGACAGTCGGTTTTCGAACCAACTTGCGCGCCAGCCGATCTCCCCACTATCAGCGATTTCCGGATCAAGGACAAACTCGGCCTGTCCATCTTCCAATTCGTAGAGCTCGCTCGCGCGAGGTGTTCGGAACCCGCGGGCGTAACGGGCAAATAATTGTTGTGTGTCGGTCACATCCCATAAGAGGCGGACTTTGGGGCTGAAAGCATCGAAGGTGTCGACCCGGTCTTCCACCTGAAACCGCGCATCGCCCGGTATCTCTTGGAGATTATTGTCGAAGTCGTAGCGCAGGCGATCGTAGCGAAGGCCAACGGTCAGCGTGACACTGTCATCAAAGAAAGACCGCTCATGCTGGATATAGGGCGAGTAGGCGTTAAAGCCGACATTGTAGTCAAACTGGATACCCTGAAGAAACAGATTACCAAAAACCAACGCATCGGGACGTGTCTGTTCGAGTAGTAAATCGAAATCGGTAAATTCCAGATCCACACCGATAATGGTCGTAGAGCCATCCCTGTGGTCAAAATATGCGCGCGGCAACAGGCCGAACGTATCGACATCAGCCGTTTCGCGCGGCGTGGTCGCAGGCTGGAACGTCAGCGTGGAGGCGACTTCCTGAGATCGGAGATAGGGCGTGATCTCAAATCTCGTTTCACCAAACCGCGTCTCTGTCTCATAGGAGATTTTCGACTGAATACGGAAGTATTCGACATCCTCTTCAGCCTCTTCCGGATCGACTTGCGGATTGAGACCAGAGCCAAATATCTCTCCAGCTTCGAAATCCGCAAACGGAATACTGGTCGCGCTTTCGGTGGTGAGGTCCGTATACGTGGCGATACTGTCAATTGACCAAGCACCAAGGCTTGCCGTGTGCCGGACGACACCATGGGCCCGGCGAAACGCTGTCTCGTCCCGGAAGCCGTCTTCGCCTGCGACAGCTGCGGTGACACGCAGGGCCTGATTATCCCCTAAGGGCGCGTTCACGCTGCCGACAAAATCGAACAGTCCGAACTCGCCGCCCCGGGCACGGAGACTTCCGCCCCAAATGTCACTTGTAGCCTCGGTATTACCCGCAATTACACCGGTAAAAGCATCAGACCCGTAAAGCGCTGTACCTGGCCCGCGAAGCACTTCGATGGAGCCGGGGCTCGCAAGCGCCGCTGAATATCCGAGGGCGGACTGATCAAAGAAAACGGACGATTGAAATGGAACACCGTCTTCGACGAACAGCGTCCTGTTGTCGAAAGAGAGCGTATTCCGAATTTGCGGTGTCTCCCGCGGCCCGTTCAGGCCCGAAAAGAAAACACCCGGAACATCAGCGAGCACATCACCAATGCGCAGAGCATTCAGCCGCTCAATATAGTCGCCCGGCAAAACCGAAACCGAGGCAGCAGTCTGATCGATACTTTGCGCCCGGCCGGAGACGAGCACTGGATCCAAAATATCAAAGGCAGCCTCGTCACCTGCCGCTTCCTGGGCATTGGCGCTCGATATCCCCGCCGCGCAAGCAAGCGCCAAGGCCGATACATTGCGCAATATCATGACAATCAACTCCCGGCGAAAAGACCGAAGGGCAAGGCAGCCACAACGGCACCGGACATACATGTAGCAAGTGTGCCTGCAAGCAATGTCTTCCAGGCAAGATTTAGAAACGTATCCCGGCGCGCAGGCTCAATTATCGACAATCCGCCGATCAAAATGCCGATGGAACCGAAGTTTGCGAAACCATTTATCGCATGGGCTGTGATCATTCGCGTGCGCGGACTCATCTCCTCGACGGGAACTTCCGCCAACTGAAGAAAGGCCACGAATTCCGTTAGTACTGTCTTGACGCCAATAAGAGAGCCGGACCGCGCTGCCTCGTCCATGGGAACGCCGACCATGTACATAAGAGGCGCAAAGATCCAGCCGAGCGCCCGCTCCAGAGATAGTGGCGCGCCGCCTACGTCCGGCAAAGCACCAAGGGCCGAATTCACCAGAAACAGGAGCGCAAAGGCTGCGATCAGCATGGTGACGATATTGGCAACGATTTTCAACCCGTCTGTCGCGCCCGTAGCAAAGGCATCCATGGTAGACTGATACTCGAAATCCGGCTCACTCACGCGCTCTTCGTCAGCCTCTGTTTCCGGGATCATGGTAAGCGCCAGTGCCACAGCGGCGGGCGCTGCAATGATTGATGCGGTCAGAAGCTGGGCCAGCGGATTGGCAAGCGCGCCTTGTAGAAAAACGGAATAGAGCACGAGCACCGAGCCCGCCACGGTGGAGAACCCGGCCGTCATGAGAATGAACAGCTCGGACCGGGTCATGCCCTTGATGTACGGTTTCACCAGGACGGGGGCTTCGGTCATGCCCATGAAAACATTGGCCGAGACGGCAAGAGACGTCGCACCGCCAAGCCCCATAAAGCGCCGGAAGACAGAGGCAAAGGCTCCGGTGATCCATCGCAAAATATGCCAGTGCCAAAGAATGGCCGACAGGGCAGCGACGACAATAATCAAAGGCAGAAGGTGGACAGCGAAGATGGGTCCTGGTTGACCCGTCAAGCCTTCCCAGCCTGCCTGGGTGCCGAAGGTCTCGCCAAAGACAAAACTCGTGCCGTAGGCCGTGGACGCGATGAGTCCATCAACCACAGTGTTGGCCTGAAACAGAACAGTGCGCACAGGCGGCACGCCGAACAATAGCAGGGCAAATCCGAACTGAACGCCGACTGCGCCAATCACAACTTTCCAGGGAAATGCCCTGCGGTTTTCAGACAGTGACCAGGCGATCCCTACGATCACCGCGATGCCAATCAGCGCGCGCGCATTGTCCCAGCCCCAATCCATACAGCGCCCTTTCGGCTAAACAGGTCTGATAACCGCTTAGCGCGGCGCGCGAGCTGTCTCTAGTATTTGTTGCAGACAGGTAATGCGAGGCGCGCTCGCCTGTGGCTACGGGGTTACGGCAAGCTTACCGTACGCCCGCAGCCTGGCCAGATACAACGCCTCGACCGCCAGTCGCTGCGCTTACTGGTTCAGAAAGCACGCCGCGCAGAGCTTATTGCCATCCGGATCGCGGAAGTATGCCCCGTAGAACATGCCTGGCATGCGCTCTCCCGGCGCGCCTTCATCCTGAGCTCCAAGCTCCATGGCCTTTGCATAAACACGGTCAACCGTAGCCGTATCAGGGCACCCAAAAGCCGGCATTACGCCATTTCCGCAGGTCGCCGCTTCCAGATCTGAGGGTGTGCCGACGCCGAGCATTGCGCCATTGCCATTAGAATAGAACTGCAAGCGATCGTTCGCGAAGGTGCGCCCGCCGCCAAGTTCTCCGCAGATCGCGTCGTAGAATTCGAGCGCCTTTTCTTTATTGTTCGATCCAATCACAGTATATGCAAGCATTGTCGATCCCTTTCCGACGATTTCACCTTTCTGCTGAATGGCAGGTGCCGGATGCGGTGGCAAGCGAGTTCATAAAGGTGAGCGGGCGCTTCAATTCAATTGATTGTTATAATGCGATCGCATTTCAACTTATCTCCAACCTGACGTTACGCAATGAGTTGACGTAAACGTCAGCCTCTGGTGTGTCAGGCGGAAATTAGATCCAATCCCCTCAGGAGACTTACCATGTCCTCTATTCGTTTTGATGACCGTGTTGCCATTGTCACTGGAGCTGGCGGCGGACTTGGCCGGTGCCATGCTCTGGAACTCGCGCGGCGCGGTGCAAAAGTTGTCGTGAATGATCTTGGTGGCTCATTGGATGGAACCGGCGGCAATTCAGAAGCGGCTGAGAGCGTCGTTGCGGAAATCAAGGCGATGGGCGGTGAAGCGATCGCCAACGGGTCATCTGTATCAGATGATGCTGGCGTGAAGAAAATGATCGACGATACAATGGCGGCGTTCGGCAGGATCGACATCCTGATCGCGAATGCCGGGATCCTTCGCGACAAATCCTTCGCCAAAATGACAACCGAGGATATCAATCTCGTCCTCGATGTGCATTTGCGCGGCACATTCAAGCCGGTGCATGCCATCTGGCCGATCATGAGAGAGCAGAATTACGGCCGCATCGTCGTGACCACGTCATCGACAGGCCTGTATGGAAATTTCGGGCAAGCAAACTACGGCGCGGCGAAACTCGGTGTTGTCGGCATGATGAACACGCTGAAAATCGAAGGGGCTAAGAATGATATCCGGGTCAACACAATCTGTCCTATCGCTGCGACGCGCATGACTGAGGGACTGATGCCGCAGGAAATGTTCGATGCACTGAAACCCGAACTCGTTACCCCTGGTGTCATCAACCTGGTTAAGGAAGACGCGCCGACCGGCATGATCCTTTCCGGAGGTGCCGGAGCGTTTTCAATGGCGGAAATCGTCGAAACACGCGGCGCATTTGTCGGAACGACCGAGACCATTAGCGCGGAAGCTGTTGCCGAGAAATGGGATGAAATCACCGACAAATCCGGCGGTCAGACCCACTTTGATGCAGGCAGCGGTCATGGCGCAAACATCTTTGCCCGGATCTCTGAAGCCACAGGTGGCTAAGACATCAAGGGCTTTCAAGAAAAGTCGCGAGCGTAAAATACGATAATCTGACAGTCTGGTCGGTAAGATTATCCCTAGCGAGAAGCCGTTTGGGATAGAAACTATAGCCGGATCAGGAAAGTTGATTGCATATTTTACGCTTGAGGCTCTTGCTTAGCTTATCGGGCTCGGCCAGCTAATTTCCATTGCCGACATTGTGGGCACCGAGCGCGGCCCGCATCACTTGATTGCGCCTGAGACAGCTGAGTGTCTCCAGCATTTGTTCAGCAACGATAACAAGATCTTCCAGCGCCGGATCGTTGTCCGACCGGTCTCTGTAGAACTTCACCGTCATAGTGAGGTCTGAAAGCAGTTTATCTGCTCCATTGGTCATGCAGCTTCTCCTTTGGCCACTTTATTATTTTTTGGGGTCCGCACATTGTTTGCAGTTTCAGCATTCTGCTTAACCGGCCGGGTGCGCACGCGGGCGTAAAAGGCAACTGCAAAGCCTCTACAGGGCTATACTGACCGCATTTTCCATTGGCATCTTGCAGGCACACGTGTGCTCCAGGCACCTCTCCTGCCATCCAAACAGCCGTCATATAGCCCACCCAACCCTTTCAGAATCCATCTGAAGTAGCGCAACTACACGCAAAATCACCTAGCGTCATCCGTATTACTACTAATCGACGATTAAATAAGCCCATCGCTCATATTCTAAGCGACGAACAGAAATCATCAATTGCACCAAGGGAATATACATATTTCTGCTGATCCGATGGCCGCTAGATCAAGAAGATCCAATTTGTTGGGAGCTTCAGCAAATTAGAGAAACGTCGCCCGTCGACAATTCACCTGCCCCGTAGTGCACTTTCTCAGCCAATTCAGCGCGCACTGCCCACGCCAAAGTAACACCATAGACAATGGGAATCCTCACTTTGCTATAATGAGCTTCGGCCTGTGATCATGTCGGCGCTTGACTTCCCCCTCAAGCCTCGCCATTAAGCCTCGTTTTCCAGATCTATCACAGCGGAACAGCACCCATGGCCAAACCTGCCACCATAAAGATACGCCTGAATTCTACGGCAGGCACAGGCTTCTTCTACGTCACAAAGAAGAATCCACGGAACCTCACAGAAAAGCTCGTGATGCGGAAATACGATCCGATCGCCCGTAAACATGTCGAGTTCAAAGAAGGCAAGATCAAGTAAGGCTTATCTCGCAAAGATCTGCCCCTCGATCTCGCAGGCTCAGGCTGCCAGGCTCTTCACCTGATTCCGACCCGACTTTTTCGCCTCGTAGAGCGCTTCATCGGCGCGTTTCAGCATGTCATCGGTCGATGATGCCCCCAGCTCATTGGACGCGACACCTGCGCTGACAGTGACGCTGACCTCGGCCCCATCATTGCCAAATGTGAACGGATCGGCGGCAACGCTCTGCCGAACCCGCTCGGCAACGCTGCAAGCGGCGTCTACCGACGTCTCCGGCATAATGACCAGAAACTCCTCACCGCCCTGTCGGCAAACCGTATCCTGGGGACGCACGCTTTTCTTCAACCGCTCGGAAAACTCTACAAGCACACGGTCACCAGCCTCATGGCCCATCGTATCGTTGACTGATTTGAAATGATCGATGTCGAGCGCCACGACAGACGTTGGGGCACCGCCCTGGGCTGAGCGCTGGATGAGTTGGTCCAGTTGGCTCGTCATATAACGGCGATTGTAAAGGCCGGTCAGAGGATCAATGATCGAAAGCTCGATGCCGCGATCTACGCGCCGGCGGAGAAGATCGACATAGCGCGTGCGGCGTGTCTGGGTCATCACCCGCGCCACCAGTTCCTGGGGATCAACGGGAGCCTGAATGATATCGCTCGCCCCAAGCTCCAGAGCGCGAACGGCCTTGTCCTCGGAATACTGGTCGCAGATCACGATAATGGCGATCGCTCTTGTGCGGTCACCGATCCTGAATTGGGCGCACAGCCTCAGGGGATCATAAGAGTCCTGAGCCAAAGAGAGAACCATGACATCGGTGCCGCTACCATCGGGAACACCCTGCTCATGCATGGTAACGGCGTTATGACCGGCCATGTTGAGATAGCCGGCGAGCTGGGCCGCCTTCTTCACATTCTCCTCGACCACGACAACACGCGGAGGCACCGACATATCGAGGGAGGACATATCAATACCGGACGTATGGAAGCCGGCCCCTGATTCCCGCTCACGCAGCTCGTTGGTTACCGTATTGTAGCGGCAGAGGGCATTTATGCGCGAAAAAAGCGCGAAGTCGTCGAACGGCTTGATGATGAAATCATCGGCTCCGGCTTCTAGCCCCTGCAGGCGATGTTCCTGCTGGCTAAGCGCTGTGACCATAACAATAGGAATGTGCCAGGTTTTGGAGTTTTCTTTCAGTATCCGGGTCGCCTCATAGCCATCCATGCCCGGCATCATGACATCCATCAGAATAATATCGGGAAGCTCAGCCTCCGCCTTTTCGATCGCTTCGGGCCCGTTGGATGCCATGGACACGACAAAATACCGGGCTTCCAACTTGGCCTGAAGAAGGCGTCTGTTGGCCAGTATGTCGTCTACAACAAGTATACGCGCGCTCATGCGGCTGGCCTGTCTCCAATAAGATCTTCCACAGCACGGATAAAACTGGTGATCTGAATAGGTTTCGAAAGATATCCCTCGCAACCTGCTTCGCGCACCCTTTGTTCGTCGGTGCGCATGGCAAATGCCGTTACAGCGAGGACCGGAATGTGGGCAAGTTCCGAATCATCCTTAATCCAGCGCGTAATATCGAGCCCGGAAACCTCCGGTAGCTGGATATCCATAATGATCAGATCCGGGCGTTCATTTCGGGCCAGATCGACCGCTTTTGCCCCATCGCGACACTGATGCGTGCTGTAGCCATAGGCGTCCAGCAGATCGCAAAAGAGCCGCATATTCAGCTCATTATCCTCTACAACGAGGACGGATTTGTTCGCATCGGCTATCATGGCGGCGTCTGGTCCAAAGTCTCGCTGATTCTCAAACTAACAAACACTAGTGGTCACTTCGTTAACGCTTGTTTACACCTTCAGCTGAAGATTGTGAGGATTGCATAGGAATGGCAATCTACGTCCCATGGCAACGCTGTGCCGAGATTGTGCAAATTCTGCCGATGAAAGGGCAGACACCTGCCCCCATTGCGGCGGGCAAAGGCTGCTAAGTCATGACGCCCTGAATACGCTCTCCATTGCCCATATAGATTGCGACGCCTTCTATGCAGCAATCGAAAAACGCGACAATCCAGAGCTGAAAGACAAGCCCGTCATTGTTGGTGGAGGGCGGCGCGGGGTCGTTTCGACCTGCTGCTACATTGCCCGGCTATACGGTATTCATTCGGCCATGCCGATGTTCAAGGCATTAAAAGCCTGTCCCGATGCGATTGTCGTTCGCCCTGACTACGCCAAATACAGCGCCGCAGCAGCGGTGATTCGCGATCGGATGCGGGCCCTTACGCCTCTCGTTCAAGCGGTTTCCATTGATGAAGCCTATCTTGATCTAACCGGTACCGAACGCCTTAACGGTGCACCGCCGTCGCGTATTCTCGCCAGGTTGGCCCTCGATATCGAAACAGATGTCGGGATCACGATCTCGATCGGTCTCTCCGCCAACAAGTTCCTCGCCAAAACCGCAAGCGAGCTCGACAAACCACGTGGATTTGCTGTGATCAGTGCCGAGGAAGCTCCGGCCCTGCTCGCCCCCAACGGCCCGGATTTCCTCCATGGTGTCGGTCCGAAACTCGCAAAAAAGCTGGTCCGCGATGGGTTCCGAACGATTGCTGACCTCCAGTCTGCGCCAGTGAAGGATCTCGTCGGCAGATATGGCGAGACCGGCCTGTGGCTGCATGAACGATCCCTCGGCAAGGACAATCGCCCCGTGCGTGCGGAAAGCGAACGAAAGTCCGTGTCGACAGAAACGACGTTTGAAACGGATATCGCCGACCTTTCACAGCTCGAGGACCAGCTCTGGAAGCTCAGCGTGAAGACCGCCGACCGGGCAAAACATGTCGGCGTTGAAGGGGCCGTCATCACGCTGAAACTGAAAACCGCCGATTTCAAAACCGTCACCCGGCGCACATCCCTGCCCGTACCGACGCAACTCGCTCAGGTGATTTTCCGCGCCGCCCGTCCAATGCTCTCGCGCGAGGCAAATGGCCGGCGCTTCCGTCTGATCGGTGTCGGCATATCGGGGCTTGAAGCGGCCAAGGCCGATGCGGTCGATCTTGTCGATCCGAAAGTTGCCAAACGCGCCGCCGCAGAACGGGCCGCCGACAAGGCCCGAGCAAAGTTCGGCAAGGATGCGGTCCGCACGGGACGGGCCGCAAGGATGGACTGATCTCCTTCCCCTACAATCATGTAATCATTTGTAAATATTTAGGTTTCCAGCGCTGGACAAAGCCGGGATTAACCCTGACACTCCTTGCCCTGGACAGAAAGTCACGAGGTGCGGGGTCAAGTATTGAGGTCCCAGATCGGAAATTTTAGGGGGATCGTCATCGGGAGTGTCCTGATGATGGCGGGATTTAATGCGCCCTTGCTCGCCCCAAATGCTCAGACTGTAGCCGATATTCGCGTCGCATCGGACAGCCGTGCCAGGCCGGGCGGGACGGCCAACTCCGCAGAAAATACGCCAGCCGACAAGACACCGTTCGACGTGCCGACAGCGAAACCCGCCAAGGATAAAGACCTCGCCCGCGTATTATCCCTGCATCCTGAATGGCGGGACACGCTGGACATTATTGAAACCACACAGGAATTCGACAATCAGCTCCTGCAGCTGACGGAAATCAGAAACCCTGATCTGCCTGAAGGTCCGTTCTACTTCGTCATGCATGATGATGAGCATGAAGCCTTCGACGTCATGGTCTGGGCCGTGCGCACCTTTGGCGGCCTCGGCATTGCCATAGAAAACAATGAGCAGCGGCTGGTGGATGGCGGCATGGACATCAACCGCGAATTTGGCCGGGCCTCCCGTCCCGACCTGAACTACTTTTTCCGCACACATATCGAGAATGGCGAACAGGTGATCGCCCTGCACAACAATCAGGATCATCCCGGCGGGACGATGCACCTCAACAATCCGGCCTATTTCACGAAAACCTGCGATGCGGGCGACGATGTCGACGACATCCTGATCATCGGCGATATCGGCGGTGATCCGAACAAATTCTGCGGCCGGGAACAGGTCGCCGACTTGGTCGCTAAAGGATTGAATGTTGGCTGGTCGCGATATGGCGACCGCAGAAGCCACGCCTTTGACTGCGAACAGCGCTGCAACTTCCAGAAATTCGTCGTGTCCTATCTCGGCCAGACCTATTTCAATCTCGAAGCCCAGCGCGGCAAAGGCAGCGACAAGCAAAAGCGCCAGATCTGCGCTGTGCTTGATCCGGACAAGATCCGTAATGCCTGCGCCGATCCTGAATGAGCTGATATAAAAGTTAAACGCCTCGGCAGTTTACCCCTTGCGCAGGCGCGGTAGTTTTGCGCACCTGATCGAAATTGATTTCGACTTGGAAGGACGATCCATTGAGCCTGCCTGAGACCCGACTTGCCGCCTTAAGCATCAAATTGCCAGCCCCCATGAAGGCTGTAGCCAATTACGTTCCCTTCGTGCGCACGGGGAACCAGCTTTTCGTATCGGGCCAGGTGTCGAATGGACCGGACGGCCTCGTCACCGGCCGCCTCGGGGAAGATATGGACCTGGAGGCAGGTCAGGCCGCCGCCCGCCTTTGCGGCATCAATCTGATTGCCCAATGTGCTGCTGCTCTAGACGACCTCTCACGGGTTAAACGCGTCGTGAAACTGGGCGGCTTTGTCAACGCCCATCCCGACTTCACAGACCTGCCACAAGTTATCAATGGCTGCTCCGATCTGATGGTCGACGTGTTCGGCGAGGCAGGCCGCCATGCCCGCTCTGCCGTCGCCTGCCCGGTCCTGCCACTCGGCGTAGCCGTAGAAGTCGACGGCGTTTTCGAGGTCGAATAAGCGTGGCATCTCCTTTCAGCCTGGGGGATTATATCTACGCCCATCGTGGCCTCTGGTCACCGGGCGGTCCACCGGAAAATTCCCTTGCAGCCTATCATACCGCTGCCAATGCCGGTTTCGGCATGGAATTCGACGTACGGCTCTCCGCCGATGGCGTGCCTGTCTGTTTTCACGATGCGGATCTGAAACGCATGGCCGGGCAGGATGATCTGGTCGCAGACTGTACCTCCGACATGCTGATCCAGACAAAGCTCGCCGGCACGAACGAGACCGTGCCAACGCTGCAGGATCTGCTCGATATCTGGCCTCACCATCTGCCGCTTCTGACTGAGATCAAGGCGCTGGATGTTCCACCCGTTCCAGTCGCTGAAGCCGTGGCCAGCCTGCTGACGCGCTATACCGGACGCGCAGCGGCCATGAGCTTTTCTGTGGACGCCGTCGCCGCCCTTCCCAAAACACTGCCCCGGGGACTGCTGATCGACAAAACCGAGAACACCGGACGTGTGCCCTTCGACAAAGCCCTGGCCACGGCGCTTGAACTTCAAGTCGATTATCTCTCAGTCTGGCATACGGACGCCGAGCACGCAGCATCATTTGCCCGCACCCACGGGTTAGGTCTCGTGGTCTGGACGGTGACATCGCCGGAGGCTTTCGTTGCAGCCGCGCCGCATGTTGATGCTCAAATCTTCGAGGGTTTCGATCCTGTCGCCACCCTCGCCCAATCTCATCCGCCAGCTATATGATTGCCCATGGATGATACAGCCTTCCGAATTACGGTGTCGCAAAGCCTCTCCAGTGTGGACGCAGCAGACTGGAACGCCGTCGCCAACCCGCCTTCGGAGCGCTACGATCCTTTTCTGAGCTGGGACTTTCTGGAGGCCCTTGAAGTCACGGGAGCGGCCACCCCACAGACCGGCTGGACCCCCTGCCATCTCACGCTGAGAGATCCGGGCGGAAAACTGCGTGGCGCGATGCCGCTCTACGCCAAGACCCATTCGCGCGGCGAGTTTGTCTTCGACCATGCTTGGGCCGATGCTCTAGAGCGCGGCGGCGGGGCCTATTACCCGAAACTCCTGTCAGCTGTGCCCTTCACCCCAGTCACAGGCCGGCGGCGGTTTGTGCACGAGGGACCAGACGCCGACCGGCTGAAACTCGCCCTCCTCTCCGGCGCGCTGCAACTGGCATCAGAGAACGATTTTTCGTCGATGCACATCAATTTCATCGAAGGCGATGAGGCGTCTAAGCTTGAGGACACCGGGCTCATGCACCGGACCGACCAGCAATTTCATTGGGTAAATCAGGACTATGAGGATTTTGACGGCTTCCTCGCTGACCTCTCTTCAGCCAAGCGCAAGAACCTCCGCAAAGAGCGCAGAAAGGCAGCCGACGGCATCACTTTCGCCCACCTGACCGGCGACGCGATCACCGAAGATCACTGGGACGCCTTCTACGCGTTTTATGTCGACACCGGCGCGCGCAAATGGGGCGCACCCTATCTCAATCGGAAGACCTTCTCGCTGCTTGGCGAGCGCATGGCCGATAAACTGCTGCTCGTGTTCGCATATGAAGATGGCGAGGCCATTGCCGGGGCATTAAACCTGATCGGATCGGACACGCTCTATGGCCGCTATTGGGGCTGCCTTGTCCACAAGCCGATGTTGCACTTCGAAGTCTGCTATTATCAGGCGATCGACTACGCCATCGCCCATGGCCTGAAATATGTCGAAGCCGGTGCCCAGGGCGGACACAAACTCGCCCGCGGCTATGGGCCGGTCACTACCCATTCAGCCCACTGGATCGCCCATCCCGGATTCCGCGAAGCCATCGCCGACTATCTGGAACGGGAACGCCATGCCGTCGCCATGGATCAGGCCTACCTGCAAGAACGAACACCGTTTAAGAAGGGCGAGTGACCTCATAAACGATAGAGAGCTTTGCCGATGACCCTCCACGCGCCGTACGACCCTGACAATATCTTCGCCAAGATCCTGCGCGGCGAAATGCCAGCCGTGAAAATCTATGAGGATGATGTCGCTTTCGCCTTCATGGACATCTTTCCGCAAGCCGAAGGCCATACGCTTGTGATCCCGAAAGAAGTTGAAGCCCGCAATCTTCTCGACATGCCGGCAAACAAGCTTGCCCCCTATATGAGCCGGGTACAGATCATTGCTCAAGCTGTCGAAAAAGCTCTGTCACCGGATGGAATTGTGGTGACCCAGTTTAACGGTGCCGTCGCCGGACAGACCGTCTTCCATCTCCATTTCCACATTATTCCCCGCAATGAAGGTGTTGCCCTCGGCCGCCACGGCGCTGGCGGTATGGCCGACCCGGCCGATCTTGAACCCATCGCCGAAAAGATAAGAGCCGCCCTGTAGAAACCTCTTTTTGTGCAAAGCACTAGGCCGGAGCATTCATATCCCACCACTGTTTTGGTGTGGCGGCCCGAAAGCGTCTGAACGCACGGGTCAAATGCGGCTGGTCTGAAAACCCGCACGCAAGCGCAATGTCTTTGATCGGACGGCTTTGATCTGTCAGCATATCCGCTGCGCGCTCAACCCGGTAACGGACGAGAAAGTTATACGGCGTTTCACCGATCACATGTTTGAAGACGCGGGAGAAATGCGACGTCGACAGACCAGCCGCGCGCGACAGGTCATCAACCTGCAAGTCCGACCCGAATTTGAGCGACACCAGATCCAGCAGCCTCCGATGCTTAGGTGAGCTGGACAATGTCCACGCCCTCGCCACCATTGCCGGCCACTACCGGGACCATGAAGGGGATCTGGAATGGCTGACCGCGGATGGCTACGCAGCGCGCAAAGCGCAAGGCGAAGCCGCAAAGGCAAAGTATGAGGCGTCTGGCGAAATCGATTATGTCAAAGCCGTCGATCAGAAAGACATGAATGTCGGCATGCCGGGCGAGTTTGTCTGGGTCTGGTATCAGCCCTGGGCCGATCGCGGCCAATGGGAAAACCGCTATGCTGTGATGAGCGACGCCGACCTGCTGGACTATGAATCCATAAGTGCCGCAGAGACCCTTATGGCTCCATGGCTAATGATTCACGGCGACAGTTGCTTTTTGCTGAGCGCCGCAAGGCGACATATGGCGGCTGTTCCGGACACGACCAAAACAAAGACGATCTGGGACGAGACCCCACATCTTGCCTATTACGATCAGCCGGACATGATAACCGGCGTTGTCTCCGACGGCAGCACCCCTACAGATACCACGCCAGCATTGCCCCCGCACAACGCCGATCGTGTTTGATATGAGCCAGCGACTTAGGCTTCAACGACACTCGGCAGGGCTTTGCAGAAGCGTTCCACATCTTCCAGCTTGCCCATGGAAACGCGGGTCCAATCTGCATAATCCATATATTGTCCGCGAACAGATATCTTCTTATCCATCATGGCCTTCTGCACATCATTGGCGGGCTTGCCGGACTTGAAATATATGAAGTTTGTCTGGGACGGCAGATAATCGAGCCCAAGCGCATCAAGCGTTGCCATGACCATCTGCCTGCCCTCTACGATCTTGCTCTTCGACATTGAGAGGAATGCCTCATCATTGTAGCATCCAATCCCCGCAGCGAATGACGTCGACGGCGACCAGGACATCGTCGTATTGCGGATCTTCTCTGCAATCTCAGGTGAGGAGATCGTGTATCCCATACGGATGCCCGCCATGCCGTAGATCTTTGAAAATGTCCTTGTAATGATAACATCATGCCCATCCCGAACGAGGCCAACACAGCTCGTACCCTCCGGATCATCGGCAAGCTCTATATATGCTTCATCGACAAGCACCGTGGTTTTTTCCGACATGCGTTTAACAACCGGACGGATCGCATCACCAGACATGGCAAGGCCCGTCGGATTATTTGGATTACAAAGTTGAACAAGGCCAGCATTCTCCGCCGCAAGCGCCTCAATACCGGCAAGGTCAACATCCATTTCAGGCGTTAAAGCAACCCGTTCGATCTCCGCCATTTCCAGACGCTTCGCATAGAGCGCCGTCGTGTCCCAGAAAAGACGGGGCGCAACGATTGGTCCCTTGGGCCCGTAAATCACGGCAATCGCCGAGAGTGCCTCGCCAGATCCTGTCGTCAGCACAATCTGTTCCGGCTCGACGCCATTCCTTTCGGCGATAAGGCTGGCCAGGGTCATCATCGCATCCCGCGACGTGTAATATGCCCCCTTCTTCGCAGCATAATCGATCATGGCCAGTGCTGACTTCGAGGGGCCATATGGGTTCTCGTTTCTGGACAGAAGCGCAACGCCTTCCGGCGGGCCGAGAAGATAAGGATCGCTCGGGCCGTAATTCTCGGGCGGAAAGGCTTCATCCACTAGTTTTGGCGTTGGTACCGCCGTCGAGGCACAGCCCGCAGCGCCAGCGATCGACGCGCCAACAGCTCCAGACAGCAAGAAACGGCGGGAAGGATTAAAGGTCATGTCGGTCTCCCTGGTTGAGATTGTTCCTACTCCACTCATGATCCGCCAAAGCCAGGCTGTTTTGAAGCCAAACCAGGCGATATAATATTTTCAATTCGATATCACATTCAGCAAAACAACTGCAGACGTGACGATCAGATAAACTCCGAAAACCCGCTTCAGCGCCACTGCGTCCAAACTATGGGCCGCGCGGGCCCCAAGCGGTGCTGTTAAAAATGACATGGCGGTGATTGCCGCAAAGGCAATTATGTTTACATAGCCCACCGACCCTACAGGCAGCCCGCTTTCTCCAAGACCAAGCAGGGCAAAACCAATAGCGCCCGGCAGCGCGATAACCGTTCCGAAACCAGCCGCGGTTGCAATGGCCCTATGAATTGGCCGGCCGCACGCTGTCATAACCAATACGGCGATCGTCCCGCCGCCTATTCCAAGCAGCGCCGAAAAGCCACCCAGAAAACTTGATATTGACCAGAGCGCGCCACCCTCAGGCATTCTACTCTCTTCAGTGGGTTTCGGCACATAGAGCGGCTTTATAAAATGTATCCCCATGAGAAATACGCCGATGGAAAATATCCACTTTAGTGAGCGCCCATCCATAAAATTGGCAAGGATCAACCCAACAATCACACCGATGACCAATCCGGGTGTCCAATCCCTGATAATCGCGAAGTCGACAGCACCGCGTTTATGATGGGCACTGACCGATCGTAGTGACGTTACGATAATCGTCGCAAGCGACGTTCCGATTGCCACATGGGTCACCATTTCAGGATCGACCCCGAAAACGGAAAAAACGAGAAGAAGCGCCGGGACAACAACAAAGCCGCCACCAATTCCAAACAACCCAGCAACGAAGCCCGCAAAAATGCCGGCGGCTGTAAGCACGCCGACAAATTGTGCTGCGAGGGCCCAATCAATATCAGAAATCAACTCGTCACCCTCAACTTCACCAACTCAGGTACAGGGTCTAAAATTTTCAGTAAGAATGAAACCATAAATCCAATTTATGTCATCACCTAACTCCAATATGCTCAAAAACTTGCCGAGATACGCCCATAATAAAAGCCGCCCTGCCAGTCGACGATGCTGTCCGACCGGTAGATACGGCCACAACACGAATCGCCGATTGCCGGATCTGCAATATCCGGGAAGTTGTCGAGGATGTTCCGAGCCCCCACGGCGAGCGTAACGATGTCATTAACTTCGTAAGACGCTTCGAGATCAATGAGCACCTCAGTACCAAATTCCTGAATGTTGCCGTCGGCACCGCCATTATCGGAGTTCTCGAAGGGTCCGAATATATTAAGCCTGCCCAGAAGCGAAAACCGTCCGATGGTGTGATTGGCTGTCAGTGTTGCACGCCATTCTGGCAGACCATTCTCGAAATCAAATGTCTCCTCGGCGTTCAGGAAGGGTTGACCCTGCAAATCCACACCGACACCACCGTCAAACTCGGTTTCGTTATAATTGAACGCGCCCTGGAAACTTGTTGCCCCTGCATTTCCCCAATCTTGTAGATAGGTCAGAACAACATCAACACCGCGCGTCCGCGTATCAAATGCATTCTGGAAAAAATTAACGCCGCCAATCGTGTTCGCATTCGGAACGCCTGCGGCATCCAAAATAGACGCAAATTCAAAGCCATCTGGCGCGGCCATGCCATCATTAAGATCGGGGAAATCAAGATCATTAATAATCTCGATTGTAGAGACTGCGTTCACGCGATCCTGCAGATCGATTTGATAGAGGTCTATAGTATAGGTGAAATTGCCAATGTTTCCGAGCGCACCAACGGTGTAGTTATCCGAGGTTTCGGGCTCAAGCGGCGAGGCACCAAGGGCGATAGCCGCAGGATTAGTGGCTGGGAAAAGCCCTGTTGCAACCGGGAAACCGTTAGGCAAACGGGTGGAAACATTGGTTGTGCCTAGCTGGCCCGGCGTTGGCGCGCGAAAGCCCGTGCTAATTGACCCCCGGATAGAAAAAGGTTCGAAGAAATCGTACTGGGCAGCGACCTTCCAAACGGTTTCATTGCCAAAATCAGAATAATCTTCAAAGCGAACAGCGGCCTGCACGAAGAGAGCATCCGTAATGTCCGCACTCACATCAAGATATAGCGCGTAGGAGTCACGGCTGAGCGTCCCGGCTGATTCTGGGCCAAAGCCCGGAAATCCGTTCGAGCCGACACCGACCGTCCTGAACACCGGGTCGTCACTATTTGCACAGTCAAGAGTAGAGCCATTGGCAATCACCGCCATGCCCGCAGCCGTCGCCATTCCGGTGAATGCCCCATCAGCATCTGTTGCACAAAATCCAAAAGGATCCTGGGTCGAGAAAGGGCCATTCGCAAAGGACGCTGCGTCACCTTCCACGATTTCATATTCCTCATCGAGATAACTGGCTCCAAATGCCAGAAGCACTGGAGATACAAGACCAATATCGAATTCCTGAGTGAAGTCGGCCTGGAACTGGAGCTCTTCGTTTATGAGGTCGCCGGGTTCAAATGTTGTCGGCGTGTCCGGCCCCAATGCCGGATTGATAGTATTTTCAATCGTATATTCAATCTCGTTTGAGCCGAACCGGCCTGAAAAATCCCAGGTCAACCCGAAATCCAACTCGCCTTGGATACCACCAGCGAAAGAGAAGTCCGTAATGTCACCGAAAAATCTAGGAGTGAACCCGCCGGGGAATATAAACAATGGCGAATATACCGATCCATCCTCCAGCCGGAGGTTTTCTATCGTTCCATTTCCCGGGAAGCGATAGAAAAAGCTTCCATCACTTTTTGAACTGGTAAAGTTTGCAAAACTATAAAGGGAGATACTGTCTGTGATATCGTAACCGGCATTATAAAATAGAGCCAATCGCTCAATTGGCGGAGCACCCCATGGCTGCACGACATCGCCGCGCCCTATATTTGCGCTCGGCAGTCCGGCAATAAAAGTTGCCTCATCGAAGCCGGCAATCGTTGTATCGAAGCTACCGCCTTGCGCACCAGCAAATCGCGGATCATTGACATCAACGCAGGCGAAGTCTTCGCAATATTGCTGGGCTCGAACAGTGTCGCGCGCATCCTGCCATTCAGCCGAAAAATTGAAGAAGCCGCGATCCCCTAACGGTAAGCCGATATTACCCGCAATCAGATATTCTTCGCCGTCTCCTTCGTAAAACTGCCCCCCTTGGGCGGTAAGGGTAATACCCTCAGTGTCGTCCTTCAAAATAAAATTAATCACACCGGCAATGGCATCGGATCCATATTGGGCGGCCGCGCCATCACGAAGCACCTCAACGGTTTTGATTGCCGTGGACGGTATGGTGGCGATGTCCGGACCCTGCGTGCCGGAGCCGCCAATTTGAACAAGTGCAGCCCTGTGTCGCCGTTTGGAATTGACAAGTACCAAGGTCTTGTCGGTGGGCAACCCACGCAAAGATGCGGGGCGAATAAAAGTGCCTCCATCGGAGATCGGCTGACGCGAGAGAGTGTACGATGGCACCAATGTCTGGAGAAGGTCATTGGTATCCAAGAAGGACACGCCTGCAATATCTGCTTCATTAAATACGTCGATTGGGACGGGAGAATCAGCAATTGACCTCGCCGCGCCACGAGCACCTGTGACAATGACGGTGTCCTGTACCGACTCGTCATCTGCCAAAACTTCCTCTTGCAAAATTGTCTCTTGCGAAAATGCTGCGCCTTGAGACAAGGCGATAGCTAGGGCCATGGAGCTTACCACAGCGCCAACACGCTTATTATATTGCATTTACATGCTTCCCCTCTGGTGCCGAGTAGCAGCGGTCTCTTCCCATTCCGCAGCGCATTCGACGAATTGTTTCAGTGATTGCCGGAGGTCAGAGCCCGTTGCGCTCATCCACGCACATGCTGTCCGGCGTATGTCCCCTCCGCTGAGGACGTATTCGGACCGAAGTCTCGAATATATAAGGTGCGAATGAAGCGCCTTGGGATTGCGGACCACCTTTGCTCCGCACTTAAACGCTATGTTATTCTTCCACTGAAACAAGATTGATATGCGGCCCGGCATGATCCTGATTTCAAACGCATAAAAATCGGGCGCATATTAAATACTGTTGGTCAGTCGTTGAGCGAAATCGCGCTTAAGGAAGGATATCCGACAGCGAAAGAATGGTGTCGGCAATGCTGCGTACAGTCTTTCCCTGATCCATCGCCATACGCCGCAGTGCCTCATGCGCTTCGGTCTCAGTCATGTTTCGCCGGCCGATCAGTATACCCTTGGCACGTTCGATCGACTTGCGTGCATCAAGCTCTTCTCTGGAGCGCTGCAATTCGTTCTGAAGAGAGGCAATCATGGCGAAACGCTCCATCGCGATCTGAGCGATGGTGGGCAACTGCTGAAGGTTGAAACCGTCGGGCAGATAGGAGATCGCGCCAGAGCGAAGGGCTTGCCGGGCCTCGGTGATGTCCAAGCCCGAGCAAAGAATTATAATCGGCAATGGATGGGATTTCGCTAATTTAGAGACGGCTCCCGCAGCCTCTTCGCGGAACTGCCTCAGACTCAGTATTAGCAAATCGGGCTGCTGCTCAAGCACCGCATCCAGCACTTCTCCGACCGCCAGATAATGTAGTGACGTAACTCTTTGAGTTTGAACCAAGCTTGATGCGAGCTTTGTTAGTTGAGTATCGTCATAACTGGCGATGAGAGCGCGTTTTCTGTCTTCGGAGCCAAGATTCTTCGCGTCTTCGTGGTTCAATACTGCCTACCTCGCTGATTGGACCGGCACCAAAAACTTTGGCCATGGAAGCCTGGTTTCGCCTTCCTCTGACGGCCTTAAACAAAGACGCTAGTGTGTTTGCCTCAACCGACAAGGTTGTCTACGCCATCGCACGCACGGCAGACGCGTTTTGACAGCTCATTGATCAGCAATGCTCAAGATGAGATCAGGCTTTACTTTTAAATGCACCATGATTGAGCCGGAGACCTGTCCTGGTGTGGCGCGCGCGCATGTCGTGTTTTCAGCAAAACGAGCACACCAAAAAATTGATAAGAGGGGCTACACTATCTGACAAATTTGTGTATTCCCAACATTCCGCAAATGATAAGCATTCGCGATACGTGCCAATGAGGGGGTACTTGCATTGAAAAATAATGTTTTTGTAGCGCGATACGTGCGCGCACTTGCTGCTGCTACGTCTTCAGTTGCCATTATCACAGCTCTGCCAAGTGGAACCGCCCAGGTGAGCAATACCGCCGCAGAAGAGGCAGATATCAGCATTCCAGCAGGCCCCATGAGCGAGACCCTTTCATCACTTTCCGATGTATTCGGCATTGTCATCAACGCTCCGGATGAGATGACTAGCGGTAAGGCCACACCCGCGATTTCGGGACAGTTGTCGCCAGAAGGTGCACTGCGTCAGGCGCTTTACGCGTCGGGACTGGAAGCGACAGCGATGGCGAATGGCCAGTTCACGCTGGTACAGCTCGCCTATGAAGCGCCCGAAACGCAGGCCTCCGAGGATGACGAGCGTATCGAGAATGTCATCATCATTACCGGCACGAAGCTCGGCCAATCGCTTCAGGAAACGACGAGCTCGGTGGAACTTTTCGATGCGGAAAGGCTTGAAAACGAGGTGTTGTTCACCTTGGGTGATGCCCTTTCACGATCCCCCAACACCTCCGTGGTCGGAAATAATATCAACAACATAAACATTCGCGGGATCAACCGTAATGGCACTGGCGGCGCTGGTCAGGGAGAAGCCATCAATATATTTGTTGATGGTGCCCCCATTTCGTCGGCAGGCCTGAACGGGATCAATACGCTTTGGGATACTGAACAGGTCGAAATACTGAGAGGGTCGCAATCTACCGTCCAGGGGCGAAACGCCATCGCAGGTGCCGTGATTGTCGAATCCAAGAAACCGAGCTTTGACTGGGAAGGAGCCGCTCGCGTGCGGTTCGCAGAATTCGGCACACAGCAGTATTCCGGCGTTGTGTCCGGCCCGATCATCGAAGACCAGTTGGCATTCCGTTTCAGTGCTGATTACCAGGAGACGGATGGTATCATTACTGATGGATTTAACGGTGAAGATGACAACTTCCAGGAAAGCCTCACCCTGCGCGGCAGAGTGCTTGTGGAACCCAAGGCGATTGACCGGCTGAGCGGGCTCTTCACGTTTGAATACGTTGACCGCGAGAACGGTCGGGTAAATCCCATCGCCCTATCTCCCGATCCTGATTTCTTTGAGGATGATTCTCCGCTCAATCGAGACGATGTCGTCGTCGATCCGTTTTTTTTCGACAATTTCGATCCTGACAACAGAATTACTTTTCCGTTGCTGTCGGCAAATCTCGATATCGAAACGATCAAAGGTATTGGCGACATTACATACGATCTGACCGACTCCATCACCTTGAAGTTCATCGGGACGTATGAAGACACGAAGTCTATCTCAACGAACTCACGGAACGGACTAAGTCAGTTTGCCGAGGTTGGTACGATCTCCGACGCAGACAATGTAACCTACACTGCCGAAGCGCGCGCCCAGTTCGACTTTGATAAACTGTCCGGCCTTATCGGTGGTTATTATTTCAAGTTCGAGAGCGATAGCTTGCAGACAGCTTTGAACCTTATCAGAAACAGTGTGCCATTTCCCATAACCCCCGAAGACAGCGTTATTGCCTTCAACCAAGTCTTCGAACAGGAAGTTGAGAACTTTGCTTTCTTCACATCGTGGCGGTTCGAGCCCAACGAAAAATGGGATATTGATTTTGGGCTCCGGTATGACAACGAGGAGTTTACAACAGCGCGCGAAGTTCTTGATTTCACGATTACTCCGGAAAACTGCACCAGCCAAATTCCAGGTTTCCTGGTAGGTGCCCCTACTCCATTGGTCGACATATCATGCACAATTGGCGGCGAACTCCTTCGCCCGCCGGTAGAACCTCTGCAATCTGACAGCTTCGATGCGATACTGCCAAACGGTGCGGTCACCTATAGCTTCAATCCTGATCTTTCGGTGTTCGCCGGTGTGCGCCGCGGCTATCGGGCTGGTGGGACATTCCTTGCTTCATCTACCCAGAACGCCGACCCGTTCAGGGTCGTTGTCTTCGATCCGGAATTTCTTCTCAGCTATGAAGCCGGTTGGCGCAGCCAGTGGCTGAACAAAAAGCTCACCCTTAATGGCACAGCCTTCTTCAGCGACTATAAGGATCAGCAGGTCAACATCATTGACGAGGAAGGGTTTTCGAACACCCTGAACGCAGGTGAGACATCGCTTTATGGCCTCGAACTGTCAGCCGATTATCAGGCGACAAGAAATCTGAATATATATGGTAGCCTCGGCCTCTTGGAGACCGATGTAGACGAGTTTCTGTTTGAAGCCGACGATCCTGACGAACCGGGCGATCAATCCATTGATTTGGCCGGCAACGATCTCGACAGATCGCCAAATGTTTCCTTCACAATTGGGACTGACTACGCACATGAGAGCGGCCTGTTCGGCAATATCAGCCTGAACTACCAGTCTTCTTACGAATCCGACATTTTCAACCTTGGTCCGGATGAATTGCTGGACGGGCTTACGGAGCGCATTGGGCCATCCGTTTTGGTGAATGCCCGCTTTGGATATGAATACCGCAATTTCGTCTTTACGGTGTTTGCCACGAACCTGCTGGGCGAGGATGAACCGGAACTGGTAAACCTTGCAGCCACGAACGCACTTCGCACGCCGGGGGACCTGGCCCCGGTTCAGAGTTTCACACTCCGCCAGCCGCAAACCTTCGGCATTTCACTGGACGCAAGCTTCTAGGCAATTCATGTTGAAACCGGCAGAGGTATCCGCTCAGAAGAAAAAGAAGGGCCCGGCCGCAAAGCCCCGGCCCTGGGGCCGATTGCTAGTAGGGATTTTCCCCGGCTATATCGCTGCGAGCTTCATCACGTCAGCCTTCACCGCGCTCTTGCCCATCCACAGGAGTGAAGCCAGCCTGCTGGGGCTGCTTCTTGTGGGGCTCGTATTTGTCGCCTTATTCGTCTATGCGTTTGCAGCGCCGAGTTGGAAGCGCGCATTGAGGGATATCAGCCTGTTCGGCCTGATTAGCGCGGCATTACTATTCCTTATCAAAGGAGTATTCGACGGATGAACGCACTGCGCCAATCCATGTCGTGGATGCATACCTGGACCGGCTTGCTGCTGGGTTGGGTTCTGTTCTTCATGTTCCTGACCGGATCGGCCGCTTACTACGATACCGAAATAGACCGCTGGATGAAACCCGAGCTACCGCCAATGGTCGATGTCTCCGATCCCGTCCCACTGTTTCAGCTTGCTCTTGATCACGCGAAGGAAGCGGCTCCAGAGGCTGACAACTACTTTATCAGAATTCCGACATCACGGTCCTATTCGCCTTATGTCACTGCGAGATGGTCGATGACATTGCCGGACGGCAAGCGCGAATTCGACAATGTAGCGTTACTGGCCGATGGTAGCGTCGTGCCCGAAGGACGCGATACCGGCGGCGGTCAGGCCTTGTACCGCATGCATTGGGCATTTCATTACATTCCGGCATCGCTTGGCGAGATATTTGCGGGATTTGCAGCATTCTTCATGCTCGCCGCAATCGTTTCAGGCATCATCACCCACAAGAAGATATTCACCGACTTTTTCACACTGCGGCTGGGCAAGGGCCAGCGATCCTGGCTCGACTCCCATAATATCATCAGTGTAATGAGTTTGCCCTATCAGATCATGATCACATTTTCAGGGCTTATCTTCGTCGCGTCGACTTTTTTCATCCCCATTTTCCTCGCCCAGTACGGCGTCTCCAATGATCTGGTCAAAACCGTTTCTGAGGAAGTTTTTGGATTTTCGGAGAGCGTCGCCCGCACAGGAGAGCCGGTCGAACTGACAGACATCGCGCCCCTGATTGCCGAAACACAGGCAATACTGGGTAATGAGCCTGTGACGCGCCTCAGCATTGAGAACCCGGGCGACGCAACTGCTATCATTCATGTTCAGGGCTCGTTTTCCGAGAGCATTCTACGTGATATTTCCAGTGTGAGATTTGACGGTGCATCTGGCGAATTACAGAGCATCAGCCCGCGCACTTTTGAAGGTTCGATGACGGTCATTGATACGTTCGAGGGGCTACATGAAGCGCTCTTTGCGGGACCGGTCTTGCGAATGTTGTTCTTCATATCCGGTCTGATGGGTGGTGCCATGATTGCCACCGGCCTTGTGCTCTGGACAAAAAAGCGCCGCCAAAAACTCAAAGTAGGTGACAAGGCGGAACGGAACCTGATCATCATAGAGCGTATGAATGTCGGAGTGATCGCTGGGCTGTCGATCGCCATCGCCTCCTACTTCTGGGCCAATCGTCTCTTGCCTCTGGACATGGCAAACCGTGCGGACTGGGAACTCCACAGCCTGTTCCTGGTCTGGCTTGTAACGCTCATACACAGTCTTGCGCGTCCGCCCCAACGGGCCTGGACAGAGCAGTTGATTTGCGCCGCGGTGATCTTCGCAGCGATCCCATTGCTAAACGCATTCACAACGTCGATCCACCTCGGCAACACCCTGCCCTTGCCCGGCAGACCAGGCGACTGGGCGCTGGCGGGTGTCGATCTCTGGATGCTGCTGATTGGTCTGACCTTTGGCTATGCCGCCCGCATCTCCATGAAGAAACAGGCCGCTCCGGGCGATAAGATCCGAACACGCCGCAAAAAACAGGCGGGAGAAACGCCCGCGCCCGTTCCAGCCGAATGATCTTGCTAATTGCCGTTCTTCTGGCTTTGCCGGGCTTCAGCGCGCTTTGCATTTCGATGAAGAAGCATCAGCGTCAGGTCTTCAATGGGCCATTGCCGGAAACGATGTCACAGAGCTACCGCCGTTTGGGAGTGGCACTTATGGCGCTTATGGTCCTCTGGTGCATGATAATGATGGGGTGGAGCTTCGGACTTGTCGCCAGCTGCGGTGTCGCCACCGTCGCAGCTCTCGCCGTCATCATTACCCTGACCTTCCGCCCTCAGCTGGTCCGGTTTTACTGCTGGTTGCCCGGTAATGGACAGACGTGAACCCCTCCGAGACAGTCGCGGGAACCACTCGTCAGGCAAACGCGCCAGTCTTAAAGCGTGCTAAAGACCTAGCTTCGCTTTCAGGATCTCATTGACGGCTTGCGGGTTTGCCTTGCCACCGGAGGCGCGCATCACCTGACCCACAAACCATCCCAACGCCTTCGGTTTGGCGTGGCCTTCGGCCTTCTGGGCTTTCACCTGCTCGACCTGCTCCGGGTTCGCCGCCATGATCTCATCAACGACTTTCTCGATTGCGCCGGTATCGGTGACCTGCTTCAAGCCTTCGCGCTCGACGATGTCCGTCGGATCGCCGCCGCCCTCAATCATTTTCTGGAAGACCTGTTTGGCAATCTTGCCGGATATGGTCTGATCACTGATCAAATCGATCAAACCGCCAAGCTGGGCTGCGGAAACAGGCGTGTTCGCCAACTCCAAGCCTTCCTTGTTGAGATAACCGAAGAGTTCCTGACTGACCCAGTTCGCCGCAAGTTTGGAATCGCGCCCTTTGGCAACAGCCTCGAAGAAGTCGGCTTTCTCGGCGTCAGCTGACAGCACTCCGGCATCATAAGCCTTGAGGCCATAGTCCGACATAAGGCGCGCGCGCTTCTCATCCGGCAGTTCCGGCAGGCTTGCCTTGATCTCGTCTATGAAGGCCTGATCAAACTCCAGCGGCAACAGATCCGGATCAGGGAAATAGCGATAGTCATGGGCATCCTCCTTGGAGCGCATGGACCGCGTCTCGCCCGTATTCGGATCGTAAAGCCGGGTCTCCTGGTGCACCTCGCCGCCATCTTCCAGAATCTCGATCTGCCGGCGAGCTTCATATTCGGCCGCCTGCTGGATGAAGCGGAAGGAGTTCATGTTCTTGATCTCGCAACGAATGCCGAGATGGGAGAAATCTCCAGTCTCCATGAATTTCTCATAGTCCCCCGGGCGGCAGACAGAGACATTCACATCCGCGCGGAGATTGCCCTTCTCCATATCGCCGTCACAGGTGCCGAGCGCCACAACGATAGAGCGGAGCTTACGGACATAGGCGGCCGCCTCAAGCGGCGAACGGATATGAGGCTTGGAGACGATTTCCATCAGCGCCACGCCGGACCGGTTGAGGTCGACATAGGTCTCCGTCGGCGACATGTCGTGGATAGACTTGCCCGCATCCTGTTCAAGGTGCAGCCGCTCAATACCGACCGAAATAGCGTAGGCATCGCCGCCATGGGCGGGCTCCACGTCTACCTCGATCTCACCTTCGCCGACAATCGGATGGGCAAACTGAGAGATCTGATAGCCCTGCGGCAGATCCGGATAGAAATAGTTCTTCCGATCGAAACGGGAGAACTTATTAATTTCAGCTTTCAGCCCAAGACCGGTCTTCACGGCCTGTTCCACACATTTCTTGTTGATCACCGGCAACATGCCCGGCATTGCCGCATCGACGAGGGACACATTGGTGTTCGGGTCCGCGCCATAGGCCGTCGACGCGCCGGAGAAAAGCTTCGCACTGGAGGCCACCTGTGCATGGACTTCCAATCCCATGACAATTTCCCACTCACCGGTTGAGCCGGTCAGACGGTATGGTGTGCGCTCTGGCATGGAGGTCTCCTAAAGCAACCCAAGAGCCCGCTCTTAAAGCGAAACAAGGCGATCTGTCGAGGGCCTAGAGGATGATGGATTTGCCGCGAAGCCGCTGCGTGATATCTTGTGCAGTGGAGGAAACGAAAACGTGCCGTTCAAAATGATCTTGGACAATGCCGAGGAGAGTGAGCGCCCATTGGTGCGTAGCTTTCTGAAACACATCATTATCGGCTTTGGTTCAGGTTTTTTGCTCGGTGCCGTCAGCTATTTCCTCATCTTGATCCGCCTGCGAGATCAGAGCATCGAAATTCCCGCCATTTATGGCATTGCCGCATGTTTTCCGCTCGCAGCACTTGGCGGCCTCATAAGCACGGGCATCTTCATGTCCAGTGTCATCGACCGTGAAAGCTCAAACACACGCGAGGCTCGCGAGCGCGCGGACGATCATCATTTGCGAGACCGTCCGGCGCAGCGGCACTAAACAGATCCGATCTACAGTCCGAACCGCTCATCCAGAGAAATTCTGTCGTCTTCCTTGAACGCAAGCATGATCAGCGTTGCGGCAAACATGCCGAGGGACGGAAAGAAGAGTGTCCGCCGGTTTTCTTCTTCGACAAGCCAGAGCCCAAGAGGATCCAGAATGTGGTTCCAGATAAAGGCCACGCCGAGGAACAGGACAATTGCCTGTAATGGATAGACGAAGCGACGGAGAAGCCCGGCGCAGACGAGAAGCCCAAGGGCGATCTCAGCGATGCCGAGCGCCATCTGCATGCTTTCGCCGCTGATGAGCCCGGCATAATATCTGTATGAAACACTTATAGCAGCCTCTGGTGACCCCATCTTTATGACGCCCCACAAGACCAGCAAAAGCCCAGTTGAAATTCTGAGAAAGAGAAGAGAATACGCTTTCATCTGAGCCCTCCAGCATTCTGTTTGAGTACTGGTGTAGCGGAGAGTGAACCGATCCGCCATCTCACCTTTTGGTGAAGCCGTTCGGTGGTGCCGGGCAACGATAGAGGCGAAGTTCATGGCCCGGGAAGGCTACCGTACACGTAGAACTCTCAGACTCTCAGCGCGCCAAATCTGAGAGTCTCAACAGGAGGGTTATCCCCCGACAGTCCCCGTTCCGAATTTCGGATTTATCCCCGGGTTTATTCAACACTCAATATCGGCGGGGAGGAGAGCGGTCTCCGGCGAACACTCAATCGTCAGCGGTGCACGTCGCGTTGAATGTGGCAAAGTCAGCGTTCAGTTGCTGACCGGCCGTTTGCCATGTCCGCTGCGTCGCTTCGAAAGCGATTAGGGCCTCGTCATAAGTGGCTTTTTTAGCATCTGCGGCAGCAGCCTTGTCGGCTCCGAAATCTCTCAATGCCTCAGCATTCTCCCAATCCTCGCCTGCCGTCTCGGCAGCGGCGGCAAGCTCGTCTCGCGCAGCCGTCAGGGCATCGAACTCAGCCTTTTTGGGCCCGAAAGTCGCGGCCAATGCATTGCATTGACGAATCTCCCCCTCGGTAAGGGCTGAAGCTGGCAATGCTGAAGTTACGAGAAGCGAGGTCAGAAAGAGAAAGCGTTTCATATCAATGCTTTTTCCATGGAAATTCGGCGCGGGTGTGACAACACTATGCTGACTTTGCGCTGGGCTTGCATCTGACATCGAAGTGAGGCCATTCGCGATTCCGTCAACTCCTCGGCCGCTTCGCCCGGTTCATCGACACCGTGTCGATAAGATGAAAAACCGCGGCAAAATCATCGAGCAGCTCACGGATACGGTTAGGATCATCGAGCCGCCGGAACATGCTGCCCGGCTCAAAAAGATCACCGCCCTCCAGCGCAATGAACATTTCACCGCCAACAAAGGCGCAGCGCAGTTTGTTGCCATGAAAAGCCGTTTCGAGATCGACAAGTTTCTGCATGAGGTCTGGCGTCAGGAGGAAACGGGCCTCGACTTGATCCGTGGTATAAACTTCAAACGCCTTCTCAAAACGCGGATCTTCCAGTTTTGCGCGGTCCATGCCGCTCTTGCCGCCAAATCGATTGAAGAAGCCAGCATCGCGCGTAACAAGAGTTTCCCCAAGAAAGGTCTTGTGAAAGTCGAAACGGATGCACTGACCACGGAACACGGTGACCCAACGGGTCCGGGTGCGTCCATTGCTGTCCCGCGTCGTGCGTTTTTCTTCAAGATGGGCCTCGAAGAACTCGAAATCGACCTCGGCGCGTTTGCCGGTCAGGCGATCCTCAAAATCGGATCTGTCCCAACTCGGCAGCAAATGCGCCCGCCGGAAGTCATAGACCGTGCCCTGCTCGCCCGGCTCCTCTTCAAATGTCAGGCCGAACTCGGTTGCCACAGGCTGTACAAGAAGGGACTTGGCTTCCTTTCCGATCTGCCTGAGCCTTGAGCTTCGATAGGCGACCCACCCCACTGCCGCGATGATCGCGAGAATACCGAGCAGTGGAAGGCCGGTAAGGGCAAAACCGCCATAGGCTCCGGCAAGCCCTCCGAGGAGACCGGTAACCCCGCCGTTGCGGGCTTCCCGCGCAGCAGCAACACGGTCCTGCTCGCGGCCGACGAGATTGGGGAGGATCCGATCGCTGTAGACTTTTGAAAAAGCGTCGAAATCCGGCGGAAGGCCGGCCAGGGCATCCTGCACTTTCGGATCTATGCCGGTTTGCTCTGGCATCTCGTCGCCCTTCACATCTAAAGCAACATCTACCGGAAAAACCTTAAGATTTGACCTTTAGATATCGGCGTAAACGTGGCGCTCGCCCTTGAAGCCCGGATGGGTCACCGCACCCTCATGGGCCGGTCCAACCAATTGCGTGAACTTGAGGAGGGCACCGGAGCCATACTGGGTCTCGCGCGGTTTCCATAGACGCTTCCGGTCCTGCAGCTCGTCGGGGGTCAACTGAACGTCAATCGTCCCATTTTCGGCGTCTATGGTGATCAAGTCACCATCTTCGATCAAGCCGATAGGGCCGGCTTCTGCCGCCTCCGGACCGACATGGCCAATGCAGAACCCTCTTGTAGCCCCGGAAAAGCGACCATCGGTGATCAGCGCCACCTTGTCCCCCATGCCCTGGCCGTAGAGCGCAGCCGTGGTCGACAGCATCTCCCGCATGCCGGGTCCGCCTTTCGGGCCCTCATAGCGGATCACAAGGACGTCGCCCTCATTGTAGTTCCGCTCTTCCACGGCCTTGAAACACGCTTCCTCACCGTCAAACACGCGGGCGGGTCCGCTGAACTGGAGGTTCTGCAACCCGGCGACTTTCACTATCGCACCATCGGGGGCAAGTGACCCCCACAGCCCGACAACACCACCTGTTTGTGTGATGGGACTGGTGACCGGATAGATGACTTTCTGGCTGTGGTCGAAGGTGACGTTTTCGAGGTTCTCGGCAATAGTCTTGCCAGTGACCGTCATACAGTCCCCATGGATATACCCGCCGTCATAAAGCGTCTTGAGCAGCATGGGCATGCCCCCAGCCTCTCCCATATCCTTCGCAACATAATTCCCCCCCGGCTTGAGATCCGCAATGTAGGGTGTGCGCTGGAACGTTTCGGCGACATGGCGGAGGGTGAACTCGACGCCGCACTCATTGGCCATGGCTGGCAGGTGGAGCGCCGCATTGGTCGATCCGCCCGTTGCGGCCACAACAACGGCGGCGTTTTCGAAGGCTTCCCGCGTGCAAAAATCCCGCGGCCGGATGTTCTTCCTCACCAAGTCCATAACCGCGCGTCCAGATGCGCGGGCATATTCATCACGATCGAGATAGGGTGCCGGTAGAGCCGACGAGAGCGGCAGGGCAAGGCCCATAGCCTCAGAAACACAGGCCATGGTGTTTGCAGTAAACTGGCCGCCGCAAGCCCCGTCGCCCGGACAGGCGATCTTTTCAAGCGCCGTCAGTTTCTCTTCGGTCATATCATTGGACCCCGCCGCATGGGCTCCAACCGCCTCGAAAACATCCAACACGGTAACGTCCTTACCTTCGAAAGATCCGGGGACGATCGATCCACCGTAGAGGAAGACGCTGGGCACATTCAGGCGCAGCATGGCCATCATCATGCCTGGCAAGGACTTGTCGCAACCAGCGATGCCAACGAGGGCGTCATAGGCATGGCCGCGCATGCTCAGTTCGACAGAGTCGGCGATCACTTCCCGGCTGACAAGGGAGGAGCGCATGCCCTCATGGCCCATGGCAATGCCATCGGTCACCGTAATCGTACAAAATTCGCGTGGCGTACCATCGGCAGCCTTTACGCCCTCGGACACAGCGTGCGCCTGACGCATAAGCGCTGTATTACAGGGTGCGGCCTCATTCCAACAGGACGCAACGCCCACAAAAGGCTTCTGAATGTCCTTCGTGGTCAGGCCCATCGCGTAAAGATACGAGCGATGCGGCGCGCGTGCCGGCCCCTCAGTCACATGGCGTGACGGCAGTTTTGATTTATCCCAGTTGGTCATGGCGCTTTCTGTTACAGGGATTTGCCGAGAAATCTACAAATAGGTGTCGATTGCGCAAATACATCCTAAAAATAAGACTTGCTCAGCTTGGTTTAGGCACCTTTCACCGCAGACGAGCTTTTGTCGGCACCTTTTATCTATCAAACTGCAGCGCCTTCACGATAAATTCAACTTAAAATCGGCAAATGCCCTTGCGATCCAGTGCGTCAGTCTTATCCTGAAATAAGGGTGCGACCTTGCAAGGAGAATGATTTGAGCATTTTATCAGCCCCCCTCAGCGCGGTCTTCATAGCCGCTTCCCTCGCCAGCACACCGCTTCAAGACAAAGAAGACAACGGCTCCCGCGTGCTGGATGAAATCGAAACGCGAGGTCAGCAGTTTGAACTAGGCCCACAAACAGGTGAATTTTTCATACGGCCTGTCATGTACACCCAGTTTGAAGGAGGGAATTCACCGGCTCTAAGCGTCGAACTATTCTTCTCACCTGTCGAGGAAATTAAAGACGGGGTTGCACGAATCTACAGTGAACAAAAGCGGTCTCGATACCGGGTGTCGGTCGGGGTGCCGGTCGCAAATCCTACCGGGACACGCATAAAGCAATTTAAAGGAAACAAAATCGATCTCGGAACCCGGCGTCTTAAACTACCGGGAGGAAGTTATGCGCTCAGCGAAATAAGATACTTCATAACTCCGGTATCCACACCTTTCGGAAGAGGTGCCGGCCCATTGGTCAATAATGGTATCCGAGTGACAAGATCATATTGCCTCAGTGAAGAAACCTACATTTTTGATGTAAAGAATGGCGAAAGCCAATTCTTCGGCGCACTTGCTCTAACACCTTTTCCATCAAACTCGGCAAAATGGCGTGAACATTATCCAGTAATTGGCATAGATAGCAGTCTTGAGCATCTAAGCGGGCGGGCTGCCAGAGAAAGCGAAAACATCCAAGATATGGACTTTGATCTCGTCGCACTGGAACCAAGTGACGGTCTTTGCGGCACAGCGAACTACACAGTGGCAGCACTAGCTCCCTGACCCTAGCATCAGATCAGTATCTTCCCCATCAAAACGGAGCACTTCGCCAGCACGTAACAGCACACCCGTTACACTTTTCCCATTTGGTGGTAAGCATATGGTTAGACGGATATGGTTTGCTAGGCACACGATGTGAGGATACGCGCGATGAAAAGTCTTTTGTCTTGGGTAACACTGTCTCTCGCAGTCATGGCGGTAATACCAGCGATAGCACAGAACAACGCTGAAGCTGCTGAAGATGATACACGGGTATTAGAGGAAGTTACCACGCTTACGGACCCCAGCGATTTGGAAGCCCCTCCTGACGGCGAATTGCTCATAAGGCCGGTATTGTACACCCAAGGTAGATCGCAAAACTCAGCGGTGCGCCGTATAGATCTGTTCTTTTCGCCTGTAGAAACGGTAAAGAGTGACGCTGCTACGCTCTATATGGAGCAGGAACGTACCCGCTATCGCATATCTGTGGACATCCCGATTGTGGCCCCTACAGGAACGCGGTTGAGCCTGTCGCAAGGCCGAACCATCGATCTCGGTATGGAGAGCGTTGAAATGCCAGGCGGAACCTATGTGCTCAGCGAGGTTCGCTACGGCTTTAACTCCCGCGCAGGCGTTGGAGCAGGTCAGGTTTTTAATGATACAAGGACGACAAGATCCTACTGCCTGACAGACGAGACGCTGATTTTCTATCTTAATGAAGGAGAGCGCCAGTTCCTCGGGGCACTGGCTTTTTCAGCGCTGCCCACGAATGATGCCCGATGGGCAACTCACCACCCACTTGCAGGCGTCGACCGCCGTCTCGACATGATCCGCGGTGAAGATGACGAGGCGATGGAAACCATCACGCTAACGGATTTTGGACTGGTGCCGGTGGAGCAATCACCCGGTCTGTGTGCGGATGAAAGCAACAGAACGTCGGCGATTGCACCGGCATAAACTGGTCATAGCAGTCTAGGTGCCTGACCGGTCTTATTCATCTCCAAAAATTGCGGTCTTCGATCCATCGGCATCAATAGATCCCCGATACATACCCGACGAATTAAAGGAATAGTGGACACTTCCCTGGGCATCCATAAGGACGACCCCACCATCGCCGCCAAGTGCTGCGACCTGAGCCAGCGCCTCATCGGCGGCTGTCTTGATGTCTTCACCAGCGAGTTCAACGCGCGCGCAGACAGTTTTCGCCACGCCGACCCGGATAAAATACTCGCCGTGTCCTGTCGCTGAAACGGCACATACGTCATTCTGGGCGTAGGTCGCAGCGCCAATCAGGGGGGAATCGCCAATGCGTCCTTCCGCCTTTGCCGTCATTCCACCCGTAGACGTGGCAGCAGCAAGATTGCCATTCTGATCGATTGCCACAGCGCCGACGGTGCCGGCATTATCCGCGCTCGTCCGCCGCCGGGTTTCCAGAACGCGCTCAAGCGCTGCTCTGCGAAACTCGGTGTCAAAATAGATATTCTCCACCTGCTCCAGTCCCTGGGCCAGTGCAAAGTCATCCGCGCCTTTACCCGCAAACATCACATGCGGCGACCCTTCCATGACAGCCCGCGCGGCAAGGATCGGATTCTTAACATTGGTCACGCCAGCCACCGCCCCGGCGTCCCTGTCGATCCCGGACATGATCGAGGCGTCCAGCTCGTGGTTGTCGGCTGCCGTAAAAACCGCACCTTTGCCTGCATTGAACAGCGGGTTATCTTCCATGGGAATGATCGCAGCCTCAACAGCATCGACTGCCGTGCCACCATTGCGCAGCACCTCTGCCCCTGCCTCAAGTGCTTCTGCCAGCGCGTTGTGATAGGCGGCTTCCTGTTCCTCGGTCAGGTTTTCTTTCAGGATAACCCCTGCCCCGCCATGGATTCCCAGCCGCCACTCAACGGTTGCTGACTCAGTATCAGGCTGCGCAGTGGCAACGAGATGCGCGGCGCAAAATGCAACAAACGCAAACACCCATATATCTGACCATCTCGCCAATCGTGCCATAACCGAACCTCCGAACAATGAGGCCACTTTAACGGGTAAAGCGCGAAAGTCTCCCTCGTTCGTCAAAAGGATCGGGCGAAAAGCTGCTTTGCCTTGGAGCTGTGCATTTGATGCAAGTTGGAGTCGGACTTGTAATACTAGCCACCCAGCATCGATTGCCCTGGAGAAAACTCGCTTTAGCTCTGCGGAAGGCTATGAACCGATGGCCTCCAGCTGTTTCAAGGCATCCGTCAGCTTGTTGCGTTCGCTCTCGGCGTTAGCCTTACGCGTGTGCTGTTCTTCAATGATTTCCGGCGGGGCATTGGCGAGAAACTTCTCATTGGTGAGCTTCTTCTCGATACCGCCAATATCCTTTTCAATACCGGAGATACGTTTCTTGAGCCGGTCGCCCTCAGCCTTCTGATCAATTAGATCAGCGACCTTCAAAGCAAGCGTGGCGTCGCCGAGGACAATGCTCACTGCTCCGGCGGGCACATTGTCATCAACATAGACAGGGTCGAGGCGCGCAAGACGCATCAGAACTTCGCGGTGGCGCTCCAGACGCTTCTTCGTCTCTGTACCGGCATTCACAACGGCAAGGCCGGGTTTCGCTCCGGCGGGAACATTCAATATACCGCGCACGCCGCGTATCTCCGAGACGAAGTCGAGCGCCCAGCTCATTTCAGCATCGGCCTCGGCGTTTTCGAAGCCATCATAGCTTGGCCAGCTCTGCATCATGAGAAATCCGTCCCGGGACGGTCCGTCTTCGGAGAGTTTCTCCCAGAGCTCTTCTGTGACAAAGGGCATGAAGGGATGCAGGAGCTTCAGGATCTCATCAAGCACCCAACCGGCGACCCGCCGCGTCTCAGCCTTTGGCTCGGCATCCTCACCATTCAGCAGCGGCTTTATCAGCTCCAGATACCAGTCACAGAAAACGTTCCAGGTGAACCGGTAGATCGCGTCGGACGCCTCGTTAAAGCGGTAACCCTCAATGGCTTTCGCTACTGCTTCGCCGGTGCGTGCGACTTCGCCGATGATCCATTGATTGACCGGCTCTTTCACGCGGGAGGGATCAACTGGACCGTTCCAATTGGCGCACTCATTCATCTGGCAGAATTTCGCCGCGTTCCAGAGCTTGGTGGTGAAATTCCGGTAGCCCTCGATCCGCTTCGTGGACAGACGGATATTCCGCCCCTGCGCCGCTTGGGATGCGAGGGAGAAACGCAGCGCATCCGCACCATACTCATCGATCAGGTCCAGGGGGTCCATGACGTTGCCCTTGGACTTCGACATCTTCTGGCCCTTCTCATCGAGGACGAGCGCATGGATGTAAACGTCTTTGAACGGAATCTCTTTCATGAACTGGAGGCCCTGCATCATCATGCGGGCGACCCAGAAGAAGATGATGTCAAAGGCCGTGACCAGCACAGCCCCGGGATAGAAGGTCTTCAGCTCGTCCGTCTCGCCCGGCCAGCCAAGGGTAGAGAACGGCCAAAGCGCCGAAGAGAACCACGTGTCGAGGACGTCGTTGTCCTGGGTAAGCGGAACACCCTCGCCAGCCTGCGCTTGAGCCTCTGCCTCTGACATGGCGCAGTAAACCTCGCCGTTCGGACCATACCAAACCGGGATCCGATGGCCCCACCAAAGCTGGCGGGAAACACACCAGGGCTGGATGTCGTTCATCCAGTTATAATAGGTCTTTTCCCAATTCTCCGGCACAAAGCGCGTACGGTTATCCTGCACCGCAGCGATGGCTTCCTTGGCGAGTTCCTTCGCATTGACATACCACTGATCCGTCAGCCACGGCTCGATGACGACGCCGGAGCGGTCTCCAAAGGGCTGTTCGATCTTCAGGCTTTCGATCTCCTGCATGAGATCATTATCTTCAAAATGGGCGACGACCTTCTTGCGCGCCTCGAACCGATCAAGCCCGCGATACTCCGCCGGAATTGCCGCCGTATCGGCCTCGTCGCCATCAACGATCGCCGCGATGGAGGTGAGGATGTTCATTACCTCCAGCCCGCAGCGCTTGCCGACGTCGAAGTCATTGAAGTCATGCGCAGGAGTGATCTTCACCGCGCCCGAGCCTTTCTCCGGGTCCGGATACTCGTCAGCGACAATCGGTATACGGCGGTTCACAATTGGTAAGATGACGTCCTTGCCAACAAGATCCTTATACCGCTCATCATCGGGATGCACGGCAACGCCGGTATCGCCCAGCATTGTTTCAGGTCGTGACGTCGCTACGACAATATAGTCGCGGGTCTCGGTGCCGGCAGGCTCGCCGTCTTCATCAAAGACCGGGTGCTCATAGGTCACGCCGTCAGCGAGCGGATAACGCAGATGCCAGTAATGTCCCTTCACTTCTTTCGGTTCGACTTCGAGGTCGGAAATCGCTGTCTGGAAGTGTGGGTCCCAATTCACCAACCGCTTGTCGCGATAGATCAGCCCGTCATTGTAGAGATCCACGAACACTTTGCGGACAGCGGCCTGCATCTGGTCATCTTCGACGCCGCGCTCACCCATAGTGAACCGCAGGCGAGACCAGTCACAGCTCGCACCGAGGCGCTTTAGCTGGCCGACAATCTTACCGCCGGATTCCTCTTTCCACCCCCAGACGCGGTCAACAAAGGCCTCTCGGCCAAGGCTGGCCCGGCTTTCATTTCCCCCCGCCTCGGCAAGCTGGCGTTCCACAACCATCTGCGTGGCAATACCGGCATGGTCCGTACCTGCCTGCCAGAGTACGTTTTTGCCTTGCATGCGGGCGAAGCGGATCAGGATATCCTGAAGCGTATTGTTGAGCGCATGGCCCATATGCAAGACGCCTGTCACATTGGGCGGCGGGATGACGATCGCATAGGCCTCGGCGCTCGTATCCATGGAGGGCTTGAAGCAACCGGCTTCTTCCCAGCGCTTGTAAATCTGTTCCTCGGCCTCGGCCGCGTTGAAAAACTGGTCCAGCATGTCTCGCTCAATACAAAAAAGCGCGCTTCAGCCGAGCGCGCTCTTTCCTATAACAAGTATTACGACGAAAGCGAGGTGGCTATCGCAACAATGTAGAGCCTATTTTGACGAGACTATTTCTCATCGATCAAGGCTTGGCGCACGCGCGTGGCAACGCGCTGAAGCTCTGCATCGACCTTCGCGTTGACAAGGCTTTCCAGGTTGTTTTCAAGCCATTCGTGAATCATTGGCTCGATCATGCTTCTGACAAAGCTCTCAAGTGCGTTGGCGGCACCGGTGTCCAAACTGCTTTTCGGAGCGGCCGGTGCGACTTCAGGAGCAGCAATAGTGGTCACGTCTTCCTCCATGGGCTCGGCGGGAGCAACATCCTCAAAATCAACGATAGGAGTTTCCTGCTCCACCGGAGCCTCAGGCGCTTCAAATACCGTATCATCGCTGATTTCCGGAACCTCAACGGGCTCGAGAGGTGCAGGTTCGGGCGTATTCAGATCCAGATCTTTACCGAGAAGCTCTTCTACGCTCAGCAGGTGTTCGTCATCCGTCGGCACTTCAGCTTCAGCAACGCTCATATCCTCAGCGACCGGCTCGAGGATATCGTCTTCAAACGGTGGTGAGTCTTCCACGCCGCCAGCTGCCTCCCCCACGGGCTCACCGTCTTCTGAAATAATTCTCCTGATCGAGGCCAGGATTTCTTCCATTGTTGGCTCTTTTGCCGCTGGATCGCCCATAGTACACCTTTATTCTCAAGCGAATCTAATGGTTAATGAACCTATGGTGAGAGGGTTAACAGCATCTTACACAAGAAGCTTCTTCCTTAATGAAAGGTAATCTTAGAGCCCAAATCGCTCCGGTGTCAGCTTGCCAACCGCGCGCAACAGCTGATGAGCAGCTACATAAGCATCTCTCTGAGACTGGCTGAGGTTCAGCCGGGCTTCGAGCAGATCCTGCTCCTGATCGAGCACGTCGAGGGTTGTCCGAACACCTACTGCCAGCTCCTCAACACCGCCTTCATAAGCAATCCGCGCGGCCGTGACCTGCCGTTCCGATGCAGCAATAGCGGCACGAGCCGAAGAATAAGCATACCAGAACTGAGATACGTCAGCGATGGTCGACCGTCTTTGCGTTTCTATATCGAGCTTTGCCTGAGCCGCCTCAAGCTTTGCTGAACGTACCTGAGCCCGGGCAATGCCACCCTGGTAAATGGGGATCCGGGCCTGGGCGAGTGCAGCCAGACTTGTATTGGTGATCTCCGGGAAGGTGATATCTTCGTTGAATTGCTGCTGCACGGCGGCTGTGGCGACGAAATTCAGCTCCGGACGAAGCTCTGCGCGGGCAGTTTTCACAGCCTGTTCTGCGGCAAGCTCGTTGAATTGGGCGGCTTTAATATTTGGATTGCTATCAATCGCAAGTGCCAAAGCGACGTCAAAGTTCTCCGGCAGCTCGCCAATCGGTGGCGGTGGCACGAGATCGCCCGCCCGGAAACCAACTACGCTCTCGTAAAGGGCCTCGTTTGCCTCCAACTGCGCATCGGCAGCGGCGAGGTTCGCACGGGCACCCTCCAGGCGGGCCTCTGCCAGCGCGACGTCCGTGCGCGTAATCTCACCAACCTCAAAGCGATCCTGGGCGGCGGTGAGCTGCTCTGTCAGCAGATTTACACTGCTCTTCTGGATCTCGACGGCCTCGCGGTTCTGCCGCACATCCACATAAGCGGTGATCGTCTGCAGGAATGTATCCTGAGTGGCGGCTTCCAGGAGCGCGTCGCTGGCGCTAACACCTGCGCGAGCTTCCCTCACACCGGCAGAGATACGGCCCCCGGCATATATTGGCTGTGTGGCCTGCAATTGCGCCTGGATCGTCTCGATGCGGCCGACATTGATGTTCGCGAAGACCGGACCATCGGTATCGATGCGCGTGACATCTGCACTTGATGTAAGCTCGACATTCGGACGCCTTGCCCCCTGTGCCGACCGAAGCTGTTCTTCTGAAATTTCCTGCTGTGCCTTTTGCACACCCAGCTGCGGATTGGTCGACTGCGCGGCAAACAGCGCATCATATAAAGTCTCCGCAGACGCAGGTGCACTGCCGATCGCGCAAGCCCCCACTAACCCCACCAAATAACGTCGCATCGAGTAACTCCCTCTACAAATCAGGTCTGCCAGCCAGCAAACCGAAAGCCCAACTGAACCAGAATTGGCTGTTCAATACTCAGACTCTGAATTAGCACGACTTTCGTGAAGGCAAGTATCAAGCCAGCTGCAAAAAGTGAGTATTTGCACATTCAGGCTTGGCGCTACGCACGCCAATTCAAGGGTTCGGCGGATGATTTGAGGGCTTTGCGATATTGGAGGCGACACCCGGAATCGAACCGGGGTACACGGATTTGCAATCCGCTGCGTAACCACTCCGCCATGTCGCCGCGGATTGGGGATAACAATCATTGTAAGCTGATGCAATCAACTCGTACTGAAAGACAATAATCTATAACGCCAACCAAAGTCGCACCTCTATTCCATCCCTAATCCACGAGCGCAGTAGATCAAAAAAATTCATACAAAACAGAGGTTAGATTCGATGCTGTTCGCTTCTAAACTTGCTTTCTAAGGATTAATCTCGAGCATCGCGCCTCAAACAGCTCAAGAAAATGATCGTTTCCGTTAACCCATTTACACAGTGTTAACCAATTCCAAGCATTTTCTCACTGTCTTCTCTTGGAGACACCCACCATCACCCAACGCCTCGGCGGGAGCTTGCTCCCGCCCTTTTTTTAGCTTGAGTACATAGGATGGTTTGACAGGGGCCATCTGCTTGGTATTAAGCGCGCTTCATCGTGATCCGCGATAGCTCAGTTGGTAGAGCAGGCGGCTGTTAACCGCCCGGTCGTAGGTTCGAGTCCTACTCGCGGAGCCACTCCCCGACATCTTTGGATCTTAGCTCGACCGCTTCGGCTGGTCGTGATCCTGCTATCCGATAAGCTTTCCATGTTGTGTTTGCTGAAGCGCGAGTTGAAGATCCAATCAAAGCACCATCGTTACGGGGCAACGGCAAAACGAATATCGATTGACGACTTTGCCAGCTCAAGGGGTGTCGCGAAGGAGCCTAAACATGATTGATCATTTCATTCTTGCCTGTTCAGATGGAGATCGCGGGGCTGACCGTCTTGCGGAAACGTTCGGCGCAGAGCTTGCTCTGGGTGGCAGCCGATTGGATCATCGAAACTGTCGATGAGAATGGGGACCTCGATCCTGAAAAGCTGTATTCCGTAGCAATTCTAGCCCACAGAGCGAGTGCAATGTTTGGCCCGGTGACAATTGAACGGCTCGAGCAATGAGCTCAAAAAGCCCGACCAAAATGCAGAAACAGGGCGAAGTCGCCTTCGTCGCTAAAGCCTGTGCCCAAAAAAGCAGGTCCGAGAATTGTTTCCGCGCCGAGATAGACAGAGCCGGAGAAAATATCCTCATTTAGCCCTTGAGTGAAGATATCGAACTCGGCATTCGCGTATTCGAGTGTCGCTCCGACATAGACCGGGAAATTGACGATAGCGTCCGTGCTCGTGAGCCGGTGGAACACTTCTCCGGTGACAAGAAGGTACTCATTATTTGGGATCGAACTCTCAGTGAATGCGGACAGGCGCCGAAATCCACCAAGGTCGAGAATTTCGACAGGCTCATTATTGGGTTCCTGAACGCTCTCGAATTGTCCGCGCACCTGGAATCCGAGTGCGCCAAGCTCGAATGCCGCCGTGCCAAACAGGTTGAACTTTTCAGTATCTTCACCGCCATCAAAGTCGAAAAGTGTTTCTACTGACGTCAACAGTCGATAACCGCTGGTCGGCCAGACTGATCGATTGAGCGTATCGGCCCCAAAGAAGATCCCCAATCCCCCTTGTTGAAAGTTATTTGGGATGAACACATCTGGTGCAATGGATAGTTGTGGCTCAATTCGCCCGGCAGTTATCACGCTTTCGACAGAAACAATTCCCCAATCGCCAAGTTCCCGGCCGAACCGAACTCTGAAGTCGCCCCTTTGTTCGAAGAATTCCGCAAGCCGCGTGTCTGCAATGTCAAACAGGATTTCTTCACCGCGATAGGACAGGACGGGGATGAAGAAGAAACGGCCGCTTGCACCAAAAGGCTGATAGTACTGCAGCGTCGCTCCGAAATCAGTACCGACTTCCAGAGACAGGCTCGCTTCGCCGCCAAACCGATTGACGGGACGGCGGGATATTCGTCCGAGCAGAGAGTATTGTGCATCGCCGTCAAATGTCGTTGAGGCACGTAGCCCTGCCTGAAGTAGATTTCGGCCAAGGGCGCGGGGCGCAACGGTCAGCAGAGGCCCTGTCCGACTTCGTGAGAGATCGACGTCCCCAAATGCACCAAAAGATGCAAGGTTTCGAAGACGGGTATCTATGCTCTGATCTTCATCAATGTCGCCAGCTTCGTAGTCGAGGCGATCCAGGATAATACTGTCACCCACCGGCGAGGCATTCACGAGCAATAACTCGTCCCCTCCATCAAAGGGGACTGACGGATCCAAAATCTGATCCCGCAGGGGGGCTGCTTTCGCCCTTATAGCCAGCAGACGATCCCGAAATGCTTCAGCTTCCTTACGACCGGAGGCTAGACCTTGTTCAGCCCTGTTAAAGCTTGCGGTCGAGAGGCCTTCAAGACTTGGTTGGAGCAGGAGGTCATCTTCAGTCAGATTGGCAATATCATCGAGCCAATTGCGATAGACGGTGATTCGAACGATCTGCTGCGAAGCGGACGCGATCGACTGCGCACCAGACAATTCCGGCGGTTCGACGGTCGTATCGAGAGCGATGACAATATCTGCGCCCATTTCCTTTGCGATCCGCACCGGAAGCTGAGACGCCATTCCCCCGTCTACATAGAGGCGGTCATCAATCTCCCGCGGTGAGAATACCCCGGGAACGGCCATGCTAGCGAGGATGGATTGAACGACATCACCATCTGCGAAAGCCTTCGCATCTCCCGTCGATAAGTCCATTGCGACGGCGCGGTAAGGCACGCGAAGATCCGTCGAAAAATCGATATCGTTTGAAAGATGGGAAAACAGCTTCCGGAATTCGGCTTGAAGGCCACTCATATCTCCAAAACCACCAGGTAGTGTAATGCCATTCGGCCCTAGCCCGGCAACATAGTCCGAAAAGTACTGATCCTCGTTTTCCTTTTGCAGATAGGGTTTCTCGTTACGGCTCACTCCACCTCGAAAGATGGCAGCCCAGTCTCTGTCACGATAGATATCCGCGATTTCTTCGGCGCTGTAGCCACCGGCATACATGGCACCGGTGACGCTCCCCATACTGGTGCCGAGCACGCAATGGATCGGCACACCAAGCTCTTCAATGAGGGTCATGGCTCCGACTTGCGTTGTCGTGAATGCGCCTCCTCCGCTCAGAACCAGCGCGATGTCAAGCCCGTCTTCATCATCAAAGTCGCATGCACTGGCAGGAAAAAAAACACCCAGCAATGATGCGAGTACGGTTATCAGTAGCCTGTTTATACACATTGTCTGATTTCAGTTTCGATGTCGTCAGGCATCGGAGCAACCACCCTTTGAGATTAGGGTTGATCATCCCAATTACCGCCCAACGACAGATTGAGGTCGACATACTGATCGAGTTCAAGCCGGTTCACGGTTAGCACGGTGCTTTCCGCACCGAACGCGGCCTGTTGGAGTTGCAGAACAGAAAGAAGATCCGTCTCTCCCTCATTATATTGTATCTGAGCCAGTCTTAGTGCTTCGTCCGATTGGATCTTTGCTTCTTCTACAAAGACTTTCCGCCGACGAATGGTCAGGCCGTCTGCAAGGGCTTGCTCAACTTCAGAGAAAGCGTTCAATGCAGCATCGGCATACGTTTCTACGGCTGTTTGCTGCTCCACCGTATTGATCTCAACCTGTGTGCGTCGGGCACCCCCGTCAATCAGCGGCACGAGAAGGTTTGAAGCGGCCGTCCATGCGAGATTGGTCGGGCTGAGAATGTTCGACAGATCGGAGGAAGAACCACCAGTGCTCGCTGTAAGGCTGATCTGCGGCAGCCGCGCGGCTTTTGCCTGATCAACCGTATCGATCGCCGCTGCTATTCGGCGTTCAGCTGCGATCAAATCGGGGCGACGCTCGAGCAATTCGGAAGGCAATCCAGCAGGCGGATCTTCGGGCTTCAATGGCAGCGTCGTGCCGACAAACAAATCAGCTGACGGATAGCGGCCGAGCAATAATTCAAGAGCACGTAACGCGCTGTCTTTTGCCTGCTCAGCTGTGGCAAACGTATCATTGGCGGAGGCTATATCAGCTTTGGCGAGGGCAAGTTCCTGAGCCGTCGCGAAACCATTGTCATAGCGGACCTGCACAATCCGTCCGGTCTCACTCAGCGCATCGACGATCTCAGACGAAATCAGCGATTGTTGCTCGGCATTGATGGCGGCAAAGTAAGCCCGTGCCACACCGGCGGCGATCGAAAGCTGAGCGAAGCGGTAGTCCGCCTCCGCAGCTTCCGCACTTTCTGTCGCGGCTTGTTGCCCAGAGCGAATGCGGCCCCAGACATCCAATTCCCATTGCGCTTGAACACCCACACTGAAATCGCTGTCACCCACACCGTCAAAATTGCCGCCGCCACCGGCACCACTTGTGAGGTTGACCTGTGGGCTGAGCTCCGCGCCGGCTTGCCGTGCGAGCAACCAGGACCGCTCCACGTTAAGGGCGGCGGTTCGCAAATTCCGATTGTTGGCCTGAGCTTCTCTGACAAGTTCCTCAAGCTTTGGATCGTTGAACGTGGCGATCCAGCCGCTTTCCACCTCACCAATCCGGGCGGCCGCGGCTTGCCAATACTCCGGGGTATCCTGAATTTCGCTGCGGGCTATTTCAGCTGCCTCTTCGCGCCCCGGGACTGCTTCACACGCGGCGAACAGACAGCACGCTGCTGTCAGCAAGATAGGAGTGCGGAGAACAAACATGACAGATAACCCTTCCAGACTAGGCAAGGCTCCGCTCAGAGCTCTTGATACGGAAAAAGATAACATAAAGCGCTGGCACGACGATCAATGTCAGCAACGTGGCGAAGGTGAGGCCGAACATGAGGACAATTGCCATGGACCGAAAAAATGCATCCCCGACGAGCGGAATGACGCCGAGCACAGTTGTCAGAGACCCCATCATGACCGGTCGAACGCGGCTCGCAGCGCTATCGATCACAGCGTCGAAACGCGGTTTACCTTCGCGGATTTCAAGATCCATCTGATCAACAAGCACGATTGCATTTTTGATCAAGAGGCCGGACAGGGAAAGAAGCCCAAGAATCGCCATGAACTCGAAGGGTGTTCCCGTACTAACGAGGCCGAGAACAACGCCCACCAGTGAGAGCGGGACGACAAGCCAGATTACCAATGGCTGCCGGATAGCATTAAAGAGCACGACGACAACCAGCACCATGGCCAGAAAACCAAGCGGCACTGTGCTGGCAAGGTTCTCGTTAGCCTCGGCGCTGTCTCCATATTCTCCGTCCCAGTCGAGTATGTAGCCATCAGGCAGTTCCATCGCCTCGATCAGCGGCTGCACACGGGCTTGGAGATTGCCCGCAAGCTCTCCAGCCATAGGGTCCGACTGAGCCTTCAGCGTAAATATGCGGTCAACTTTGCGAAGTTGCCCGTCGCGCCAGACCGTTTCCAGACCGTCGACAACTTCAAGCAGCGGCACCGTCTCTCCCGTGACAGGACTCACGATCTGAATACCGGCCATAGACTGCGCATCCTGACGCTCTTCAAGGGGAGCGCGCGCCACAATCGGGATGAGCTCATCGCCCTCCCGGTAAACGCCTACGGACTTCCCTGAAAAGTTCGTCGACAGAGCATTCGCAAGTTCCTCACGCGATATCCCGAGACGGCGTCCACGTCCCTCTGAATAAATCGGCTGGAAAACACTTACAGGCTGACGCCAATCATCCTTGATCGAAATCGCACGGCCATCTGCGGCCATAATGGCTTTCGCCTCATTTGCGAGGCGGCGCAACACGGCAGGCTCTGGACCTTTGAAAGCCGCCTCAATCTTCGATCCGCCGCCCGGCCCCAATTGAAAGCGCCAGACCTTTGCCTGAGCATTTGGATAATTGTTATCGATGTGCGCCTGTATCTCGGGTATCAACCGGTCGATTTCATCAAAGGACGTAACCTTTAAAAGGAACTGACCATAGGCACTGTTGTTCGCTTCAGGTGAATAAACGAGCATATATCTAAGTGTCCCGCCACCAATAAGGGTCTGCACGTCCTGCACCCCTTCAAATCCTGCGAGTTGACGCTCTAGCTGCACCATATCGCTCTCAGTTTCAGAAATGTCCGTGCCCTCAGCCAACCAGTAATCGACAACAACTTGAGGACTGGTCGATGTTGGAAAGAAACCCGGTTTGATAAACTGAAATCCCCAGATTGATGCCGCGAACATGGCAACCGCCACGGCCGCAACAACCCACCGTCCGGCCAGAACGGCCCGCATGAAACCCTTGTAAGTACCGAAAAATATGCCGTCTCCCTTCGGTTCGCCACCGGCGGCATCCGGGTTTTCCTTGAAGAGAAGATCGGCAAACAGCGGTACGGCCGTGATGGCAAATAGCCAGCTATACAGAAGCGAAATCATCACCACCCAGAAAAGGTGACCGGTATATTCGGCAGTCGAACCCGGCGCGAACCCAATAGGAGCAAAAGCGATAATGCCTACCAGTGTTCCGCCCAGAAGCGGCCATATCGTTTTTGATACGATCTCTTTAGCAATATCGATTTTCTTCCGACCGTTTTGAACGCCGACCAGAATGCCTTCCGTAACCACGATAGCGTTATCCACCAGCATGCCGAGGGCAATAATCAGCGCACCGAGGGATATGCGGTGCATGGGAATTCCAGACAGTTGCATAGTGGCCAGCGTGGCTGCAATTGTCAGAACGAGTACAGCCCCAATGATAATCGCCGAGCGGGGGCCCATGAAAATCAGAAGCGTGACCAGAACAATAACCAGTGCCGCGAGTACGTTCATCGCGAAATCGAGAACTGAAACCTCAACAATTTTGCCTTGGTGATAGTATTCGTGGATTTCGATCCCAATGGGCCGGCGGCTGGTCGATGCCGCCAGTATCTGGTCAATCGATTCACCCATTTTCACTACATTTGCACCGGTAACATTGGAGATACCGAGGGCGATTGCAGGCTCGCCATTAAACCGGATGATCTGTGTTGGCGGATCACTATAGGCCCGGCTGACAGTGGCAATGTCTTTAAGATAGACGAGCGTTCCGCTTGTGGCCGTGGAGACGATTATGTTCTCAATCGCGCTAACACTGTCCACACTACCTGTCGGCGTTATGGTCAGGCGACGCTCACCGACCTTAATGTCGCCGGCCGAGACGACAGAGTTTTGTTGCGCCAGATCGTCGTAGACCTGTTGAACAGATACCCCTAGCTGCGCAGCACGCTCCCGCGCGATTTCAACATAAATAATTTCCTGTTGCACGCCGCCGATCACGACTTTGGCCACGCCATCGCCACGAAGCAGCTCAGTTCTTAAATCCTTCGCGTACTCGTAGAGCTCTTTTGGCGTAAAGCCGTCACCGGTCAGGAGATAGTAGATGCCATAGACATCTCCGAAATCATCATTGACCAGGGGCGTCGTCGCGCCCGGAGGCAGATTTATCGAGGCATCGGCGACTTTATTGCGCAGCTTAGACCAGATTTGTTGGAGCGCTTCCTTACTTGGCGAAAACTCGTACTTTATCTCGACGGTTACGCGAGAGAGCCCAGGAGAAGAAACGGACCGGACTTCCTCGACTTCCTGTAGTTCCTGAACAGCTGATTCCAGGACTTCCGTAACCTCTTCAGCCACCTCCTCTGGGGTTCCACCGGGATACTGGGTGATAATGACGGCTTCACGGATCGTAAATTCAGGATCCTCGAACCGCGCCATATTCTGGTAGGCGAACCAGCCGGCAGCGAGCGAACCAATGATAAAAATGAAGCAAATCAGCCGATTGCGGATCGAAAACTCAGCAGGATTCATGTGAAGTGTACCTACTGCTCAAATCGTCTGACTTGCATTCCCTCATGCAAGAAGGCTGAACCTGCTCCGACAATAATGTCACCCGGCGACAAACCGTTCGTAACCCCTATTCCCTCGCCAATCCCCTCATTGCCTTCGTCGACCGTGATAGCCTGGCGCGAAACGGTCATCGTCTCTGTGTCGACAAGCCAGACAAATGTTTGTCCACCTTCAGCAACAATCGAACTGAGCGGCACCAAAATTTGATCAGTGGTGCCATCCTCCGCGGCGATGAGCAGGCTGGACTCGATCGTTCCAGTCATACCTGGCAGGACCAAGAGGTCTTCTGGCGGCATAAAGGCGAAGCGTACCTCGAAGGTCTGTGTCTGGGTGTCGGCCTGACCGGTAGATGAGTAGAACTCGGCTGCCAGTCGCTGATCCGGTGCCGCATCAAGTAAGAGCGCCGTTTCAATTGGCTCTACCCGCCCAGAATTGGCCACGAGGGTCGCAGGAATCTGCACTACCGCTTCGGCAGCCCCGGTTGTCTGTAATGTCACCACATCCTGCTGGGCTGCAATGTTCTGGAAATCGACGGCCTGTACAACTGCGACAACGCCATCAAACGGTGAACGCAATACGGTGTCTTCCAAAGCCTTGCGTGCGCTGTCGAGATTTGCCCTTGCCACATCTCGCTGGGACTGGCGTTGCTCATAAACGCTGCGAGATATAGCATCTTGATTTAACAGCCTTTCTGCGCGCTCAAACTCAGATTGAGCAGAGTTATACTGGGCTTGCATCGTGGCCAGATTGTTGCGGAAATCGCGCTGATCAAGCCGGGCAATAACCTGCCCGTTCACAACATCATCGCCCTCTGTAACCGCAACATCCTCAATGAGACCGCTAACCTGAAACGTCAGATTCACTGAGCTGCTAGCTTCGACAATCGCCGGGAAAGAGAGGCTTCGCACATTATCCGTGGCGGCGATTTCGATCAGTTTGGCGGGACGTATCGCCGAAGGCATATCTTCCGCCTGATCCTCCGAACAAGCTGAAAAAACCAGTACTGACGACAGCAGACCGGACCAAGCCCAGCTATTTCTATGCATATTTCACCCTTCAGGAGCACCGGGCCGCCTGGGCTGCCGGATTTTGCCGCGCGATTTGGGGATAAAATCGTGTAATGGCTCTTAATTCAAGAGATAAGGTTTTGCTATGCTCACCAAGAGCTATCTTCGAACCGAAAGACAGCATTGCCAATATGTCTGGCATCATCATTTACGTCCCCAATGCTGATTGCACTATCAGATAGTCAAATTGACCGAAATCAATCCAAAGTTACAGTCAAGTGACGATACAGCTCAGCCTAGGGAAACTGAGCACTACAAAGTACTCATCGATGACGGTTGGCTCACACCAACATACCGCTTTCAGCTCGGCGTCATTGGCGGCCTTATTTATGCCGACGCCGTTATCCGCTCAATTTCGTCAAGTAGATTTTTGTAGTCCGGAGAGCCAGGTGCCGAATAATTAAAGTTCTTCCAAAGCCCGGTCAGCTTTACAAAATACTCGCGGGCTTCACCTTTCGAGGCAAAGTTATAATTCCGAACAGTGGCCTTATATAGCATGTCGAAAACCAGCTTCTGTCGCTCCATAGGCGCAGATGCATCGACGGCATCAAAGGCGTCCTGCTGAAGATAGACCATATCAAGCAGAAGCGCCTTTTGGTGCGTAACAAAATCGTCCGTTGTCACACCCTCTTCGCCTGTCACCTGCATCATTTGTTGAACACTATCGCCATCGCGCAGTATTTCCGTCATTTCCAAGACACGATCTACCCAGCCGGCCCCCAGGTTTTCTTCATACCAAGGGCGCAGTTGATCGAGATAGCGCGACCACGACATCAAAGGATCAACAGCCGGATAAAATCTCTTATAGGCCCGTGCTGATGATAACCCCAGAAAGCACTTCACGGTCGACAATGTCGCCTGGGTAACAGGTTCATCGAAATTGCCGCCAGCCGGTGAAACCGTTCCAATGATCGTCAGGCTGCCCTCGGAACCATCATTCGTTTCGACAAGTCCCGCGCGTTCATAGACGCTTTTAATGCTCGATTCCAAATAGGCCGGAAAACCTTCCTCACCCGGAATTTCTTCCAGACGACCGGATGTCTCCCGCATAGCTTGAGCCCACCGCGAAGTTGAATCGGCGATCAACAAAACGCCAAGTCCCATCTGACGATAATATTCTCCGAGGGTCACCCCCGTATATATAGAGGCCTCCCGAGCTGCCACGGGCATGGACGAAGTGTTACAGACGATAATGGTCCGATCCATCAAACTGCCACCGGACACAGGATCAACCTGTTTCGGAAATTCATTGATCGTTTCAACGACTTCACCGGCGCGTTCACCGCACGCCACGACGATAACAATATCGACGGAGGAAAATCTCGAGATCAGATTTTGAAGCACCGTCTTTCCCGCTCCGAACGGGCCGGGGATACAAGCCGCCCCTCCCTGCGCGATGGGAAAGAAGGTGTCGATAAGCCGCTGGGTGGTCGACATTGGCTTGCTCGGAAAATTTCTGCGAGATTGACCTGTCTTCAACATCAGCCTGTTCAGCGGGCGTCGCACAGGCCATTTCTGAAATAGCTTTACATCGCGCTCATTGCCATCAAGATCCGTCACACGCGCCACGGTCTCGTGACCTTTCACGGCATCTTCACGTATCCACGACACGGTGAATTCTCCATGCCAGTCAAACGGCACCATGATTTTATGTGTGAAGCGGCCTTCGGGAACCACACCCAAAGTATCTCCTGCTGAAACCCTGTCACCGATTTTCGCAGACGGCGTAAAAGACCATTTTTCTGCCCGGTCCAGCGGATCAACATCGGCCCCACGCGGTAGAAAAATACCATATTGTTCGGCAAGTGAAGCAAGCGGTGCCTGCAGCCCGTCATAAACACGACCGAGTAGACCAGGCCCTAATGTGACTGATAACATCTCGCCTGACTGCTCGACTGGATCACCAACAGCGACGCCTTGCGTACTTTCATAAACCTGAGCATCGGCAAATTTCCCACGCACACGCAAAATTTCAGCCTTCAAACGTTCCTGCCGTCCGTCCGCGCCAAGCCGAGACGGCAAGATATAGATCACCTCATTCTTGACGAGGCGGCCAGCTGTGCCATCCGGCATGGACGCGACCTCGATTTCGACCAAGTCGTCCTGAACGGCGACAATCCAAGCCTTCGCTTCCTTTGTCGGGTTCCCAGCTCCAGCGTCCGGCCTTTTTGCGGGGACTTCACTCATCATTGTGCTCATGCTGTCGCTCCAACGGGCTGGATATCTGATTTCGCGGGATAATCGGTTGCGGTAAGGCTGGCGTTTAGAAGGTCGCTAAAGCGCCGTGATGCTGCCTCGCTATTATTTCGGCTCCACACATCCATCACGCTCCATTTCAGAACATATATAATGACGGCCTCAATATCGAATTGGTGAAGACCTGCGCGGCGGCATAAGTCGCGGTAGCTAACCTCAAGAATGAGTTGTTCCAAGGCATAGGCATCACCCTCGTCGATCAATCTAGAGGCTTCTTTCAGCCATGGAAAAAGACGATCAAGATTAAAGGTCTGGGAAGTCCAATTCGTGACGATTTGGTTTTGTAAAGCCCCATAACCCCATACTTCCTGGGCGGATGGAGCACCTTCACCGGCAGCGCGCCTCCGGAGGGCAGAAATACATGTTTTGATTTCCATCCGGCGCTTGATAAGCGCCTGGAGCGCTGAGCTATCGGTTAGCGCAAGGGCGCGGCGAACCCGCTTCACTACGCTTGCATCATTATCTGTATCCAGATATCGCCACTCCAGCGCCTGCTCGATTGCATTGAGCAGAGCTGCGTCTTCGTCCGAGAGCTGACGAAGCCTCCTGTCGAGCTGGAGGCGCGAAATGGGGGTCTGTTTTTCGGCAAAGAGTGGCCCCGGATGCGGCAGGCTGGCCATCAATGTCGTATATTTCTCATACCGCGACATGGGCACCAGATCCACTATAGCGCATCACTTGACGACACCTTCCAGTATCGCCCGAAAGCGTGGTTGAAGGTGCTGGGACAACATACCGGATACGGCCTGAGCGGAGAGGTCTACGGTAACCTCATCCTCTTCGATATAAATACGGGCACCGGCGGTGACATCATCAGATTGCGTCAGAGTGATACCATCTCGTAGTAAGTCCCCCGTCACACCTCTCACAAACTCCGTGAGAGGACCTTTATCAAGTTCATCGAGATTATCCCGCAACTCGTCGAGCCCAATTGCCACTCGCGGAACGATCACCTCTACTGGACCATCCGTTTCGACATGCGGGCGCACTTGACCGACCAGTTCAAGAATGATCCTGCGCAAAAACTCCGGATCTTTCATTTCGTGGGAAACGAGCCGGTCAACATCCGTCCTGAAACGATCGGCGAGTTCGGTTTTTAATGTGAGTATCGCATCGCGAAATGCTACACTTAACGCTTCCTCCCCGGCCTGACGAAAAGCGTCGGCTTCCTTGCGAGCGGTGTCACGCGTCAACTGCGCATCGTCCTGCGCCGAGGCGCGAATGGCAGCTGCTTCTGCTTTTGCCTGCCTAACAATCGCCGCTGCGTCCTCCTCGCCTTTGGCCACGCCGTCCTTTCGCAACCTGTCGATAAGCTCATTTATACCGGATGACATTTCGGTTTGGATGGTTGAAGCTTTATTCATGGTGAAACATTCCTCTAGGTCACTGCAGGAATTCCGCCCGCCGCAACCAGCGCGAAAACAAAAGCGAATACGGCAAACCCTTCGATAATCGCTGCTGGCGCAAGCGAGATACCGAAAATCTCCGGTTTATCTTTCGCAGCAACAATAGCTGAGGCGCAGGCTTTTCCTTGCCATATCCCGACATAAAGAAAAGCAATTCCGGACAACAAACCTATGGCAAATAGCGCACCCGAATTATCTGGCGTGACGGGCCGATTGAGCGTGAACATCATAACGATCCCGTAAATCACAAGTGTTGACGGCAGAATTGACATGCCAACATAGCGGCCATAACCGCCTTCTGTATCGAGCATCGCCCCGACACTTGCCGCTCCCGCGATAGCACATCCCATTCCGCTTCCGACCGCACCCAGAGCCACAGGTGCGTAAATACCCGTCCAACCGAGGGTCAATAAAAATTCATTCATGATGATACCTGCTGATCAATTTCCAATTCCATGCGCTTTTTCCGAAAAGGTTTAAAAGCCATTCCCTCGCCATCGAAGCCCCATTTAAAAAACTCGATATAATTAAGACGTAATCCGTGAACCACGCCGCTGATAATTGCCAAAGCAAAGTTCAAAGCGTGACCGACGATCAAGATGAGCACAGCCGCCAATAGTCCGAGACCAGGCAACGCCGAATGCGCATCCATTGCCAATTGATTGAATGTTGTTGCCAGCGAAGCACTGGCCAATCCGAGCGCAAACAGCCTCATATAACTTAATACGTCACCGAATGCGGTCATCGCACCGGCAAGGGCACTTGCGCCCTTCAGCACGCGTTGCACCTGCCCCTTAAGAGTTGTGGCCGTCTCATTGCTTGAAAACAGGAGTATTAGAACAGCGCTGAAAGCGAGCCCGCCCTGAGAGGCGCTAGCAATTAGCGGATCTGAAGATCCGAGATAGAGACCATAGCCACTTAGACAGGCCAGAATCCAGCCCGATTTCGCGAAGACGATGGGCCTGCCCCAATTCACCCGCATCGCCATAAAGTTGGCAATTACAACATGCACCACGCCAACCCCGATCGACAAGCGCATCATCACATCGAAATCATCGACCGCTAATAATTTAAACTGTTGGAGAATACTCGTTTCAGGCGGCGATGTTCCAAAGTAGCTGCCTATAATTATACCATAAAGAACGGTCGCCGAAACGAGTCCCAACCCCAAGCGCCGATAGGAGGTACCACGAGAACTGCGCCCAAGCCTTCGCCATGCAAATGCCAGTGCCGCCGCTAGGACCAAACCATATCCGGCGTCAGCCATGATCATGGCGAAAAAGCAGGTGAAAGAAATCAGTAATAAGCCTGAAGGGTCCCAGGACTGATAACCTGGCACCTGGTAGAAAAGTGAAAGGTCAACGCCAGCCCGGCGCTTTTCTGGCTGACGCAGGAGTGTCGGCGGCATGTCTGTGGAGCTTGGTGCCTCAAGCGAGATGGCCAAACCATTTTCGCGAGCGAACTCACCAATCTCATTCAAGCGGTCATTTGGTGCCCAGCCTTGAAGTGCGGCAAGAAACTCGTCTTCATAGCCAGCCTGCCGCGCTTCGCGAAGGCCAACAGCGTTCTCGGCCTGATATAAATGGGTTGTCAGCAATCCCATGTATCTGGTCAGCGCCACACGATCAGCAACTGAATCGTCGATCTCGATTTCCACATCACGGATGTTCCGGCGCAGTTGCGACAGCGTTGACGCTCCCAAATGTGTCCTTTGGACGGGTAACATATCTGCAGACGGTTCATCGGGTGCGATTACTACGGTGTAAGCAGTCTTGAGATCTGTCCCTGCGATGAACCAAGGCAGATCGATGTTTTCAAGCGCTGACCGCTGACGAAGGGGTAGCTCGTAGAACCAAAGTCGTTGACCGCCCGGAGGTCCCTCATAAGGGAAATCGATTTCGCCCCAGCTTTCGAGGCTTGCGAGGCGGGCGGCCAGAAAATCACGTTTATCCCTGAGCTGTCGCAGTGCTTTTTTGACCGCCAAGACTTTCTCCACGAACCGATCGAGGACAAAATCATTGGATAGGGAAACCTGCCTCCGGACGTACGGCGCACGCTGAAGAAATTTCAAAGCCTTCCGGGCATTCGCAATTGCGGTTCCGCCTTCAGGTGCGATGTCGCCATCAAAGGCAGGTGAGCGACTATCCTCTTTCGCGATCGGCGTTAAATGCAGGCAGCCGAGCTCCTGCAGCCCATCGAGCAGTCTGTCTCTGTCGGCAACCCTGCCCAGGACCGTGACGCGGCTTAGAGGCGCAATGCTCATGGCATAGCTCCCTCATATGAGTGGCCATCTACGATGGCAGCGCGCTTGCGTTTTGCCATCTTCGAACGCACAACAGCACTGACCTGTTCATCTGAAAGATAGATTTTGATGCGCTTAATATTTTCCTTCGACCTCGGTATAAGTACCTTCTCAAAAAGGTTGACCCGCTGGGCCACAATTTTGACAGCCTCTTCTAATAAACTGACCCGTAAGGACTGAATATCTTTCCGTAGATTTAATATAATGGCCTGTTCCAGTTTCGCCGCAACGACGTCGACCCAATGGGGCTTTGTCAAACGCCCATAGGGTTTCTTGACAACAACCACATCGCCAAGCTGGGGGAGCTTGACCCCGACAATATTCTGATAGTCTTGTTGAATCTCTTTCACGACTACCAGTCCATCCAGCGATATATCCGTATTGGCCATCATAGGCACCGCCGCACCAATGTCGCGCACAACATCCTCAATTTCAGCATTCGTTTGTGAGAGCGCCTTTACCTCTTTGGCGCTTTCAGCCATCAGTTGCCGCCGCTTCAGATCGAGCGATGGCAAGAACCGCTCATAGGCTTTGAGACTTGCCGTTTCCCGCGCGAGCGAGGATTTATTAAGCTGCAATCTAGCCATCGACGGTCTCGATCTGCTTTTCGGTCATTGCATCCTCAGGCTCTGCGCCCTCTTCTTCAATTTCAACTACAGTCTTGCGAGGGAAATACTTTTCAACGAGGTTTTGCTTCATTAATAGTTCGTCTGGCTCAAAGCACTCGGAAAGCGTCTGCCAGCTAAGATCAAGCGCTTCATTCAATGGCATGGAAACATTGATATCCATGAAACGCTCGCGGAAAAGCCCTGCGAATTTCAGGAGCTTCTCATCATACTCTGAAAGCTCAAAAGCCATGGCCTGTTTCTGCTCGGCATCGCGACCGCCGGCGTAGAAGCGAACCATAGTGTTCATAATCTGGCTGTGGTCCTCTCGGGTCACTTTGCCAATAACGTTCTGCTTTAGCCGCGACAAAGATCCGAAAGGATCAATAACGCCGTCATGAAGGTAGAACTGCCCCTCTGTTATATATCCGGTATTATCCGGAACCGGATGCGTGATGTCGTCCCCAGGCATCGTTGTCACCGATAGTATCGTGACCGATCCGCCTTTCGCGAAATCGCAAGCCTTTTCGTATCGGCGTGCCAATTGCGAATAAAGATCGCCCATATAGCCACGATTGGATGGCACGTGCTCCATCGAAATACCGACTTCTTTGAGCGCATCCGCATAGGCCGTCATGTCCGTCATCAAGACAAGCACGCGCTTGCCCTCTTCAACGGCGAAGCGCTCGGCCACCGCAAGTACGAGATCCGGAACGAGTAGCCGCTCGACAATGGGATCTGACGCCTGGTTTACGATCATGATAGTTCGGGAGAAAAGACCTGAATCCTCAAAGGTTTTCCGGAATGTGTGATAGTCGTCAAAGATTAGCCCCATACCGCCAAAAACGACGATATCCGCATCGGCCTGAATACCGATCCGTGCAAGAAACGGATTAAATGGCTCGCCCGATACTGAAAATATTGGAATCTTCTGGCTTTCGACCAGAGAATTAAAAACATCGATCATAGGGACATCGGTTTTAATCATGCGTTTCGGAACGATCCGCTCGACGGGATTAACCGAAGGTCCGCCAATATCGATTTTCCGCTCCATGGAAAGATCGGGGCCACCATCAATAGTCCCGCCAGCCCCATCGAAGACCCGGCCAAGTATATTTTCCGAATATGCAATCTGCATAGGGTGCCCGAGGAAGCTGACAGTCGCCTTCGTAGAAATCCCCTTTGTTCCTGAAAATACCTGCAACGAAACGGTGTCACGATTCACTGTGATCACCTGAGCGAGTGAGGTTCCGTTAGCGTCTTCAATGATAGCAAGATCGCCCAGCCGCACCGCCGACTGGTTCTCAGTATCCTTATACTGAACGAAAACTTTCAAGATGTCGCCGACAATTTCAGTTATCCGCGAATACCGCAGTATGGCATCAATCATGGTTCATCCTTTGTCGTGCAATTTCCCCAAACCGGATACTCAGCCTAAATCCATGGGCGGAATATTGTCGGGGAGAATCAAACGGGCCTCAGTACAATCAAGTATCTCTTCCACTGACGAGAATGGACTGCGCTCGCGCAAAACAAGCCCTTCTGAGGTCGGTTTTATAACCGCGAGCTCGGTTACGACCAAATCAACCCGGCGAAGGGCCGTCAGCGGTAAGGTGCACTCTCGTTTTATCTTTGGGTGACCTTTTGCAGTATGCGTCATGGCGACGACCACACGGCGGGCACCAGCGACCAGATCCATGGCCCCTCCCATGCCGGGAACCATTTTTCCGGGGATCGACCAATTTGCGAGATAGCCACGCTCGTCGACTTCAAGACCACCCAACACAGTCATGTCGAGATGACCACCCCGGATAAGAGCGAAGCTCATTGCACTGTCTATGGAAGCGGCCCCCGGAACGGCGGACACAAAGCCACCGCCAGCATCCGTTAAGAACGGATCTTCCATTCCCTCCGGCGGACGGGCACCGAGGCCGATCACCCCGTTTTCTGCCTGAAAGAACACATCAGAGTTTTCAGGTAAAAAGTTGGCGACGAGACTCGGTAACCCAATACCGAGATTTACGAGCATGCCAGGCTTCATCTCCTGAGCGACACGTTCGGCTATAATGTCTTTAGCACTGCGGCGTTTTATTTGACCTGTTTGACCGTAGTTTTCCTGCTGTATTTCCATTGGTCTCAAGCCGCCCTTTCAACGAGGTGATCAACCAAAACTCCGGGCGTTTTGACATTGTCGGGTGGAATAACACCAACTGGCACAATGACTTGCGCCTCAGCGATAACCGTCTTCCCGGCAAGCGCCATAATTGGATTGAAGTTATGGGCAGTTAAGGAGTAGTCGAGATTACCAATATAGTCTGCTTCATGAGCAGCGATCAGTGCGAAGTCACCCCTTAGAGGCGTTTCAAGAAGATAAGGCTTGCCTTCAACTTCGATTATTCTTTTTCCTTCTTCAACGGCTGTCCCAAGGCCGGTTGGCGTGAGAACACCGCCAAGCCCCGTGCCTCCAGCCCTGATACGCTCAACGAAAGTACCTTGGGGAACCAGTTCGACTTCCATCTCATGATTCATCATCTTTTGCTGTGCTTCGGGGTTAAGACCTATATGAGAGGCAATAAGTTTCCGAATGAGACCAGCCGCAACGAGTTTCCCGGCTCCCTCTCCGGGCCTCGCCGTGTCATTGGTGATCACAGTCAGATTTTTAGGGCCATGGGCTACGACGGCATCAATTAGCCGGTGCGGCATCCCTATACCCATAAAACCACCGATCAGGACGGTCGCCCCATCAGGTATCATCGCCGCTGCAGCTTCAACTTTCAGTGCATCTTTCATAAGCTATAGCTCCATAAGGTGGTGCGACTGCTCCGAACTCGGCGTCTCGGTCTGCGCACCCAAAAGCGATACGGTCGCCTCAGCTATGACCCGTTCCTCATCAGTTGGAATAACCAGAACCTCGACACTGTCCTTGCCTATCCGCGGACCATTTTTGCGGTTGCCGCTTTCATCTAAAACCAACCCGAAATATTCCATCCCATCCAAGACGCGAGCGCGTATCTCCGCGGCATGCTCCCCGATGCCGCCGCAAAAAACAAAACCGTCCAGACCGCCAAGCATGGCGGTCATTGCACCCAATTCGCGGCGTATGCGATACACATAATAATCGATTGCTTCTTCAGCTTCCGGCGCTTCGCTCGCGAGCAAAGTACGCATGTCATGACTGATCCCGGAAAGGCCTTTAAGACCGCTCTCATTATACAACAGCTGGGAGATTTCGCTCTCCGTCATGCCCTTCTGGAGCAGGTAAAGCACCACACCAGCGTCCAACTGACCGCAGCGTGTGCCCATGGCCAGGCCGTCCAATGTCGAAAATCCCATACTTGAACCGACGCTCAGCCCATCGCGCATAGCGCACATCGATGCTCCATTTCCGAGATGCGCAATAACAACCCGGCCGGCTGCAAGTTCAGGATAGTCGCGCCGCAGAACCTGGGAGATGTACTGATAGGACAGGCCGTGGAAGCCATATCGCCGGACCCCTTCATCGTAGAACCGGCGTGGCAGTGCAAATGTATCACTGACGCGCGACTGGCTACGATGGAACGCTGTATCAAAACAGCCAACTTGAAGAATATCAGGAAATGCCTCCTGGGCCGCTGTCACACCTAACAAATTAAACGACTGATGAAGCGGTACGAGCTCCACCAGTGATCTCAAATCTGTCTGAACAGACTTCGACAGTATAATTGGTTCTGAATAATTAACGCCGCCATGAACGATCCTGTGACCAACGCCGTCAATCCTACGGCCGTCAAGCAGAGGCATAATGGCTTTCAGAATAGCCTCTACGGCTTGCGAATGGTCGGTTGCTCCGAGATCTTCGACATGTTTCTGGTTATTGTGGGTGCGCACAAGCCGTGCGTCACCCCCCACATTGTCGACCTGGCCAACGGCCAATTCAACCAAACCATCGCCGGTCAGATAGACGGAAAACTTAACCGAAGAACTGCCAGCATTCAGTGTAAGGATGGCGCTCATGCGGCAGCTCCCTCCGCCGCCAGTACAGCGAGCGCACATGACGCGAGTCTCGATTTGGATTTATCGGCACGGCTTGTCAAAATAATCGGGCATTTGCAACCAAGCACCAAACCACCGGCTTCGGCGTAAGACAGAAACGTCAATTGCTTGGCAATCATGTTACCAGCGTCGAGGTTCGGAGCGACGAGAATGTCCGCTTGCCCCGCCACCGAGGAGCGAATGCCCTTTGCGCGTGCTGCGCCTATGTTCACTGCATTGTCCATTGCAAGCGGCCCATCAACAATGCCGCCTTTGATTTGTCCGCGATCCGCCATCTTCGACAGGAGCGCGGCGTCGAGGGTTGAAGGGATAGCCGGGTTGACAGTTTCGACTGCCGAGAGCACGGCAACACGCGGCTCCTTAATACCGAGGGCATGGGCCAAATAGATAGCATTTTGGATTATGTCGGCCTTTGTCTTCAGGTCCGGCATAATATTAATCGCTGCATCCGTAATTATGAGCGGATGATCAAGGCTTGGTACGTCCATAACGAACACGTGACTCACGCGCTTACCTGTTCGCAAACCACCATCGCTCTTAATGACCTCAGCCAGAAGGTCATCTGTATGAAGATGGCCTTTCATAATCGCTTTCGCCCCACCGTCATTCACCATGGCTACGGCACGCGCCGCGGCCATCCGATGCTCGGCTTCATCAATTATTTCGAATTTTGAAATATCGAGATCATGCTCCAAGGCAAGACTCTTAACCTTGCCCAAGTCGCCAATCAAAATGGGATCAATGAGCGTATGCTCAGCTGCAAGCACGGCCCCCAAGAGCGCTGATTTTTCTTCCGGAGCGACAACGACAGTCTTTAAAGGATCGAGGGGCTCAGCCGCTTTCAGAAGCCTATCAAAATGCACATGGCGGCGGACGGTGAGCCCCGGCATATCATCCATATTGAAGACCTGGACCGTCTCGGGAGCAATAACGGTCGCCTCCCCCTCGACGATACGATCACCATTTCTTTTTTCTACCCAGGTTTCGAATTGAACAATGCGGTCATCCGATTTTTTCTTAACCCGAACCCCGGCTGTCAGGCTCTCACCGGCGTTTGCATGACCAAGAAAAGTCAATGCCTGCGACTTATAAAGTGTTCCGGGACCAGGAAGCTTGTTTCCAAGGACGCTGGAGATGAGCGAAGACACCCACATGCCCGGTGCGATCGCCTCATCCTCTCCATCACCATCGCCATCATATTCAGGCACATGCAGTGGATTGTAGTTGCCGGACGTATTCGCAAAAGCATAAAGATCGTCAGCGCGGCACAACCGCGTTTCCGTAGCTTCCATGCCAACCTGAAGGGCGTCGAAAGGAATGCTCTCCAAACGCATAACTAAGCTTCAACCCCTACTTTTTCTGCACCTATAATCTTGCGAGCGTCATTCCATGCCCGCTGTGCTTCTGATTTATCCGCGGGTTTTTCACTCCCAATGATATATTTGATAACTGCCTCCGCCATTTTTCGGTCAGCGGCCGTCCTTATCAGGAGCGGTATACTATCGAGACCTCGATCCGGAGCGACGTGATAAATGATGCGTTGACGCTCCAAAAGCTCACGGCGACGTTTCTCAGGAATAGATTTAAACGGTGCCATAGTCCGAACCGCCGACGCGAAGCGCTCGACATGGCCAAGCTCCAACCGACCACCATGCTTCTCCTTGAGCTCGAGCACAATTCGTACAATGCCCGCAGCGACGCCGCCATCTTCGAGCCGCTCCAGCGCGTCCTGGACCTTAGGGAGCACATCCAGCCTCTCGGTCTTTTCAAGATAGCGCCGCTTGGTTTTCGGCCGACCATAAGCCATAGCCCAAGGCGTCGTCCAAAGGGAAAAGAACGTCCACTCGGCGGCTGCCTCCTTCATGTCGCGGAACATATCCCACTGCAGCTCAACCATATCTGCCCATAGACGCTCAGCCTGAATAAAGGGGTTCTCATCCTCGACCTTATGTCGGTCTTCAGAAACCCGTTCGGCAGCCGATTTCACGCCCACAGACACCGGGGTTCCAGTCGAAAAGAGGTGCTTACGGACGCGCAAAGGATGCGTTGCCCGCATGAATTCGGCACCGGCGTTGGAAAACATGGACTTGAACACTGGCCGGGCGAAGGTTTCGTACATCTCGGCGACAGCCTCCGATGCCCGCGCCACACCGGCAAACGCATCCTCATCGCGCCTATCGCCAGTAAGATCTGCGAGATCTGCAAATGTGCGTTCGCGCAAGCTAACAACGAAATTGTCATCCGCCGGATTTTCGTCTTCGATATCCATCTCATAGAGACCAGGCGGCAAAGTCTCGATCAGTTCGAGAACGGAAGCCATCCCCTTATGCTCTTTCTTCGCAATAGAAGAGGACACGAAAATACCAAGATGGCCCACCTTCTCATGAACCATGTAAACAATCCGCTGACCGAGAGACATAATCTCATACTCGTCGGCATAGGTGTCCAGAATCCAGTTCAAAGCCTGCGCCGGCGGCGTAATACTATCTCCCTCGGATGCGAAACATATAATCGGAACACGGATTTTCTTGAGATCAATTGGCACACCGAGGTCGAGTTGCGCCTGATTTTTTCCGAGATAATTCCCAACGAAAAGCGTTTCTACGATCCAGCGAATTTCCTCGTCGGTGAGAAGATAATATGCACCCCACCAACGCTCAAAATCAACGAAGCGCTCATCGCCATGGTCAATGTCGCGATAGAGGTCGAAATATTTGCGAAACCAGTTTCGGCTGGGGTTCAGCTGCTCAAAATTATAAACCAGATTTGCACCGTCATAGATGCCCGCACCCATATCTGACGACATAAGCGTCAAGGCGAGCCCACCTATAACGCCGGCTGTATAGCGCATTGGATATTCGCCGATATTGCCCGCCCAGTAAGACATCGGCGTACCGTTCAGCACGATAGGACCGGTCAACTCCGGATGTGTCGCAGCCATAATTGCTGTTGCCCAACCGGCTTGACAGTTACCCACGACGATTGGCTTGGCACTCTTTGGATGAAGACGCTCAACCTCAGCTACGAATGCTGCCTCGGTATGACAAACATCTGCAAGCGTTTGACCAGGCTCCGGATCGACCCTGAAAGCCACAAAGTACACCGGGTGGCCGCTGCTCAACGCGATGCCAACCTGGCTATCTGGCTTAAAGCCGCCTATGCCACCACCGTGACCTGCGCGAGGATCAATTATAATATATGGCCGCTTTGCATTATCGATAGACATACCGGCCGGCGGCCGAATTTTTAAAAGTATGTAATTTGTCGGTTTGGGCTGATGCGCGCCGTCCATGATCAAGTCATAATCGTAGACCAAGGGCGGAGGACTGCCATTCTCCAAATGATCGCCGTTAGCGTCACTCCAGCGACGAAATGCATCTGCGGTCAGCACCGCCCGTTCACTCGCGTCAACAAGATACCTGTTCCATGCTGAAACCATCCGAAACGGCGTTGGGTTAGCCATCATGCCGCCGACAACCCGGCTCACGCTCTCAGCGATGTTTGCCTGATCTTGCAACATCGTACTCCCGAACCGCTCCGACTGCCTTCGAATGACCGTCTGAAGAAATTCGGACTGCAATGACGCATCCTTCAATGCTGATCTAACAGCATCCGTTGAGTTTTCCTGAAGCATGTAACCTCAAACCTCTCATGGTTATTCACTCAGCCGTAGTCGTAATGCCAATAGCTAGTGCCAAACCGGCACACATATCCCGGTGGGCACAATAAATTCATCATCGCAAAGGAGAGATGGCGAGCATTAGTTATTTCAAATCGATATGAAGCGGTCACATACCAAATATATGCGCGCCTAGCTTTCCAAATCGCTCGGTCTATATGAACTTGTTAGATATCCGCAAACCAGTCCTCGCTTCCTCCAACACTCTCGCAAACGACACCAATGCCCTTATCCAGCGTCGCGCTAACACCCGCACTCAGATACAGTAAGCAAAGAGGAATCTCAATTTAATAATGGCTCACTCGATCTCTATTACCGATGGCATTATCGAACGCAGATGACGTAAAGGCAGAAGAAATCAGATCTAAACACCTTAACGCCATAAAGGCGGAAAATATATCTTCATAAGTGTGCACTTTTTAATGTTATCACTCATAGAGATGACGTCATCTAAATAATTCAAATAATACAGAACACTTAGCCATATCATTCGATAGGCTAACCTCTCCGGCGCGTTACAAATAGTTCATTTATATATGCAGCTTTTGAGATGCACGTTCGCGCTGGCACCACCGACAGAGCGAAACAATACTCTGCTCCGATTGACGGACCGTAACAGTCCACCAAAACGCCTGGCTATTTGCGCTCATCGGTCGCAGTCCGGAGAAATCATAATTATCGCGCATTCCGTTTTTCGTGACTGTCGTCGCTGAACATAGGTCTAATTATGATAGTTTCATTGTAGGCAGCCCCGCCTGATCGACATTTATTGACATTGAAACTGCTAAAAGACTGTCGCCCGCATGCTGGGACGGTAGCGATACAATATGGCATATGACGACCTAATTAGGGTATCGGATGGAGCCAAAGCTACATCTTCGTCGCCAGCGTTCATAATTCAGGCGTCTGAGCTTTGCGCAAGCGCCCTGATCTTACGATCAGTGTGCCGGTCGGCCACATGCATTAAAAATGAAAGCGATTTGCCGCCCAGGCTTAGAAAAGGCTCGGGCGGCCAACCAAAGGCCCGTCGCGCGAGCGCTGTCTCATAGGCATGAGCATTGCCCGTCGCTTTATCAGCGAGCAGCTTTCCGGTTAAAGTCGCCTGCGGCACGCCGTGGCCGTTGAAACCAATACCATAATAGACATTTTCATGCGCGCCGCGCACACCAATACGCGGCAGAAAGTCCGGCGTTATTCCGATCCAGCCACCCCAATACTGATCAATTGGCAGGTCCTTCAACGTTGGGAACCGGTCTCGGAACATTGTTTCCAGCACCTTAAAGGTTGGTGGATGATACCCCTTGGGCAGACTTCCACCAAAACCGGAGCGGAACGTGCGGGACCCGCCGAGAATGGTGTTGCGTGCGGTGAAGCGATAGTTCTCCAATATCTCATGGGCCGAATAGATACCTTCACGGCGGAACCAGCCAACAGCCTGCATTTGTTCATCCGACAGCGGCGCTGTCTCGAACAGCGTGACGCGCAGCGGCGTAACCGCGCGTTTCATTTTTCCAGTTGACTTCGTATATGCGTTGGTCGTGAGAATTGCCGCGTCTGCTGTGACCGACCCTTTAGGTGTGCGGGCCACGACCTTTTTGCCTTCCTCAAGTGACAACAGCGGGGAATCTTCGTAAAGTCGTACGCCTGCCCTGATCGCCTGATCGCGAAGACCGTTCACATAAAGCCCTGGATTCAAATGCCCACCAGACTCCTCATGAAATCCAAATCGGAAAGCTCTTGGGAGTCCCCTTTGACGCATATCATTGTCGGTCAAAAAACTCACATGCGCACCAACCGAAGCAGCAGCGTCAGAAGCTTTACGAAGGCTCTCTTCCTGGTTCGGAAGCACTCCGGCGACAATATTTCCCGTTCGTTCGTACTCACACGCTATGTCATAGCGGTCGATGGTGTCTTCGATATACTCCACTGCCGCTTCGGCGAAGCTGACTAGTCCTCTGGCGCGCTCATCCCCAAAGCTTTTGATTAGCGATGGAATGTCTTTCCCGATGGTCGGCGCAACATGGCCCGCATTTCGACCGCTTGCACCTGAGCCAGCAAAGTCTTTCTCAATCAGGGCAACATCACAGCCCTGTTCTTTTAGATTAAGCGCTGTCGAAAGGCCGGCAAACCCTGCGCCGACGACAACATAATCGGCATCAGTATCAGTGTTTAGCGCCGGCTGTTTGTCTTCAGGCTCCCTCAGCCAGGCGCTCAGATCATTGTAGGGAAAGTCGTCTTTCATCAGGCTTCTCATTCTTTGAACAGATTTGATACTATCAAGCCAGCACAATCAATCTCACGACACCAGTTCAAAATCACTATGATCAGGACGCTCGGTCCTTTTCTGATACTCGCGAGAGGAGCCGGGCCAATTCGCGGTTATGCGGTCACCATCCTTATAATAGCTACGGCCGATTTTATTCCACTGGCTGGCACTCAAGCGCGTTTGCATCTCCTCATCGAAGGCGTCCGCCGCACGTTTGGTAACTTCGATTGCACCTTTGTCTGCAAGCTTGATCAGTTTCACAATGTAATCGATCTGGGCCTCAAGTTTGATAATCATCGAGGTATGGCCCGAATTCGTATTCGGTCCGTACATAAGATGGAGATTCGGAAACTCCGGAACGGCAATGCCAAGATAGGCCCTTGCGCCCCCATTGCCCCAATGCTCCCTCAAGCTCCGGCCAGTTCGCCCCGTTATTTGAAGTGTCTGGAGGAACGGATTCGTCTGAAAACCAGTCCCGAGAATAACCATATCGAGGGCCTTGTGCTGGCCATCTTTCGTTACGATCCCTTTGTCATCAAAGTGATCTATGGGGTCCGTTACGAGATCAACATTATCGCGGGTCAACGCATCATAATAATTATCAGACAACAAAACCCGGCGCGCACCTAAGGGATAAGGTGGCGTCAAGGCTTCACGCAGCTCAAGATCTTTGACCTGTTTCTGGAAATTGCGCCGAAACATACCGCCCAGCAGCCTTTCGTGAAACTTCGATCCTTCCATAACAGGAAAGAGCATATGCTCCCCCTGTGCCCAGATCATATGACGATACAATCGGGCAATGCCCGGAACGTGCCGTAAAATAGCTCTTACGAAACCTGAATATGTCTTGTTTCCCTTCGGCAGCACCCAGTTTGCTGTGCGCTGATAAACAGTAAGTTCACCAGCCTGCTTGGCGACTTCGGGAATGAATTGCAATGCGCTCGCAGCATTCCCGATCACACCGATGCGCTTACCTTTGAGGTCGACGCTGTGATCCCACTCCGCTGAGTGAAAAATCGGACCGTGAAATTTGTCCTGACCTAGATAATTCACCCAATTTGGGACGTGGAGTTGCCCTATAGAAGAAATGAAATGACGGCATTCATAGATTTCGCCATTATCAAGGCTGATACGCCAGCGATGCGTCGCAGTATCAAATGTGGCTGATGTAATGGCGTTCCCGAACCGCATGTTCGGGCGGATACCAAAAGCATCAACACACTTTTCCACGTAGGCGAGAATTTCTTCCTGACCCGACCACTTGCGCGTCCAGGCCATTTTTGGACCGAACGAATAGGAATAGAGGAAGGAGGGGATATCACATTCAGCCCCCGGATAAGTATTCGTTCGCCAGGTACCACCGGGACCAGAGTTTTTGTCAATTATAACGAAATCTTCGAATCCAGCCTGTTTTAACTTATGCCCCATACCGATGCCACCGAAGCCGGCACCGACAATCACAACGTCTTTCTGTTTCATATCCCCCCTCCAAAGGTATGGCTTGGCCTCTTGTTTATTCTTTTTAATGGAAGATCGCGCGCCCCCCTCAATCGAGGCGATGGGCGCTCTCACAGTACTCTAAAGCGGCCGGATTGCAGAGTTCAAACCCGGAATATCCCAAGCTTCAGCGATCTTCCCATCCACAATGCGCCAGACAACTGCCGCGTCGGTTTCGAGTTTCATACCGTCAATCGTCATAGACGGAATAGCGTGCACAACAACAAGTTCGGATCCAATAGCATAGGCTGTTTTTGCTTTTACGCTGAATGTACCGCCTGTAATCCGCCCGAGATCAGCAAAGAAGGTTTTGAGTCCCTCAAGGCCATCATAGGTTTTGTTGATCTCTGGAATACCCTTGTTGAAATAATGCCACTGAAATTCCGGCAAGAACCGGTCGCCGACCTCATCCAGGCGATCTGGAATGCGACCGGGCAAATCAACAATCATGTCAATATTCGACTGATAATCTGTGTCCACGAATGAACCTCCATTCTTCTCGGGAGTATGCTGTGTTTGCCCTGGCGATTATTCGGTGGGAACGTCTTCGGCAGCTCCGACATCAACGGCCCCGAGTGTTCTCGCACCAGAGCTCACATAGTCGCCAGAGGCGGGTGGCTCGAGAGATTCGCGGATATCCCGGTAATTGGAAGTCCATAGAATTGGCCAGTCTGGAAGGAAAGTTCGGTGAGAAAAATACCCCAGCATGTGCTGGACACGTTCCGAGAAGTTTTTCGCAACGTCCCATGGAACAGTCACAGGCAGTGCTTCCTCAGGCGTCAATTCGCCAAGCGTAAAGCTCATATGAATACCGAAGCGCCAGACGTCATCCGAAGAATTCTCCCCGGCTCCATGGATCGTTTTACCAGTATACATGAGCGCAGAGCCTGCAGGCATTACAGCTTGGGTGATCTGATCTGAGTCTGGACCTTGCGCCGCAATATCAAAATTGTCCCACTTATGACTACCCGGGACAACTTGGGTCGCGCCATTTTCGAGAGTGAAGTCCGAAATAGCCAGTAAAATACTTACGAGCCCTTCAGGGCCGTCCTTACCCAGTGAGAGCACAAGCGGCCAATTGCCGACATCGCGGTGGAGCATTTGGGCTGGCGAGCCAGGCCCGACGATCATTGCCTGGGCAGTATTGAGCCAATAATCAGAATTGAAGCTTTGTTCGGCCCACTCATGCATAAGATCATGGTCGATGACATGGACGAAGGACGGCGACTTTGTCGGCAGGCCCGTGAAACGCTTGGTCTGAAAGCCGCCGAAGATCTGCTTCACGGCTCCGCCGGTTACGCCAGGCTCGAACCCATCGGCATGAGGCTTTAGCTCTTCAATGATCCTCAGCCGCAACTCTTCTGGGATAAAATTCTCTACGATGACACCACCATCACTCTCTATTTGAGAGAGGATCGATTGCCAGTCATCCGAAATATCAAAATGCTTAAGTTCAACACTCATATCTCGCTTCCTCCTTATACATATCGGTTGATATGTATCGGAAAATTAGCTAGACTACAACCAGAAAAATCAAGGGCCCGTTCGAATGCCGAAAATCGTCGATCCGGATACACGCCGCGCAGAAGTGGTTATGGCTGCGTCCAAATTGCTAACATCTCAAGGGCCGGAAGCCTTGTCCATGCGAAAGATCGCCGATCAGGCCGGCTGCACGATCGGGCTCATAAATCACTGGTTCAGTTCTAAGGATGAGCTGATCTCTGCTGTTCTGGATCAAGCAATTGCCTCGGCTTCCGAGCGGACACAGCGCGTTGACGATATGCCGGGGGCAACACCGGAGGACGTATTTCGCGAGTTTCTGCCGCTGGACGAAGAGAAATCAGAGGAACTAAAGATCTGGCTTATCTTCTGGGCCTTGAGCATTGGAAGACCGAAGCTAAGACAAGTGAGTAATGTTCGCCTTCAAGAGATTCGCCAGCGTCTCCACAACCGGGTTGATGATAGCGATTCCATTTCTTCGGATACTGAACGGTTTGTCGATACGATCATGGCCACACTGGACGGCATTGCCATCAACGCCCTATCAGATCCGGATTACTGGACAGGCACCCGTCAGAAAAAAACTCTCCGCTGGTTGTTGGATCGCATTACAAATTGAATTTTAGATACCTTTTCAACAGTTACCCAACAGCAGCGTATAAACTAGAGCACACAACCTTATTGCCAAACCTCCGGACGCCCGGAGCTCATAACATTTGAAACTCAATCGAAGGACGCCAGCATGTCGAACCTTGTTAAAACCGAACTCCGCGACTCAGTGTTTCTTATTGGCCTCAACCGCGCCGACAAACGCAACGCCATGAATTTCGAAATGATGAAAGCGCTCGCTGCCGCCTATGGTGAGTTTGAAGCAAACACGGATGCTCGTGTTGGACTTCTTTACGGGGAAGGCGACCATTTCTGTGCTGGGCTTGAACTGCCCGACTGCGCCGAGCATCTGATGTCGCCTAAGTCGGAGAGTTGGCTCGAAGCCGATGAGCGAGATCCCTGGAGCATCCTGACCGAACGCCCCACCCGCCCTGTGGTTATGGCAGCTCAGGGGGCGTGTTTTACCGTTGGTGTAGAACTAACCCTTGCTTCGGACATTGTTGTTGCAGGCGATAATGCCAAGTTTGCACAGCTTGAAATTTCCCGAGGTATATTCCCATTCGGAGGCGGCACCATTCGTTGGCCGCTTGCTAGCGGGTATCAGAACGCGATGCGGTACCTCCTCACAGGAGATGTGTTCGATGCGGAGGAAGCAAAGCGCCTCGGCATGGTCCAGGACATCGTCGCTCCCGGTGATGTCTTCGACCACTCATTTAGTATGGCAAAGAGAATTGCGGCCCACGCGCCCCGGGGCGTTCGGGCGACGCTGCGTACTGCCCGCCGAGCTCAGAATCATGGTCTGGAGGCTGCAGCTGATACTCTCTATCCGGAGGTTCGGTCGATCTACTCCACCGAGGATGCCGCGATCGGCATTAAAACCTTCATGGATAAAAAACGGCCCCAATTTACGGGAAAATAGTCTTTCCACGTACTAAAATCCCATGCCGAGACCTACTGCAAAGTGGGCTCCGCGCAATGGGATTTTAAACCAATCTTGATATCCGAGGAAGCATGGTCAGCATCTTGCAATAACGGCGTTCCGAATAGACCAACACTATAGCTGGCTTATTCCCAAGATCCGCCAAGTGCGAGATTGAGATCGACCCGTTGCTCGAGAATAAGCCTCTGGGCAGCGACCCAATTACTTTGCGTTGAGAAGACCCGCTGCTGGATGGTTAGAACATCAATTAGGTCTGTCTCACCAGTCCGAAACCGAAGCTCAGACAATCTCAGCGCTTCGTTGGCGGTGTCAGCAGCTTCTTGCAGTGCCACGAGACGGCGGGCGAGGACCTGGCCCTGATCCAGACTTCCTTCGACATCCTCGAAAGCTTGCAAAGCAGCTTGTCGATACTGGGCAAGCGAAGCTTCCTGCTCCGCAGTCGTGATCTCGACTTGGGCCCGACGACGGCCACCGTCAAAGATAGGGGCAAGAAGGTTGCCGCCGACGGACCAGACCACATTTGCTGGGTCCAGGAGATTGGAAAGCTCATCTGACGCACCGCCTATCTGGCTGTTGAGGCTGATGGTTGGTAGCCGCGCTGCCTTGGCAGAGGTGACGCGGTCAAAGGCAGCTGCAACCCGGCGCTCAGCTGCGATGAGGTCAGGTCGGCGCTCAAGAATTTCGGACGGCAAGCCCGGAGCCGGACCTGAAGGCAATTGCGGTAGCGCGGACTGAATCGAGATTTGAGCGCCAGGGTAGCGGCCGACCAATATTTCTAGCGCCCGAAGCGCATCCCGCTTCGCGCCGGAAATACTCTCAGCAGCGTCAATCGTGGTCGCCAAATCGCTACGAGCCAGCGCGACATCTTGTGAAGCCGCAACGCCATTCTCGAACTGAAGCCGAACAATGCGGAGTATTTCCTCCAGCGCCTCCTTGGTGTCGAGGGCGATTTGCTCCTGAAGCATTGCTTCAATGGCAATAAAATAGGTGCGTGCCACGGCTGCCGCGATGGAATACTGGCTGAACAGATAATCAGCAGCAGTGGCCTCCACATCAGAACCAGCAGCACGGTCCGCAGCCCGTAAACGTCCCCAGACGTCGACCTCCCATTGTAGTCTCAACCCGGCCGTCTGAAACGGCTCAAGTGGATTGAAGGCAACCGGGCCATCTTCATCCAAAATCCCGGATTCGGCCACGTTCGTGACCAGATCCACAGCCGGTTTTAGATTTGCTCCCGCGGATCTCGAAAGCGCAAGTGCGCGACTCACATTTGCGCCCGCCACCCGTAAATCATTATTGTTCGACTGCGCCTCCACAACCAAAGCGGACAGGATGTCGTCCTCGAAGCTGCCGATCCATCCAACCTGAGGGGCAGGATCTTCTATAACATCTCCCTGCTGCCATTCCTCCGGCAGGCTGAGATCCTTAGAAACATTCTCTGCGGTGTCTGGTTGCTCCGGCAAATTTATACAAGCCGACAGCGCGAGACCTAATAAAAGGCCGAAAAGACCGGTGGATTTAATTTGCATGGCTATATCTAAGCTCGAGCGGTTTCAGAGGAGCGAATACGAAAGGCAATCGCATATAAGACGGGCACGACAACAAGCGTCAGAAGCGTGGCGAAGGTAAGACCGAACACCAGCACCACGGCCATGGAACGGAAGAAACCATCCGCCAGAAGCGGCAGGACGCCAAATACGGTAGTAAGTGATCCCATCATGACAGGCCGCACACGACTGGCGGCGGAATCTACCACCGCATCATGACGAGGCTTCCCAGCGCGCACTTCCAGATCCATCTGATCAACAAGCACGATAGCGTTTTTGATCAACAGACCAGACAAAGACAGAAGACCGAGGATCGCCATGAATTCGAGCGGTGTAGCTGTTACCAACAGCCCAGTCACCACGCCGACAAGCGCCAAAGGAACAACAAGGAAGATTACCAATGGCTGGCGAAGGGCATTGAAGAGGAGAAGCACGACCAGCACCATGGCGAGAAATCCCATGGGAAGTGTCTTTGCAAGATTTTCATTTGCTTCCTTAGAGGATCCGTATTCACCGTCCCATTCTAAATAATAGCCTTGAGGCAGTGGGATGGCCTCAATGGGACCTCGCACTCGCGCAAGAAGTTCTGATGCCAGCTCTCCCGGATACGGATCACTTTGCGCTTTGATTGTCCAAATGCGATTTTCGCGAAGCAGTTGGCCATCACGCCAAACGGTTTTCACCCCATCCATAACTTGCGACAGGGGAGCAATTCTCCCAGTGCTCTCACTTAGCACCTGGATCTGCCGAATATTCTCAACGCCAACACGTTCAGCCTCGGGAGCCCTTGAGATAATCGGAATAAGTGTGTCCCGCTCGCGGTAAACACCTACGGACTGCCCGGAAAAATTTGTCTGCAGAGCGTTGGAAAAATCTTCGCGTGTGATGCCAAGCTGCCGCCCCTTTGTCTCAGAATATACAGGCTCAAGAACGCTGACCGGCTGCCGCCAGTCGTCTTTCACTCCAAGAGCTCTACCGTCCGCCGCCATGATCGACTTGGCTTGATCTGCGAGCGTGCGTAGAACGGCTGGATCAGGCCCGCTGAACGCGGCCTCAATTTTTGCCCCAGTTCCAGGCCCCAGAATAAAGCGCCACGCCTTGGCCTGAGCATTGGGGTTTTGCTGTTCAGCGATCTCCTGAACGACGGGGATAAGCTCATCGATCTCGTTGATGTCCTCGACTTTGATCAGCATCTGACCATAGGCGGGATTCTGCGATTCAAAATCATAGATCAGCATGTACCGAAGCGTGCCGCCGCCGATAAGCGTTTGCACAGTTTCGACACCATCAAGATCAATGACACGCTTTTCCAACTCGGCCATATCCCGGTCGGTCGTTGTAATATCCGCACTTTCCGGCAGCCAGTAATCAAGGACAATTTGAGGAGTTGGTGCCGAAGGAAAGAAACCATCATTGACAAATTGGAATCCCCATATCGCGCCTCCGAGGAGCAATACGCTGGCGCTGACCACGCCCCAGCGGAGGAGTAATGCGCCCCTGACGAGTTTCTTAAAGAGCCGGGTGAAAAGGCCATCCTTTATTTCGATTTCAGCGCCAGACTGGCTCTCTTTGAATAACCAGCTACAAAATGTCGGCGTTAGGGTGAGCGCGAAGACCCAACTAAATAAGAGCGATATCAGGATCACCCAAAAAAGATCGCCCGTATACTCGGCTGTATCGCCCGGCGCAAAACCAACAGGGGCAAAGGCGATGATGCCTACCAGCGTTCCGCCCAATAGAGGCCATTTTGTTTTGGAGACGATCTCCTTGGCAATATCGAGTTTCGCCCGCCCTTTCTGGACACCGATAAGAATCCCCTCCGTCACAACAATTGCATTGTCCACGAGCATACCCAAAGCGATGATCAAGGCACCTAGGGAAATACGATGCATGGGAATGCCGACGAACTGCATAGTTGCAAGGGTCGCGGCAATGGTCAGAAGCAAAACAGACCCGATGACAATCCCGGAACGCGGCCCCATAAAGATAAGCAGCGTCACAAGAACGATCGCAAGAGCAAGAACGACGTTGACTGCGAAATCGCTTATCGCCGCATCAACTGCCTTACCCTGATGATAGAATTCATGCAGCACCATGCCAGCAGGGCGTAGCGATGCGACTTCTTTAAGTTTCGCATCTATAGCCTCGCCAAGCTCCACAACGTTTATCCCGGAGACATTTGCAATGCCTATCCCAAATGCCGGTTCTCCATTATACCGGATCATCATCGTCGCCGGCTCGATAAAACCCCGGCTGACATTTGCAATATCTTTCAGGTAAACAAGTGACCCGTCCGTCGACGTGGATACCAACAGATTTTCAATGGCTTCGATCGAATCAATGTCTCCGGAAGGTGCGATCTCAATCCGATTTTCACCAATCTTGATATCGCCCGCGGAAACGACAGAGTTCTGGGTACGCAGAGAGGAATAAACATTGCCGACAGAAACACCGAGATTGGCCGCTCGCTCCCTTGCTATCTCAACGTAGATTGCCTCGGTCTGCTGGCCGCTGAACGAAACTTTCCCTACCCCGTCAATCTGCAGGAGGCTTTTTCGCAACTGCTTGGCATAGGCAAACAATTCGTCTGCGGAATATCCATCGCCAGTCAGCAGATAATACACGCCAAAAACATCGCCAAAATCATCGAACACAAAAGGTGTTCCAGCCCCTGGCGGCAGCGCGCCGGTCGCATCTGTGACTTTGTTGCGAAGCTTACTCCATATCAGTTGCAGATCATCCTTAGACGGAGAGAATTCATATTTAATGTCGACACTTATTTCCGACAATCCTGCCCTCGATATCGACCGCACCTCATCCACCTCGGAGAGCTCCTGGATTGCGGTCTCTAGCGGATCGGAGATTTCCTCAGCGACCTCGAGCGGGTTCGCGCCAGGATACTCGGTAAATATTTGCGCCGTACGGATCGTGAATTCAGGATCCTCATAGCGCGGCATCGATGTGTATGCAGACCACCCACCAACCAGGCTAGCGATAATGACCAGGACAACGATCAATCGATTCTTGATCGAAAACTCTGCGGGATTCATTGCGTCTGTTCCTATTGGTTGTTTTTGGACCAGGGGCGGACCTGCATACCTTCGTAAAGATAGGCGGCACCCGCACCGGCAATGACATCACCGCTCTCTAGACCAGAGATGATGGTCACATATGAACCAACCCGATCTTCAGAAACAGTCACCGACCTTCGTGATACGGTCTGGGTGTCCTCATCGATAATCCAAACGAAAGTACCATTTTCATTTGTGCTAATGGATCCGGCCGGGACCGAGTATCCAAGTTCGGAAGGTTCACCTTTGTAAACGAAGGTCGCCTCAATCCGGGCGCTCATGCCAGGGAGTATCTGCAGGTCAGGCGGCGGGTTAAACGAGAACCGAACCGGATAGGTTTGGGTCGACGGATCGGCGACAACGCGCGCTTCCTTAAAAACCGCAGGAATGGAACGAGATGGATCGGCATCCAAAGTAACGACAATATCCTTTGGTTCGAAGTTTGGTTGCTGCGCAACGATCTGTGCTGGGATATCTACGACAGCATCCAATTCGCCGTCATTCTTCAGCGTCATGACATCCTGTTGAGCCGCAATGTTTTGAAAACTCTCGACATTGACCTGAGCAACATAGCCGTCGAAAGGCGCGCGCAGCTCGGTATCTTCGAGCGCTTTACGTGCCATTCGCAATTCGGCGCGCGCAATATCACGACTGGATTTCCGCTGATCGAATACCGCCCGGGAAACGGCATTTTCCGCCGCCAGGGTCTCCGCCCGTTTAAAAGCGGCTTCAGCGTTGTCAAATTGCGCCTGAGCGGCGGCTAGGCTGTTTCTGAAGTCTCTTTGGTCAAGTTTAGCCAGAAGGTCGCCCTTGCGGACGTCTTGCCCCTCGATAACGGGCAACTCCTGCAGCAACCCACTTACTTGAAACGTCAGTTCAGATTTTTGAGCCGCTTCAATGGCACCTGGATAGCTCACAGGCACCTCATTCGTAGCAGTTGTTACCACATAATACTTGATCGGTTGCTCGACGGCCGTTTCCGTTTCCACAACTGGTTCGGCGGAACATGCCACTATGACAAACAAGCATGCCGCCAAGACCAACGGCTTTGTTATGGACTTCATCGTTAAGCTCCTCGACTGTAAATCTGCTGGGGCTAATCAATCGCTTCGACGGTTCTATAAGCACCAAATCCGCTATCCGTTCCCGCTCATATGTTGACAGGTCAGCTTCAGTCAACCATTTTCTGAAAACTTTTCAGATTAGGGTGTTTCAGATGCGAGATCATCGACAGGACGAGGTGCGGGACCCGAAACAGGCACGCAGCCAGAAACGTGTGGACTCCATATTAAAGGCCACAAAAAAACTCATATTATCAAAGGGGTGGGCTGCAGTATCGATGAGCGACATCGCCACCGAGGCCGACATTACAATTAGTTCAATCTATCAGTACTTTCCAAACAGAAGCGCTATAATCGAAGCACTCCTGGCGCGATATCTGGATCAGGGGCGGGAGAACTTTCACGAACTTTTCCCATCGAAGCCGAAAGACTTTGAAGATCTTTCAAACAGAATCCTGCAGCTGCTCGATGCCTATTATCAACTTTATCGAAGCGAGCCGGTGCTCCGCGATATCTGGACCGGAATGGCGAGCGAAAAAGCAATCAAGGATTTGGATGCCGACGATACACGTTTCTATGTCGATAATATCTACGATCTCTCAAAACACCTGTTTCTGCCTGAGAGTCGAGACGAGGTGAAAAACGCAATTCATATCCTGATCAGCTTCGCCGGGCCCGCAGTGGCCATAGCTGTAAGTCAGTCAATCGAGAGAGGATCGCGAACAATCAACCTAACAAAAGCTATGCTCGCTGCAGCGTTCAATTCGGTCCTATTACCGCTCGCAATTAAGGAAGTGGCATCATCGAAGCGGTGATCTGAAGCGCTTAAAGAACTGCACTTCCAAGTGATAGAGAATGGTGCCGCGAGGGAGAATTGAACTCCCGACCTCATCATTACCAATGATGCGACCTTGAATTTTACTGATTATCAACCGTTATCATAAAGCCTCACACCTCAATAAATGTAGGCCATTTCAAAGTTATCTGTTCTCACGAACTTTCATGCATTATCATACAAATGGACCCTAATTGGACCCTAACGGGGAAATCGCATGCCATCTCTAAAGCTCACTGACTCGTTCTGCCGGGGGGCAAAATGCCCGGAAGGAAAGGCGCAGGAAGACTATTGGGACACGCAATCGCCTGGGCTTGGGCTTCGGGTGATGGCATCGGGTAAGCGCACCTGGTGCTATCGATATCGGTGGCAGGGGCAACGCCGCCGACTGACATTGCTCCCCTTTGGCAATGCCGCTCCCGCCCATGATGGCGATGGAAACCTAGTCCCCATTGAAATGACGCTATCTGCCGCCCGGCTAAAGGCCAACGAATTGCTGGCCATGCGGGAAAGCGGAATAGATCCGGCCATACAGTTCAAAAAGGCAAAGGAAGCCCGATCAACGAAGACAACGAATACGGTCGCCCATGCCCTCGGTCGTCATCTTGCCGTGCTTGAAGGCCGGGGAAGACGCGCGGGCTACATTGGCGACATTCGCACCTTGTTTCGTGTTCACGTTCTACCGGTCATTGGTGATATGCCGATCACGGATGTTCGGACTTCGGACGTTGCGCCGATCTTTCAAAAACTACGGGCGTCCGGCGCGTCGGCAACGCACAACAAGATTCTAGCGGTCATGCCCCCCGTGTTCAAATCAGCTAAAGCAATCGACCCGATCACAAGCCAATTCGACCCCATGCCGGGAAATGAAGAGCCCCAAGCACCATCACTCGAAGAGCTCGCTCTAATATGGTCCGCGCTGGATAGTCCCAACATATCCGTTCACCCGCTTACCGCCTTGGCTGTGCGTGTTGCCGCTCTGACCATGAAACGCTCTGGCGAGGTTGCAAGCATGCTCGTCTCTGAATTGAACCTGAAAACACGCACTTGGAACATTCCGGCTGCAAAGATGAAGGGGAACCGTCCGCTTACAGTGCCGCTCTCTGATTTTGCTGTGGAGCTTATCACTGAAGCCCTGGAACACCCTTTACGCCCGGCAAGTGAAGAAACGCCCGTGTGCGTGTTTCCAAACCCGCGCGACCCTTTAAAACACATCGGTCAAAACGCTGTAGGCCGGGCTTTCAGATCTGCCAAACGGGCCGCTGGGCTGGCTGATCATGGCGCAACTATTCACACAGTTAGGCATTGCGCTGCGACCACACTAGGCGAAACGGGCATACCATTTCACTTGCTGCAGGCCCTACTATCCCCCGCCCCCCGCGGAAGCGGCGTGACTTCCCGATATGCCAGATATGACTTGCTTGCAGAGCGTCGAAACGCCCTCGAAAAATGGGCGAGCCTCGTAAGCCAAGCCATAGGCCGCGATGGCGATCAATCCAATGTCGTGCGGCTACGCTGAGAGCTTGTGTCTGCACCAACTTTCTACGTTCGTCATGTTACGTTTGAATACTATGTAGGAGCCCATAATTCTCTCCGCAGCTTGCTTTGCTAGCGCTTCTACCTTCTCCGCGGTCAGCTCCTCCTCGGGGTTGGCCTTAGAGTTTACTACCTCTTCATCAATGCAGTCCGTCCATTCCCTCGCCATTTGATATTCAAGCGATGCTTGGAGAATGTCAGTAATGTTCACTATCGCCGTTTCGCGGCGAGCTTTGTGGCGCTCGCGCATGTCTGGATGCATTTCTTGGAACTGAGCGGGGCTAGGCTGTTGATTATCGAAAGCGACTATCAGGTCGGATATCGCGTCCCAGCTTACCTTCGGGGCACGCTCTAGATCCCCGCGCAGCTCGTCGGTAAAAACTAAATCGGTTTCCATCTTCAGAGCGCGTATTTGCTTGCGCAGGTCGTAGGCCTTTTGATCGCCTGGCGCATAAATGCGGAAATCATCAGGTGGCGAACCATCAAGCCCAGCAATTGCAACGCCTCTCTCCACCGCCTCTCTTACAGAGCGCCGCCCGCCTTCCCTCTTTCCGATAGTCTTGTGGCCGAATGCGGTGCGCAATTTTGTTTGGCCTGGCTGTATCAGTATTGGAACTTGGCCCATCGTTTCTGCGGCCTTGCGAACATCTGTTGTAAGTTTGATTCGTCTCTTGGCGGCGAGAAGCGCGCTACCAGCCTCGAATACATCATCGTCGCCGATTATATCCATGGTAAACTTGATGCGAGCGTACATTTCCGCGCTGAGCTTTCGACCATTTTTTTTGGCTGCTGCGCCAAGAAATTCAGCGTCCGATTTGGACAAAGCAACACCGACCGCCTTCGTCCTAGGATCTTTGGTTTTTGGCCTCGGCATCTGTCATCCTCTCAATATGCACTTATTGCCTCAGAATGCTCAATAAGGCAATTCTCAGAGGTGCTTATTGACACGTCAAAGGGTCTCATGAATAATATTGAATAGTTAATATGCAATTATAAAATTTCATCGGAAAGGTGTTGTAATGAATGAGAACTCGAGAGCTGACAAGCCAGTTAAAGCGCGCAGAATATCTTGGTGTATGGAAGTCACAGGGCTGTCTGAGCCAAGCCTATACAGGCTGGTGAAAGCTGATCGCTTCCCTAGCCCATTCTACGTGAGTGACAGAAGCCCCCGCTGGGTTGAGGCGGAGGTTTACCAATTGCTCAGGGAGAAAGCCGCTGCGCGCAACGGAGCGTTAGCGTGAAAAGAGAAATCCCCGCCGGCGAAACGCTCAGCGGGGACGAAACGAGATCTGGTTTGCGGCCAGATAATCTGAATCTGTTTGGGTTTGCGAAGCCCAGATATCTATCAGCAGGGCGCTTCAAGACATGGATACAGTTAGCCTCATAAACGTCCAAAATCAAGTTTCACTCGAAACAGCAGCGTCTCACTGGGCGTGGTTTCAATTCTCCCGCTCGAGCAGAGATGGTCTTCCTTACGTGCTGGCGGTGAACGGGCTTGCATGCGGGGGGCTTGTTGCGAGAGACGCGCGATCCCGGAACTTTCTGGCGTTTTTCAAGGTTGCCGATCAGGACGGTCGGTTTCCCCGAAATGCTGAATGCATTGAAAAAGGTAGGTTACACCTTTGCATGCGAGCAACCAACGCGAAATTGGCCAAGCATGGCGATCTACCGATTGATTTTGAGGATATTGAAAGCTCGACACCTGCCACACCCGGACAGTTGGGGATTATTTGCAAGCACGGTCAGCGCCCTCCTAAAAATTTTTCCCGCTTGGCGGCAAGCACGGCGATTGATGCGCTTTTTTTCGGACGGTCTTACCAACGCAAAACAGGCTCCAGGCTGCGGCTAGATATAGGAGAAACCGCACTCTACCGACCATCGACTTGGAGGGCGGCGGCATGAACGCGACACCTCCACTCTGGCAGCGTGGCTGTACGCCCGAATTGCTGGCTGAGCTCGCCCGCAAACGCGGTGAAAGAGCCTCCGAAGATGGTTCAATGATGGATACGCGGTCCATCCGCTTGAAGCTCTTTGAGGCAGCTGCAGCGGCCTATGACAGATCAAATCGGATAAGACGGGCTCACTGCCTCGAGGGAGGCAGCATTGAATAACGTCGTTTTCCCCACCGCCTGGCGCGCTGAAAGCGTCCTCGTCTTTTCCGGCAGGAAGATGCGAGCGCCCCTGCAGCTCGTTTTGATTAATGGCGTTCAATTGCCGTTGTCGGTTGAGAACTTTCAGGATTGCAACGACGCACTTCAATGGGCTGGAGAGCTAGACCCCTCTCACAGAGGAGAATGCATCGAGACCGAACACGCAGCCTTAGACCACCAGCTCGCACGGCAAGCGGCCTTGGATTTTTTCGCCGGAGGGTGTCCCACATGATCCTGCTTCCCTGCACGCAATCAAGGTCGCTAGCTGAGGCAGCGCATGCCTATTCCGCCCATGGCTGGCGCGTCATCATGACGGGGCAACGCAAGATCCCCATGCACAAATGGAAGAACGTCGAAGTGCCTTCACCGGAAACCGTCCGCAAGGCATTCGAGTTGGATTATCAAGCCTTGCTGGATCTCGGCCTAGATCCGAATTACGCGCACGTACTCGGCCCAAATAGCCAAATCGCTTTGGCCGTCGCCGTCCCTAAATCGATTGTCGTTCTGGACATCGATCATCGCCCCGAACGCGGATGGAATGCGACCGAAATCGGCGCGCAGCTGAAGACCGAATTCAACCTCCCAGCATGTCCGGTAGCCAGATCCCCAAGTGGAGGCTTTCACCTTTACTTCAGCTTGCCGGACGGCAGCGAGGTTCGCAATTGGACATCGCAAGATGGCAAGTTTCCGATCAAGGGCGTCGATGTCAGGACGAATGGCGGCGTAATCACGGTGCCGCCGACCTCGTTGAAGCGGGGTTCGTATCAATGGCTTAGATGGCTGGAAGCACCCCCTTTAGCACCCGATGCTCTGGTCGAAGATTTACGGCCACCCAAGTTACCAGAAAATGAGATTGGGGAACATTGCTCGTTTTCGGGAAGCACACTTGACCGATACTGGGAACGAGCATTCCAATCCGAAATCAGCGCTTTGGTTCACTGCGGCGTTGGTGGGCGAAATCAGCAACTATTCAAAACCAGTGCAGCCTTAGCATCCATCGTAGCCGGCGGCGGGCTTCCTGAAGTGCCTGTAAAAAACGCTATTCTTCAGGCTGCGCGAGCCAATGGGCTTATAGAATCCGACGGCCGAAGTTCGGTTCACGCTACCATCCGGAGCGGTTGGAGTGCTGGTCAAACAACACCGAGAAAAAAACCGGAGGGGCGCAATGACTGATGCCACAACCGCTGAAGCTATAATTGTCGATATAACCCAAGGCGAGATCGAACAGCGCTCAGAACCTGGCTGTTCATGGCCGACCCCAAACTGGGGCATCCTCAGAGACCAACCGGATCCACCCCCATACCCTGTAGCTTATTTTGGGAACGCTACACCGTGGATTTGTGAAGCGGCGCGCGGCAATGATTTAGCGCCAGATTTCTACGCGGCGTGGCTTCTGGCTTCGGTTTCAGCGCTTTGCGGAAAGATATATAGCGTTGAAGCCAATCGCGGCTGGCTAGAACCAATCAACATCTGGGTTCTGAACCTAGGAAATTCTTCAAGTGGCAAAAGTCCCAGCTTGGCACCCTTTGATAAGCAGCTAGGAATAATACAAAAGAGATATCAGTCCGAGCACGAAGCGGAGATCGATCAGCAACTAATGCTTCTGCCTGACGACTCCAAAGAGGCTCGCCAATCTCTTGAAGAAGCTCGCAAACGGCCACCTCGTGTATTAACGAACGATGTCACACCAGAAGCTTTGCCTCCGCTGGAAGCAGTGAGCCCAAAAGGGCTAATGGTACTGAGGGATGAGTTGTCAGGCTCTATACAAGCTATGGACGGTTATTCTGGCATATCTGGAAGAAGCTATTTTTTGACAGCGTGGTCCGGCGGTTCGTCTTATACCGACCGAAAAGGGAGCGATCCGATTAGCGTCAGCCGCCATCTGTTCAATATGGCAGGCGGCATTCAACCTACTACGCTCCGCGACCTCCTTATTAAGGGTAACGCCGATGACGGGTTAGCCAGCCGATTTCTCATTCACTGGCCAAACGGAATTGATGTCGATCGTTTGCCACAAGGCAGCGATCCCTCCCCACTTAACCGTGCGTTAGATAGACTATCAAAGCTGTCGCCGCCAGATAGTGCAGAATTTCATACACTTGTGCCTACACACGAAGCCAAAAATGAATATGAGCCGTTTTACGTGCGGAATAAAAACGAAGGAAAAGACTTATTCGGAAAATTTGCATCCGCCCATGGGAAAATGCGAGGCTACGTTCTGCGTCTTTCTGGTGCCCTCAAACTAATTGACTGGGCCTTCTCCCAGTCTCAGTATCCGCCAACTCTTGAGTTGGAGGCGGAGTACATGCGGGGTGCGCTCGGCCTTATGGATGGATATTACCTGCCACAATGCCGGCGGGTGTATTTCACGGTAGATCTTCCACCGGGCGACCGAATGGCGATCGATCTCATCGGGCTGATCCGAAAATACAATATAGAGCAATTTACGAAGTACGCGCTTAAACGAGGTGAGTGTCTTCCTGATGGGATTACACTTCCTGGAGCGCGCCAGTCGACGACCAAATTTGATCATCTTCAAGAAGCGCTCGATTTGCTGGTAACGGATTCATTCATCAGACAAATGCGCACACGAACAAAAGAACAAAGATACGAGGTGAACCCAAGACTTCTATAAAATGATACCCCTATGTGAATTGTGCGAATGGTGTTGATAACGATCGCTGGAGCAATCATTAGCTCAATTCACATGATCCACACGGGGGTGTGTTCATTGACAAGAGAAAGAAATGACCGCTGTCCAAGCACTTCCGATCTACAAAAAGTATCGACCAGTCCTTGCGTTGAACGTAAGGCTCAAGAGCATTGCCCAGCACGATGCTCACGTCGGCGAATGGATCGATTTTCTAGAGCGGGCCAGCATCATTGAGTTTGATGGAAACGTGAAAAGAGAAATTGCCGAAACAAGAACGCTAGAACTGTCATATAAACACTCGCGGAGTTAGCGGTGAGACACATTTCAACGACGATAAGCATCTATATGGAGACTAGTGGGCGGCACCTTTTGAAGTAAAAAGAAGCACTTCCAACGATCAAATTTGAAACAAAAAAATCGGCAGACAGTCCGATGCGAGGGCTATTTCTCACTGAGAGTGGCCACTAGTCGCCGGTAAATCCAAGAGTAAAATAGTTCGCAATCATAGGCGTAATGTTCACAGTTATCACTAATCTGGAATCGTTTTGGCCAACATTACTACTCGTTGGCTGAAGCAATTCGTCGGTCTCCACGCTAACGCGGGAAATTAGTGAGTCGTCACCTAGCAACACGTATATAGAATCTTTTGGTCTAGGCTCCGGAAGACCTGCAGGACTCCTTGGAATTGCAAGCGCGTCGAATAAGGTCTTTAGCCGCCCATCAATATCGCCAACGTTTAAGATGCCGCCCCTGGCACCTTCGCGCAGAAAAAGGATATCAACCGCACAACTCAACTGCATCTCTTGCCTGATCAGTGGAGACCACATTTGCCCATGGTGCCTATGATGGAGAGGCAATAACTCACTATACGTTTGGCAGTTATCCCAATGGCCCGGATTTCTAAGGGTTTGTCCTTTTACAGCTTCTGCGAATTTGGGGAACTTCAATCCTGCAAGGTCTTTCAGCCAGGCATTCGCTTGCCACAATCGTTTTAGCTGTGGATGAAGCTGGAGTCTTATGTCGTTCTTATGTGCAGCTCGCGGACTATTTCTGCTCGCACCTAGCAATTTCCCCTCATAGGTAAGACGGAACTTCATTGAATTCTCATAAGGTTCTACTTTGGATTTTCAGATAATAAGCCGAGGATCAGCAAATTGCGAAGTAGCAAACCTCTCTCAAAACATTCTCGGCTGGATAGAGATTGAAGCCCGCGTTGTGAACGTCACTTCGCTTGTTGAGGGCGAGCACGACGAGAACGAGATGCGAAAAGACTTTACGGTCACCGAACGAGTAGGAATTGCGTAAGCGGTTGCAAGTAAACTAGTGGGTCGAAATCGAAGGCCAAAAAGTCCGGAAAATTTTCCGGACTTAGTACGCGGCGAGACACGGGACCACGCCGCCCGCGTCGCTGGTCTCGGATCTGGTCGTACTTACGAGATGGCTCGAACCGTAATTGAACAAGCCGTTCCCGAAGTTCGCGCCTAAAACTCAGAAACCGGCGGTAAAGAAAGAACCAACAGTCGTCGCCATGCATCAACCACATTTTGGAGAATGCTTGACAAGGCCCGTTTGTCACCATTCGGAAGTTCCACAATGATTTGCTCAGTACCGTCGAATTTGCCTTCACCGTAGCCTAATTCACCATATCCCGTAGAAACGGTTACAACAGCCTTTGAGTGTTTAATGGTGGCGCTTTTTCGATCGATGCTGCTATGCTTGAAGACATCGGCGATGTCCCGCAATAACGAGCAATCGTGGCACATAGTATTGGAGCGGAGCATGGTGCAGTTGCTCGATATGAGCGTCCGTACTGAAGCCAGCGAAGATTGTGTGAAATTAGCATGGGTGTCTGCAAGGTGATTCAATTCAATCGACGCAGTTCGAGCTCGGCGTAGCGCTGTTACTTTGAAGTATTCTGCTTCCGGAGATTGGTCTTGTGCTGGCGCTGAAAGCGAATCTTCAGCGGCGAAGAACTCTCGAACGGCCGGCAAGACGATCTTTTCTAAATGATCCGCTGCTTTCAATTCTATGAATTCTCCTCTGCCTCGAGAAAACTCTCATACATTGAAATGCTCTGTCGGCAATTACAGAGCTCCTGTTCGATATCCGCTAATGTCTCCATCGTTGTGTCGCGCTCTGATCGATCGGGAAATCTAATCATCGACGATGCCATGCTTTTACGGAATGGCTTTGCGACCCGTTTCAAATCTAAGATCTTTGCTTCAAGTTCGTCGATACATGTACGGATATAAGTGTCGCAGCGAATCATGGAGTGCTCCCTTTGATTAACTGCCCGCAAATTTGCTGGCATGACCAGTATAGCGTCCACAGGTGAAACCCGCGTGTGGGGACACTAAAGCCTACAATAGTAAGCGACAGAGCGGCCCTACGGTCGCGTTTCAACAAACTGCGCCACTCCATCTACCAAATTCATTATCTGCGACTCTCGGGCAATGTTGAAGGCAGTCCGCAACCTCGGATGCTCGGAGGATTTTACCCTTCTGAATTTTCAGGAGTCCTCTTTTCTGAATCAGAAGACGCCTCGCGCGTATGGCCTCTAAAAAAGCAGGATAGTCTTGTTTCGAAGGGTTTGTATTAGCCTTCTAGGCTTCAGAAATAGTGATCCGTTTTAGGCCTCCGTTTTAAGGCCCCGGCTTCTTTCATCTTTCGCGCCGACGTATTGTATTTTGACAGTTACCGGCTCACCGGCTCCATCGGCGCTGGCTTCGACCTGCATTGGCATTGCGCGACTAAGCAAAGTTGCGAACGATTTCCTTTCATTGATAGCAAGATCTTTTAGGTATCCAACCAAACCATCTTTGCCATTACCATCCTCGCCGACAGCCTCAGCGGCTTCCAAAACAGCATTGCGAATCAGCACAGTTTTGGTTCCTAGCGCACCTTTTGGACGGCCGGCTCCAACTCTTTTTCCGCCTCGGCTCATTCTAACCAACACCCCGATTTGATTTATATTGATTATTTATCATCTGACGTCTCAACGGTGTTGCCCCGCCATGCAGCTTGCAACGAGTGCGGCCGGGAACAACCTTACATTGGCAAGGCGCGCCCGAGCGGGTTTTGGCTCCACAGCGTTTGCGGTGTCGGCTATAAAGATCCTCTATGGTTTCGCAGGACATAGTGATAGACTTCTCCTATGCTGGATGACACTGAGCTTCAGAATTTTCTCGATGATCCAGAGTTTCGAAGGTTCTGTTCGGACGTCTGGAATGATCCTGGGTGTCCGGATCTAGACCCTTTGAGCGAAGCGCTTTTCGTATTGGAACGCGCATATGAGCACGAGCGCAAACGGCGAGACAAGGACGATCCAATTCTCGATGAGATCCGGCGCGGAATTCAGCTCTTCGCAGATCGGAATGGAATAGAACACGTTTCCAGGATCTGCTGACGCGTGGCTCCTCCAAGGCGACCGCGTTAACCTCTCGGCAATCATCGCTGGCAATCATTCCGCCACCGCAACAAATGTGAGGGCGCGACCATGCAGCAATCCAACGAAACAACCCAATCAGGCGCAGACGAGACGCTGCATCTCCTGATCTTAAGTTACGAAGATGCGATCCGGGACGGCGATAAGACCGACGAGCAACTCGCACTACAATGGGAAGGCGTTGAACTATACGCCGAAACCTTTGGCCTAACGCCATACCGAGTGAGCTAGTCATGTATGAGAAGCCAATGCCGGAGCCGCCCGCCTCCATGAATATGCTGACCAGTCTGCTGGCGGAGTACCGTCTAATGTGCAAGGAGCTCGGCAAACGCCATCCAGATTGCCGTAAAGAGCGCACACGAATTGAATCCATCGCAAAGCTGCTCGGGATCGACGAAATTACCTGCATCTTCTAACCGCCAACACGACGGATCTTTGGTCGTGGCACACCAAGCAGTAGATTGTTTACCTGATCGAGACTCAAACTCAATTCGCTTGCAATCTGCTGATCGGTCATCCCTGCGCTTCGCAGCTCGATTGCCCGGTCTCGCTGACTTGGTTTGCCTGCCTGACCCACCTGACGCCGTGCGCGAGTTCCCTCGCGAGCGCCGTTACCGCGATTGGTTATAATACCCGTTTGTGTACGCCTGCCACCGTTGCGGTGGTGAGAGCGGGCGCTTCCGCCGAACGCCCCAACAGTCATTCCCGTGAAGATGTTTTGCTTCAGCTGCTCAGAATCGTTGGCCGGGACCATGGCACCAATCATGCCGCCCTGGACGCCACCAGAAACCGGACCCCTCATGATCATATTGGCACCTACGCGAAGGATATCGGGATCGACAAAGCCCTCTTCCAAGCCTTCGGTGCGTCCATGGCGAAGTCTCGATTGCGCGACATAGACGTTATCGCGGGTCACCGTTCGCCCTAGTCTTGCGCTCGCCCGCTCGGCAATCTGTGTGGCGTTCAGGTCTGGATACTGTTCGCTTAGCTCCCGAACAATCGGAAGCAGCGTTCCCCTTTGTCCGACCTGCATGCGGGGGATCTCGATGTCTGGTGCTTTTCTGCGAGCCTTTGAAAGCGCGACCTTGACCGTTTCCGGCGATGTATCATCAAGGTCCGCAATGTCCTGATTGGTGAAGCCATTGCGGCGCATTTCAACGATACGGTTTTCCTGCGCGGATAATCTCGGATCATTGAACGCGGCTGCACGCGTCGGCTCCTGTGTTCGGCTGTGGAATTGCCAAGGTTGGTCATTGGCATCGAACCACTGAAGGTTTCGAGGCTGATCGGGCGTGTTCTGGACCACTGCGCGACCGACCGTTCCGAAATCAACGCCCAAAGAATTCGCAAAGTCGGCATGGGTATAGCGAGTTCCATCGAATGCGAGGACCCTCCCATCTTCCGTTTGAATTAGCCGGACAATTGGTAGGCTGCCCTGTCGTTTCTGCTGGCCCATCATACGGCCAATTTGGGTACGCGATGGGTTCTCCGTTGCAGAGGAAAGAAGATCATTCTGAGCATTGAGACCGAGCAAGCGCGGATCAATAGACCCAGCTTCACTTTCACGACCTCGCGACCGGGTGCGAGGCGGCGAGCCAACTTGTGATGACGTAAGCAAATCGGCGATGCTCTCGACATAGTTCCGGCGATTGGCATTGGGGCGCATTAGCAAACGGGCAATATCCATCTCGCTCGCTGACGGTGCGGCTTCATTCAACGGTCTTGTCATGCGCTCGGCAATGCGCGCTTGCGTATTCGGTCGTGGCTGGAACCTTCTCGCAAGCCCTGGAGCGCCCCAGCGCAAGGCCGTCACAATGGGGACGTTACCCGTCATCATCAGAGCGCCGTCAAGGAGCGCCGCAGAGCCAGCATCTGTCGTTAGCCGTCCCAGCCCGTGAGACATGGGCTGTGCACCATTGGTTGACGCCTGGGCCTTGTTGACAGTGTTGCTCCCCGTTCCAGAACCAATGTCGGCAAGATACTGTCTCTCATCGACAATGCGCCGGATTGTATCGCTCAGCCGCTGTCCTCTTTGTCCGAGGATCTGAGTTAGGCTGTCCGTGACACCCTCTGTCTGCATGGCTCCGAGGCGTGCGCCTGCAACATCTTGCCCGTAATTGTCCAAGCCAGTTGTGCGGGTGCCTCTCAAGGGGTCTGTGACCACATCCCTGAATGACAGATCCGCCGCTTTCGCAGCCTGATCATCAAACTCGGCAAGCTTGGTGTACTCTCTCGCCAGATGATCTGCGCCCAGCTCATTCTTTGCTGCACCCGTAAGAGAGTTTCCGCGTCCTGCAAGCCTGTCGCCAATGCCTGGAACATATTGGCCAGTCTGCTGATCAAAGTAGCCGAGCGCATCCCTGGCCGTGGCAATCCGGTGATATTCGTTACGCAACTGCTTGTACCCGGGAACGCCGCGCTCCAGCAGGTCCTGCATTGATCGCCTCGTTGGACCAAGCGATGGGTCGGTAATCTGCGACTGCACCCAATGCAATGCAGCAAAGGGATTGCGGCGAACTAGGGTTTCAACATCAACGCCAGCATTCCGAGCCTGGGCAGCTAGTGCGTCGGAAAGCTCCGGCGCCCTAAGGGCCAATTCTGCTGCTTCATCGGCGTACTGCGAATTGCGCGGAGCCGCCGCCAGCAGCCGATCGTATTCGGCACCTTTGGTGCGAAGTTGGTCATTGAGTTCATCACCCGCTTGAATGCGCGGTTGCGATCCCAGCTCTGTCTGCGCACTGGTTCGAAGTTCATTCGCCTGACTTTGGCGCAGTATATCGGAGCGGCCGCGCAGTGTCTGTTGAATGCCCGGCTTGCCTTCGATCCCCACCTTAAGGAGGAATTCGCGAAGGTTGCGGACAACACCCGGATATTCGGAGGCAAACTCCCGCTCCAGCAGCCTTGTCAGATCATCCCGGCTTCCGGGCTCGATGCCGCTATTGGCGATGCGGTTGAACCCCGTAATGATACGATCCGGGGGAACATCGGCGTTTTGGAGCGCCTGCATCAGGTGGCCATAATCCTTGACCGCGCGACGCGTCATGTCCTCACCAAACATGCCAGCGTTCAGATCTCCTGCGGCCTGGTTCATGCTCGCATTAGACGGAACTGCACCGCCGGTCGCGCGCTCAATCTGGCGCTGTACATTGCGCGGCGTCACCGAGGAGCCGGTTCCGGTAAAGAGCCCGGAGACCTTGGACGCGGGCGCGCGCAGGGTCCGATAGAGCAGGCTGATCATAGGCAGCCCGGCATAGTTCAATGGATTCTGAAGGGCTTCCTTGCCTAGCTCCAGGCCCCTTTCAAGCGTTGGCTCCTGCCCCGTCAGCAATGCTTCGTTGCGCGCACCCTGCGTTGCATCAGATCCTGCCACTTCGGCCGCTCCAACGGCACCCAAACCGGCGAGCCGTGTAGCGTACCGCGCAAGCCTGGCCGGTACGCCCGACCCTGACACCCGCTTAGAAACTTGGGCCATGATCGGGGCACCGACCTTTGCGCCCCCCTGATAAATGATTTGTCCAGGGCCTGATGCAAAGGCGGCTAAATCTCCCACACTTGACGAATTCGGGTGCGTCTCAACAGCTTCTAGTTTGGCCGCATCGAACGTTTCATTTATCGGTGCGAGCGTTGTTTCATCCCCGCCAAGTGCTGTGTTCACACCCCCGACGATGCCGCGCATGACATGGCCAGCGCCCGGAAACTGGTTGACAGTATCAATGGCTGAGATACTTGCGGCCTGGGCCCGTCCGCCCCATCCAGGGCCGATATTCTTTTGCGAGCTCTCGACCGGCCCCCGTAATTCATTCGGGGGTGCATCGATGCTCGAAGCAGGTGCTGTCCTGATGCGTCCAGTTGGGTTTTGCCGCGCTATTTCTTGCGCGCGGGTCATTAGTTCGTCATCAGACCAATTCGAAGCAAATCCATCGGCCTGCAGCTGCTGTGCAAATTGACGAACCCGGTTCTGATCCGGTCCGGCTTGCGGCGTTGCAGATAGACCGAGATTTGAAGTCGATGCTGACGCCTGAGAGGATCTGCCAGGGATCGACGTCCAACCTGCCCCTTCATTGATAAGCACTTCGCCGCCAGCATTTCGTGCCGACTGGACTTTGGTCCAACCGCCCTGCCCGTCACGCTTTAGGACTTGCCCAGTCTGAGGATTGACGGCGTATTCGCTCATTCAACCACCTCAAAGCCAGGTGGTAGTTCCGTCTGTGGTCCTGTTGGCGCAATGGTCCTGGCCCCGCCATTTGCAAGCCCGCCATACTCGATCTCGTATATGATACGCTCATATTCCAGCAGACGCTGGATTGACGCTTTAACATCTCCCAGTGTGGATATGAGCTGCTCAGGGCTCTGGATCTGATCCAGTGAACCGCGCACCGACTGTAGGAAGGTGATTTCTTTCTCGGTGACATTGCCGAGGGCTGCGCCGGTTGCGCTGCTATCCCTCATCTCCTGCAGCTTATCGAAACCGATATTGGCAACGACAGCATCAAGTGTGGCTTTGAGGTTTCGGGCTGGGGTTGATCCGATATCCTGTGTGGCTTGTGCCATGAGTCCTGCGGACCAGAAGTCAGCTTGCTCGATGGCTCTATCGATCGCTGACGAAACCGTCGTAAACTGCTCTTCACTAGCCTGAATGCTATAGAAGGCGCGAAGCCCTGCCTGGGCACGATCCCTCTCGACGTCACTGCCTTGAACCGGCTCATAACGAAATCTCTGTTTTTCGGGATCATAGATGCCCTGCATGCCTTTTGGCACCTGCCCCAAGATAGGACGCTGGCCTTGGTCAACATCACCGGTCTGAATGTTGATTGGCGCACTGCGCGGCTTGTTGCCGATGCCGGTGGCCACAGCGCCACCCGTCTGAGGATTGAACGCGAAGATATCGCCATCGCCTTCAACCGGTTTCAAGTCAGGTGGCGGCGCATCAAGCGCCGCAATTTGGCTTCCATCTGGGCTAAAGCGAGCTTGTCCAGGATTTAGTGTAAAGGGTTCTGGCCCCTGCTGAGCTTGCGGCAACTGCCCTGTGAGCTCGAAGGCCGCTCTGTCTCTCGGCCCCAGCATCAACGCATCAACAAGCCCCTGTATTCGTTCGTCTTCCGACGCATCATACTCCGCCTGCTGCCGTTCGTTCTTTCTGGACTTCCATGCCGCAATGGCAGCCGTCCCCATACGGGCCAGACCCCCGGCCCAATGATAAATCGGCTCTGAGCTCATGCCGCGCTGCATCAACAGTTCAGCAATCTGGTGATCCATATCCGTGGGAGCCTGCAGCTGGCTCTGCGCGGGATTGGGGGCTGCAAGCGCCTGCGCAATCGACTCTATCTGCGCGTCGTCATTCGACCCAACGTCCTGATGACCACTATATCCCTGGTAGCCTTGATATCCTTGATAGCCCCCAAAGCCGGGGAACGGTCTCACGGCCATGGCCTACAATCCTCAATTTCGAGAGCGCTATATAAATCCGTAGTTTGATTTATTCTTGCGGCTCACCCTCGGAGAAAGACCAATTCTTGCAGTGAGTTTTTTGGACTTGCAACAGCGCCTCGCGCGCGCGTCATGGGGTTTGGATTTCTTGTGTCTACTCATGTGTATTCAGGACTGTTCATGTCCGTTCACAGAGTAAGTGAAAAAAATCTGATCAAATTTTTTTTCAGTTGCCAATTGGCCGGTTTGTAGCGCGGCGGGCCTGCACCAAATTCCGAAATCGTTCCAGCTCGACCACTAAATATGACCCCGCCGCTGGTACGTCGAACGCTTCGAACGCCACCACATTATAAGATGATGCGGTATCACCAAGATAAGCGATCAAGAGACCATCAGCCGCAATTATCTCACCCCGTATGGAGTGCCCCGCCTCTACAATCGTTTGGCACTGCCCCTGTTGATCATTGTCCACCAGGTTGAGGGTTACAACTTCGGTTTTGGGCGCAAGCCCCTTCACATCATCCTCTTGCAGCACTTCCAGCGAATTACCCGATTGAGAGATCTCGGATACAGCAATATCGATCGCGTCGGGCCAAAGAGTCGGGCAAGCTTCAGATGCAGCCACGATATTAACGATCAGCGGAATTGGCACGTCATCGACCTGGGCGGAACATAGAGGCGAGAGCGCCAGTGCAAGGATCCCTGCTTTCAGTTTCATTGTTGTCTGCGCCCCCGATGTTCCTTGTATTCCAACTTAAGGAAAATTTTCCGGAAGTTGAAGCCGGAATTATTCACCGCCAATGCGCGCCTTTCCACAAATCGCTTTGTCGATGTGCTTAGTCAATAGAACTCAAAATAGATTGGGATAGGTGTCATAGAGAAAATCGATCAAGAAAATGGTTCCGTACAAAAATATTAGAAACAACAGAATATTCAGTCGAAGAGTACGTTTTACTTTTCTTTCGATTGCGGTCTTCGCTAATAGGCTTTTCTCCGAGGTCAGATCTCTATAGCGTTCCGCCGTTTCCGGAGTCCCCCCAATTGGCAGAGTATCTACCGGATTCAAGCCGCTGAACGTACGCTTTTGAGGATTAGACTCCGCGTTTTTTCTGATCTCAACGATATAAGTGAATAGTGCTTTTGTACGCATCCAGGAAACAGAGTTGCGCTCTCGAACAGCTATTTCAAAACGGATATGGCTTGTGGCTAGAAGGCCAGCGGAAATGATCAAAGACAGCGCGGTCTGGCAGCTCATCGAGGCTGAACGTCTTCTTATGCGTGCACGAGTTCGACCCACAATGGATCGTGATCGCATAGACTTTGTCTTCTGCGCGCATCTCTGCGATCGTTGGCGGTCCCCCCATGCTATAAACGTGGCACAGGGGCAGCAGCGAGTCTTTATGAGAAATGACCAAAGTTGTTGATTTGCATAAGGATCCATATCGGATCAGGCGACGTGGGCGGCCAAGATTTACTGACGAAGAGCTGCAGAGACTGCGAGGCTACCCTCACATGCTGTCGATTGGCTCACCACAAAGAACAATCAGATATCGCGTGGATGACTGGTTCCATATTGGGCCGGTGTACGACGACAACAAAGAGCTGTGGGAGCTGGAACAACCTTGGATAAGAACGCGAGACCTATTCGCATGGATCGATCATGGAAATGAATGCGTCGGAGCTGTAGAGATACACGCTTATCAGGGGTCCACTAACCTTGATGAAGACTGGATCGTGGAGCTTTTTGACAGCTATTCGCTCTACTGTCTGGAGCTAGGTAAAACCATAAGCTCCTGTTGGTCGGAAGATCCGGCTGTACTTTTCGATTATGGTGAGGTCATAGATCTGATGCATATATGGCTCGAGGAGCCCAGATTTCTGAACGGTATACGCGACGTTCTGTTTGATACGTTCATTCCGGCGCTCACAGAGCAGCACTCAATTCTGATCAGCAAGGCCTACCCATTGGAGTATGAAGGCGAAGTTCCAGAAGGTGATCCGTCAAAAGTTGGATTGAACAAACGTCAGCAGGCGATGATCCGTCTTGCCGGCCAGCAGATCGGAGTGAAACCGCTTCCTGGAGAGTTCGGTGATAATGGTTGGCTATGGCGGGCCAATCCGAAAGTTGCGCGATACATTGGAAAGCCGAAAGCGAGCGCTTGACGAAGTAAGAAACCGTTGCCTGCGACAAACAGCTAGCTGATCTGGGGTCAATGCCGATAGCTGGTCATCTTGTGACCGTTGTCACAGAGGGTCTTCGATCTCTAAAATAATAGAGGACGTGCTGTGTGTCGTTCTAAGAGATGAAAAACTCTGCATAAGGATGATATTTGGAGAAAATAAGGGGGGTCCAGTGCGAAGATATTCGTACCTGTTTCTTGTTAGCATTTTAGTCGGATGCCAATCGCTAGGTAGCACCTTGTCCATTGACGATTTTAGGGACAGTCTTGGGGAATCGAATTCCGCCTACAGCTATGTTCCGATAGATCCATTTTCGGTGAAAGAGGGTTTAGCTGATAGCTGTAAAGAAAACGAGGGCAAGTTATTGTCTCTCCCCGAAGCCTTCCCGGACAACAATGTTCGTATAGCATACAAGACGTTCGACCTGGGCGGCAAAGTATCATTTGGACCGGTAGAAACAACGCAGAAGGGATACAGATACCAGATCATTGTCGATTACATCAACGTAGATGTCGCAAACGAAAAGTTCTTTGCACGAAGGTTTGAGTACATAAATGGAAGGCTGACGCAAGTTGGACTATTCGACAAGTCCTATGATGATGGGTCTACATCTCGTTCAGGATACGTAGAAATCGATCGGGGCACTCAAGTTCCTAAACCTGGTGGCGGCGTTATTCCAGCCCCTCAACGCACCCGTAGTTCTGGCACGAATTTGGATAACAAGGATACCGCGCGTTCATCCAATCAAACCTGGAACGTGACTACGCCAACCGTTGTGAATGTGCCGGTTTATGTTGGAGTTGGACTCCGCGTGATTGCGGACGTAATCGCAATCAAAGGCAAATCGAACTTGTCCGGTCTGGACGCGATCTCATTGGCAGCAGAAAATGGCCAGGTAACAGGATCTCTGACAGTTCAAACACTTGGAATAAATGGAAAAGCAATATCATCTACGCTGCCCATTCAGTCCGAGTTAAACAGAACGACAGTCCAGAATGCGATTGCAGCATTGGGCGCAATCAAAGCGCTCATGTATGATGATGAGGTCCGAATTGAACCAAGAGTAGTAGGTATCTACAATCCGATTGGAGGCGGCGAAGAGATAGTCAACTCACTTATCTCCGCGCTATCCAGCGAGCGAGTAGAGTGGAAACGTCCGTGCGCTTCAGAACACAAATGATACCGGTGATCACCCACACGTCCCATAAACTCCCCTCGAAAACCGGCAGACCTCCAACACCGTTCCAGAATCCACCATGGCCTGGCCGATGTCCGTTCCATCGGGCAGAAAGCACCTGACAATCTTACGCTCATAGCTCAGCTGCCGATTGACCCATTCACAAACAAGATCCTGATCTGTGATCAGTTCTCGGAGCTTTACTGTGGCTCCATTCTCACAGTCAGGAACACATTCAGGTGCATCATAACCCCAGGCTCGAACACGGATCGGTTCCGTATCCATGCGCCATGTATCGCCGTCGAGTATCCGGGTTACCCTTCCCTCGAACCGATTTTCGAACTCGAAGTCGATACTGTCACCGCAGGCTGATGCGAGCACCAGTAGAGACAACGCGCCTAGCAGCTGAATGGCCCGCACTAGGCTTTGTCCTTTTTCAGCTTTTCCATCGTGGCTTCCTCGACATAGGCTGCCCTGCTCTTTTCACCCCGGGCATTGTCGAGGCGATTCATATCATTGTCGTCTAGTCGGATTTTGATCGCCGCCTTCTGCCTCTTGGCTTCATAGCGACGCTCTGCTTCTCGCTGGGCTTTGCTTCTGTCGGACATGCTTCGCTCATAACACGCGCAAAAATATCTGGGTACCCCATTGACAGATGATATGGGGTACCCCATACTGCTGGCATCAGCTCAATCTGATCACGGCACACGCTCAAGTGCCACGGCATAAATCAAATGAGCCGCCATTAGCCCGGTATCAGTGACCGGGCGGGACATGGGAATCAGCGCGTGTGCAACAGAGCGCTGGTGAGGGCGACCTTCTACTTACGTCGGCAGTTTATCGGCTCGGTCTTTTCCCAAGAGATCGGCCCGCTGCACTGTCGCAGCGGAGCCTTCGGGCTCAACAAAGGAACCTACACCCATGGCAAAAGACCTACCGGAACCCGGCTCAGACAAGTGGTTTGAAGGACTCATTCAAGAAATGAAGGAAGACGAAAAACGGGGCCGCGCAGAACGCCGTGCCTTCAAAGCCAAGAACCCATACTTTGCGCAAGCTGCCCGCCGCGGTGCGGCGAACAATCTCTGCGCCAAATGCGAGCGGCTCGGTTCCAGAACTTAAGGCTTCACCGGTGTGCGCATCGGAGCTCCGGCTTCGGTGCGTCATCCCGTGCAGCCTGCACGAAAGTGAGCCACCGGCTCAGAAAGGAATGAAGATGGAAACGACAATCAAGTACCGGCCTGCAGATATCCTGCCGGAGTACCTCGGAGCAAAGACCAAATGTGACTTCGAGCACGCTATGGATAAGGCGGCGGGGAAAACGTCTGTGAGAAGCAACGAACATCTCGATCATCTCGTAGATTTAGAAACCGATCTCGCCTGCCGCATTGCTGAAGCGCCAGCCTCCAGCCTTGAAGACCTCGAAGCCAAGCTCATCGTGGCGTCTCACGGGCGCAACATACGAATTCATGGCGATCTCACTACTGCAGGCGACGCCATCGAAAGCGCACTCCTCAGCATTCGTCACATGATGGAATTCGGAAGGGCGGCACAATGAGCAATAAGTCGAACGGAACTGTCGAGCAGAACGGCTTGACATGGCTACTCAATGAGTACGGTCGGCTGAACGATCAGTATCAAGTGCTCGACGAGACGAAGCTGTCAGAGCCTGCCGGCACTGCGCTCAGTAAAGCGGTTGGCATGCATCAAAGCACCTTTGTCAATAACGCAAAGTCGGATCTCTTGGACCGGTGCGATATAGTTGCTTTGCAAATTTCATTTACCGAGCCATCGACCCGTGATGAAGCCATGGCATTGCTTGCATTCGCCAACAATCATCGCCTTAGGGCGTTGGAGTCTGGCGACGATACATACTTCGACAAGCAACTGGCACGCATTGCCACCAGGTGTGAACGCAATGCGTGTCACTATCTACAAAACGACAAGCCGCCGATTGAGTCTCACCTGTTCCACTGGATCAGCTGTCATCTGTATAAGCGTGAAGCGCATTGGCCGGGTGCCGCCGATCTGGTGGCAACAGTAGTCGAACAACACTCAAACTAGGAGCCCACCGGTTAGCCTCGGCAGAACGCCGGGGCCTTCCCGTGCGCTCATGCACGAACAGAGCCTTCGGGCTCAAACAAAAAGGAAGCTTCAATGTCCAAGAAATCCAGTACCATCGCGACAGTCCATGAAAACCTCGCAGGCATCCGTGATGACGTGCAGGCCATGAACGCGGCGCTGGCCGCTGCTCGACCGATGATTCAGGAAGTAACGACTTTGCTCGCCTCGATCGCTGCAATGCAGGACCCTGCTACCGCAAGCAAAGAAGCGAAGCACTAGGCCTCACCGGGCACGCCCATTGCCATCGCTGCAATGGGCAACCCCATGCGACCTGGCACAAAAGAGCCATTGGCTCATTTATAAAGGAGGGTGTCACATGACACTAACGCGTAAAGTCCTCGGGCTCATAACCTTAGGAGCCGGGACAATCATTCTCTGCGTGTCTGCCAAGTTTTCTTTTGAAGGCTTTGCGGGTACTTTTGAAAGTATATCCGGTGCCGGCTGGATCGGCGTTGGATTTGCCATCTTAGCGTTTGCGACGGTATCAGCCGTTCGTATTTTCCATGATGATAGCGATCGCAGCATGCGCCAGATTGCTATTGCGCTACTCGTCATCTCTCTCTCCGGAGACTTGATCGGAAACTGGCAGGCAATGGACCTTCAAACTGTCCAGAGCAATCAATCTGACCAGGATCGTCTTGAAGCTTACAATGCGGCAGTTTTAGCTCTGCCCCGCGTTCGAGACGAGATTGATCAACTTGCAATCAATCTGAAAACTGTGAATGGCACCGACATCTACGCAGCCCAAAAGCTCCTAAAGGTACTTGGCCGCTATGATGGAAAGATAGACGGGAAAGCAGGTGGCAAGACTGAAGCGGCAATGCTGGCTTTTGGTATAGCGGCCAGAGAGAGCTCTAAGGCCCTGAGCGCGGAAGAGACCCGACTAAATCATGTCGTTGCGAGTGGCGCACCTATCATCAAGGGAAGCCACCGCGATATTATCAATGTTGTGCTGGCCTTGTTCCTTACTATTTCAACCAGTTTCGCATCGCTGACCGGAACACGGTTGATAGTTGGTGCCGCTGAAATGGACGCTGTTGAAGCGAGCACGGAAGCTAAGGCCGCTTCAGCAGAGATCATATCTTTGCTCGGCAAAGCCGCTTGAATGGTTAGCACGTCGCCTGCAAAGGTGGCGGGCCTTCCTGTCCAGCGGGACAAGGAGCCATCGGCTCATAAATAAACGGAGATACCCATGGGAGAAGAACACACCCAAATTGAAACGGGCGACATTACCAAGCCTCGCCTGTCAGCTGGCCAATTTGAAAAAATCAGATTGCAGCTCGGACTGTCCGACGAAGAACTAGCAGACGCTCTTGGACTGTCAGCTAATGGACCGGTTGCCATAGGCAAGATGCGAAGAGGCCAAAAGGAGGTCTCAGGCCCGGTTACTACAGCAATGCTGGCCTTTGTTGATGGATTTCGTCCGCCTTGGTGGCCCTTATAACGTGGATCGTAAGAGCCGAGGTACTGCCCAATTACCAATGCATAGCGACGCGAATCCTAAAGTCCGCTCTCGGCGGCATAGCGGACGTACTAAGCAGCGGTGTCATGTGACGCTTTGCTTGCAACGACTGGTTCTGTAGTATGGATCTATGGAAGAAAACGAAACAAAGAAGTCAAAAAACTCGGTCCGTAAACGAGCGAACGAAATCAAAGATTTCCGTTGTAAGAACCTAATTGCGGTCTTGGAAGATCCAACCAACATCAAGAATATTGGGACTGTTATTCGAAATGCGAACGCACTTGGTGTTGAGAAAATTTATATCGTAGATCCAAGAAATTCACTGCCCGACGATTGGCAAGATATGCGAGAACGCCGCTCACTTTCCAAAACATCCGTATCAGCGGTCAAGTGGACTTTTGTGAAGCGCTTTGACAGCACGGCGGCATGTTTAGAACACTTGAAGAAAAACAATTTTGTTTCTGTTGTGACGTCACCTCATATCAAGGGTAAAACGAACATATATTTACACGAGGGCGATTATACCCAGCATACCAAGCTCGCCGTTTGGTTTGGTAATGAAACGCGAGGCATCAGTTCAGTTGCTGCCGATGCAAGCGAATTGTGCATAGCGATCCCTATGTTTGGGATGATCGAGAGTCTCAATCTCGGCACCAGCTCAGGCATCGTCCTATACGAAATTGCAAAACAGCGCCGGGAGTATCAAAGCCAGTACAGAAAAGGCCGACAGAGGGGCAAGCGATCCGAAGCCCTGCCAACTGTGATGTCCAGAGAACAACAGTCGCGGTAAAGTCAAATTCGACTGAGATTGACCAAAAGCTGCCGTTAGAGTGCCGAATCCAACTTAAGGAAGCGTCCGGCGGCGAAGACGAAGCATTTGCTAGTCTCGACAACCTATGCATGGCCGTTGAATTGAAAGTTTCGAAATGTCCTCTCCGAAACCACATACTCAACCCCAAACGTGATCGCACCCCCATCACAAATCAGGAAGAGGCTCGAAATATCGCCACCTAATAAGCTGTTCACTTCTTTTGACTGCATGCCGTTCACGTAGATCACTTTCTGGCCTTCGATAACCAAGCCAGCAAACTGAAAAGAGTAGTCTAAAGCCTCTGCTTGTGCGGCGATATTGCGGCGCGCAAAACGGGTGTTGTATTCTTCAATCTCGTGTTGGAGTAGCTCCCTTAAAGGCTCCAGTAGATTGACAATGGTTGTCTCGGTCGGCTGCCAAGTTTCATCAATTGGTCCTGGCGATGGACGAGAACATTGCCTCTCAACCAAATGGGCCTGATCGACGGGAAAAATATACCATAAGTTATCTGAATTATTCGCACCGTTTGTTGCATCGCATCCGAACAAGATTGCGAGGCTAGAAATGATCAACAAAGAATATCGAAGCATCCTCTCAGTTTATGGCAGTTATGAAGCTAAGTCTCCCCTTGACCAAAAGGAGCCGTAAGAAGCCGGAAGTCGGCTTTGGTCTCCTCTCGGCGGCAGAGGAGACGTTAGCGACTTACCAGTCGAAGTCTGCTGTATCCTTCGCCCATTCAACAAAACCCCGTTCAATACCGTCAACATGATATTGTTCCCAGAGTTCAAACAACTCAGTGTAGTAGCTTAGCTCGCTTTCAAAGTGTCCACTCTGCTCGCTCTGAGAGATGCGCCCGCATAATTTCTGAAGTTCGGCTAATATGGCGCGGGCGTCCGCTTCGTCGCCCAGCATAATGTTCTGGTTAAGGTGGTGCACCATATGCTCGAGTTCATAGGCCAGCAAACTACATTTTCGAATAATGATCATCTGATCGTCCGGTGCTAGTTTGAGCGCCTTCTCTAGAGCGTGGCCCTTTCGATCATATCTGCCATAGATTGCCTCCCATCTATGTGAAACAGCTGAAGATGGTTCGCTTTCGCTCCACTCAAAGAGCGTCGTTTGAATCAGTATCGCTAAATGATGATTGATAAGAGAGTGAACTTCTGGGTTACATTGGTCCAACTCGCAAAGTTGCATTACGGCGTTTCTTCGATGAGATATCGACTGCTGCTGCAAGCGATTTACAAATTTAAGCGATGTTTGATTGGCTCGCTTTTTCAGACCTAATTCCTTTTGGAGACAATACTCGCCGAAAAGCTCATATCCTTTTCGCTGAGCGTAAGCTTCCCCAATCTCTTTGAGACCTTCAAAGTATTCCTGATTCCAGTAGTATACCATGCCTCTTCATACCGCGGAGTGCGCCCAGCTTCCACTTATGACCCAAAGGAGACGTCAGACCCACCAAATTCAGCTCAGGGCAGCTTTAGAAACTTCAGAAGATCGCTAATCCGACTCCTTTGCGATCATATCGAACAGGCCTTTCGGGTCTAAGATGAACTTCATTGCCCGTGAATTTTTGATTTCCCTGATTAGCTTCTCATAGGTCGGTGCTATAACTCGGCCAGTTTCACTCATAGCTAGCTTTAGATCGTCCGCTGCGGCTAATTCCACAAGCTGCCTGACAAGAGGCTCATTGTAGCTTCGAATGTCTAAGCGAATGCGGACGTCATCATCCCAAAGCTCGACGCTGTCGCCGTTCTCCTCCCCAAACATCAATGCATCGTCGCTCCACGACGTTCGTGGTGGCAGCATTGATTTCATGACTTTAGCATAGGAATAGGGCGAACGATCTTTCCAATAGCTTGTTGTTTCAGCATCAATATCGAATGGTTCAAGATCAACCGGGCGAAAAGCACTGAGAACTATGGCGTCTGGCCCGTCAAGCTTCTCTACGGCTAGTCTTTCGACATAGTGAAATGTGAACTGCCAAACCGCCATAGAGAGATGGCTACGGCACCTGTCCGGCTTTATCAACTATAGCAGCCCCCGACCAAAAAGAGACGTAAGCAGCTTAAAACAGGCTGATGGCAGCTTTCGACCCGTATAGCGATATCAGTAGGAACACAGAAGATTACATGACGAAACTCGCCCCGGAGCATTCGAATTGAGTTGGTTTGAAGACCTTGTTGGTTTCACCGAGAGTGATCCAGAAACCGTACGTCGCAAGTTGATCTTGGAAGGCAGCGTTCTGCGATCAACGGCAAATGAGCGGAGCTTTATCTGCGGCCGACTGGAGGTATCAGCTCTTCAAGAGATCAAAGCAAGAAGACCTTTCGCTTCTAGTAATCGACCACAATTGCGCCTCTCAGAACAAGTCGGCGATGTAGCAAAGCTTCATAGAGAAGTAGACAACGCAGGTGCTTTGTTTCAGGCCGCGTCTCAATTTAACCTACTCGAGATGGCATCGCCCAATCTCACGCCGGAGCACGGAGTAGGCATCTATGAACGAGATCACACTCAAGGGCCAGCCTGTGCGATTTCGTGCGGGGCTGGAACAATCTTCCGAAATTACTTTGTCGATATTGATGGACAGATTGGTCAGTCATCTGACCGGCAGGTCGATTGCCTCTCCAGAATTGGAAAGCTGCTAGATAATGATCAAAATGGCTATTGGCGAATGCAGAATGGCTATGCCTTTGCGACTGAGGACAGTCTCGACGCACTTCAGCAACATCTATCCTCGTTGCCGTCTGAAGAGATTGAAGATCTGGAGCGACAGCTTTGCGTTGGCATCCAGTGGGACACAGAAGTTACGACAACTGACGCTGCGCAATTGGTGTCGCAAGTCTATTGTTCGGCTCTGCCCATCGGATATTCGATTTTCGAACCAGCATCTTGGGAACCATTCGCTAGATTGATCTTACGCGCTACCTATGGGGCTACATTCGGAATTGCCGCCAGTAATGCGTCACGTACCGGCAACAACCGTGTCTTCCTAACACTGGTTGGCGGAGGGGTTTTCGGTAATCCACCTCACTGGATTGAAGAGGCGATATTGGCCGCCGCGGTTGATCACATGCATTATGATCTGGACTGTAGGATCGTCAGCTATGGTCGCTCAAACGATCGAATCCAGAAGCTTGTGCAAGAATATGAGAAGTCTAAGGCTGCAGCTGCGTTGTTCGGCAAATGACCCAAAGAAGACGTCGAGAATCGGGATTTGGCTTAAGGCAGATCTTGATGGCTGAGCAGATGTAGCCAATGTGACTGCAGCAACTCGTCACACAATGGAAAGAAAGCATGCAGAACAACCAGAGCGGGCAAGTGCAGCCCTGATAATCACTCTTAGTCTTATCCCCACCGCTAAGCATGTTATTCCATTACAAATTAATTGTTTGAATCAGTTGAGATCAAACTATTGTTCGACCTGACTCAATTGAGGCGCTGCCAGGCGACGCTGTCCGCCTTCAAATCTATCCCCGGCCTTAGCCGATCGTGAGATAATCCGGATTTTCAACCGAGAACGAAAGGATTAAATCGTTGATAAATTGGGAAAAACTAAACCACGAGCTCGACGCTATCGATAATCTTACTACACCGTTCTATCAGGCTCTTGCCAGAACTTATCCCCGTACTCTCATACGTCTGCGCTCTGAGTTGATGGAGGCGTATGGCTTCGATTCAACTACTCTGGAAGGGCATCGCGCCGTTTTGCGGTACGCGCATTCAGCAGAGAAATTATAAGTTCGAAAACAATTTTAGATTCGCCTTTTGAGCGAAATTAACTACAGTTAACGTTAGGGAACTGGCTGATGGAGCTTTTGCGTGGAACAGGGCCGTATCCATGCCGATATACTTGGCACCTTAAAGTCTATCGATACAGCACAATCAGCGGATGATACGCTAGCCAGATACATATTATTCGTTAGGCGCTTCGGTTTTTCGAACTTCCTCGTGTCTCAAATCATACATCCACTGCGACCCGAGGCAAAGAAGGCCATGATGCACTCAAACTGGCCAAGTGAGTTACTCAATAAGAGGTTTGAAGGCATGAACCTCGTTCATGATCCGGTCGTAAAATATGCAATGGCCTGCAAGTTCCGGTTCTCCTGGGACGATGCCTACTCACATGCTTCCCGCTTTGGTAAACTGATGATGGATGAGGCTAAGGAACACAAGCTCGGTGAAGGATATACGTTCCCTATGCGCCGACCTGGTGCTCCGTTGGGCGGGATCTCGATTGGCGGTGAAGGCATAGACGTGTCACCACAGGACCTTTCCGAAATCGAACTGGCATCGCTCCATTGTTATTCAAAGCTCGAAAGCTTTCATCCGCCCTTCCCAAAAGCAAATCGGAAGGACCTTTCACCGCAGGAAGTGGACGTTCTGCACTTTGCCAGTGTAGGTAAATCCGCCTGGGAGACATCTCGAATTATGGCAATCAGCGAAGCAGCCGTGAAAGACGCGCTAAAAAGAGCGCGTTCAAAACTTGATGCTGTCAACACCGTACAGGCTTGTACAACTGCAATCGTTCGCGATCTGATCGTTCCCTAAGTCAACCCCTCGATCGGATAGTAAGCGACAAATCTGTTCGGTGTCATGGTCAAACCGTCAAAGGAGTTGAGCCATGATTTTAATTATCCCGCCCCAGGTTCGAGATTTGGTCCGCGATCGATTGCGCCAAATGTTCGTGCTGCGCCACGACGTATGCTTTGAACAATGGAGGTGGCGATTTCCCAATCAAAATGATGAAATCGATATTGATGACTTCGATACCGAAGAAACCATTTATCTCGTCTATGTCGATACGGACCGCGATGACGTAATCGGTTGCTGCCGCCTCAATCCAACAACTAGTCCCTATATGGTTTCCGAACTCTGGTCGGAACGGTGTAACTTACAACCGCCCCCGAGAGACCCGAGCGTTTGGGAATCATCGCGCTTTTGTATCAGTCGCAATCTTTCTTCCAAACGGGAATACATGGAGATCATGTGGCGCATGTGCGCGGGCGTTTGCGAATACTGCGTTGCAGTAGGCATCAAAAAAATTGCCTGGTACACCGGACCGGCATTCTATCAGACCATCAATTCCCTGATGCCCGTTGAACCCCTCGGGACACCGTATTTCGACGAAAAAGATCAGGACACATATATTGCCGGTACCGGCCTTGTAGATGAGCAAGCCGTACTCGCCGCTCGGCGGAACTTGCAGAATCCAAACGTACAATTGACGTACGCCGTATCACCGCTTGCAGGGCGGCCGGATTTTGACCAGTTCAAAAAGAAGGAGGCGGCGTGATGACCACGCAGTCAGTAGTTTCAGCAGTTGAAAAGCAGACCTTTGATGAGGATGGAGTTGTATGCCTGAGAGGCGTTCTCGACCCACAAGAAATTGGAATGCTACGAAGCGTTCTTGCTCGTCAGTTAAGGGATCACGGGCAGTCCAAAACCAGCTATGATCTTGAAAGCATCGCTCGTCAGGTTTGGGATGGAAATTCCAGCATTGATGTCGGGAAAGCAGACCGCTTTGACGTTGATGGCCTGGCAGCAGTCATTCAATCTGACGACGAGGCCCGCCCTTTGTTTGAGGACGATAATCATGAAGACGAAGGCTTGTTTCTCTATAAAGTCGGAGACTGGCGCAATCACCGCGGTATCAGGCGCGTTGGATTCGACTCAAAAATTCCTCAAATCGTTGCCGAGCTGCTGGATACGGAAACACTGAACTGGTGGGAGGATTCCACCTTTGTCAAAGCCCCACACACCCGCCTAAAAACACCCTTCCATCAGGACCTCACCTACTTCCAGATTTCCGGTGATCAGTCGGTAATCGTCTGGATACCTCTTGATCCTTCAGATCTGTCGAATGGCGTTACCCGATATGTGCGAGGGTCCCACAAGTCCGGTGAAACCTACGCCCCGAATATGTTTCTCTCCCAGACTGTGTTCCCAGGCTCTGAAGATCCCAAATGTCCTGATATCGAAGCGGATGAATCCCAATATGACATTATCAGCTTCGACGTGGAGCCAGGTGATGTGATCATCCACCACGTGCGCACCATTCACGGTGCCGGAGGAAACACAACTGACAAGCCACGCCGGGCAATCTCGTTCAGGTATACCGGCGATAATGTGCGCTACTTCGACAAGCCCGGCGCGCTCCCTCAGACCGATACGATCAGCGATCTGAAAAACGGCGACAGATTACATTCACTCGATTATCCGATCGTGTGGCCAACGCCATGGCCAGGGGTCAGCATCTCAGATTTATACGACATGCTTATCTCATCCCGTGAACCGTTCGATAATGAGAAAGTGGAGGCAGCATGACAGGCACGCCGGACCAAATTGAATACCTGAAGCTTGCCGATGACTTGAATCGCAAAATCCGCAATTTCACCAAAATATCAACTCAGTGGGAAACAGACGATCCGGAATTTAACGACGAACTATTCCGCCTGTTACAAATGACCGAAGTCTCTGTTACTCGCTGGAAATATGTTCAGGGTGAAACAGTTGGCGCAATACATATTAGACAAGTACAAGATCAGGTCGACCTAACCGAGGACTATTGATCAAGCGAGTAGGAAGCATACTCCAGCACCTCACGGATAACAGGCATACGTGACGTGCCTCTTAGTCTGGAGAGAAGCTCAAGGCACCTGTGAAACTCGTCCATATCCTTCGGGTCATCTGTGTCAAATTTAGGATACCCGAGATTATCATAAAACCATCCAGGGCTCTTCTTCAAAACCTGTGCGATTTCAAATAAT
>JBCCUK010000010.1:0-116493 GCA_039196965.1 Pseudomonadota bacterium | reverse complement strand
GGTGCTTATTTTATTGACTACCCTGCGCGCCTGGGCTCGGCGTCCTCTGTCCGCCTAGCCAAGGCGCTCATACCAAACCTATCCTTCTCGATCTTTTGAAGTTGATGCGGCCATGCGCGTTGATTGGTCCGGCATTTTATCTTTTTGCGAATTCATTGGCTTAGAACCAATAAAAACTAGAAATGATAAAATGTCGGAGCAAAGCAGGGATTAGATATCCATGCAAAAATATGCGTGATGGAAAAAACACCGACCAAACGTTTCAATCAATGTCGGATGTCGATCTAAGTCCTTTCCTCGTTTTTTAGCATATCATCACAGGCGTGGATCAACCGGTTCCGTCTCTAACGCCAGAACGCCAAACACGCACTCGTGCACTCTTGCCAATGGAGCATGTCGTGCAAACCGCTCAAGCGACTCTAATCCAAGCGTAAACTCGCGAAGCGCAAGCGATCGTTTACGGCCGAGCCCACGCTGCTTCAGACGCTCTAGGTGATCCGATGTATCGTAGTCGGGGCCGTAGATGATGCGTAGGTACTCTTTTCCGCGAACTTTCACAGCAGGCTGAAGAAGCCCCTTTTTGCCTCGCGCGATGAATGTCGCAGGTTTAACTACCATGCCCTCACCGCCCTGAGCGGTCATGTCATCCCACCAAGCTGCTGCGCTCGAACACGCCTCAAAATCAGATAGATCGACGCTACGCCAGGCCGTTTCCACAATGATGTCGTCGCCAGTGGAAGCGAGTTCGCTCAAAGTTTCCATATGCCACTTATGGGGTTTATCAGTATGAACGCGTCCCTCGGTCGCCAATATATGGAAAGGCGCGATTTTGAGATCATCGACACCCTCGACTGGCCAAATGTAATTTCGATAGGCGTCAGAAAAAGCATTTGCTGACGCGAGCCGAGCCTCAACTTTGCTATGCTCTGCGCTCACATCAACGCCGCGGGCAACCGCACGGGAGAGCGCTGCTTCAACTTCCGAAAGACCTAATCCTGCAGCGCTCCCAACAGGTGCATATTGCTGAAAAATCAAGCTTTGCGCTTTTGCTGACCAAGGCATGACTTCCATATCCATGCAGATCCAGCTGGTTTCGAGACTCTCCCACCAACCAGCCTTTGAAATGGCGGTGCGCAACCGCTCCAAAACACTTACTTCCGTCTCGGCATCGAAGAACGGACGTCCGGTCCGCGTGTAGATCACGCCCGTCCGAGCATCAGATTTGAAATGTTTTTTTGCGCTCTCGAGATCTTTGCAAACAATCGCGACGGCGCGCGATCCCATATGCTTTTCCTCGCAAACAACTTCCGCCACGCCGCGCGATCGATAGAATTCGAAAGCCTCTTCTGGACGTTCCAACCATCCGTCGCGCGAACTCGTTTCAACGGGCGACATTGTTGGCGGCAGGTAAATCAGCCATCGCGGATCAATCGCAAACCTGCTCATGGTTTCGAGCGCGCCGGCAGCATTGGCTTCGGAAATCATCACGCGGCCATTGCCATTGGTTTCGATAGAACGCTTTCCTTGAACATCAGATAGTTTGATCGCGGTCGGATCCGTTTCGGTACCGACTTTAACAAGCGGTTTGACCGGCTCACACCAGACTTTTTCAGCCGGAATATCGACCAGCTCGAGTTCAGGCCAACGCAATGCCGTCAGCTTGCCGCCAAAGACGCAACCTGTGTCGATGCAGATCGTTCCGTTTATCCACTCTGCTTCAGGCGTCGGTGTGTGTCCGTATACGACTTTAGCGCGACCTCGATAGTCCGCAGCCCAATCGGCTCTAACAGGCAAACCGAATTCATCGGTTTCGCCGGTTGTATCGCCGTACATAGCAAAACTACGGATTTTGCCGCTCGCGCGGTTCTGCATGTCTTCGCGAAGGCCGGCGTGCGCGACACACAAATCGCCGTTGTCAAAGAGATAGTGGCTGATCAAACCATCCATCCAATCGCGCATCTCTTCGGCGAACCCTTCCGGTTGGGTCGCGAATTGTTCGACAGTCTCTGCCAAGCCGTGTGTGAGTTTCACGTTTCGGCCATTGAGTTGTCGGATCAGCTTGTTCTCATGGTTCCCGATAACGCAAAACGCGCTCCCGGCCTCCGTCATGTTTTTGACCAACCGCAACACATCAGGTGAGCGCGGCCCACGGTCAACCAAGTCTCCGACGAAGATGGCGCGCCGTCCCTCAGGAGGCGTCACATTGTAATTTCGGAGCCCAGGCTCGCCCTCAGCGCCGAGTTCATAGCCAAGCTTTTCGAGTAGCGTTTCGAGTTCATTGGCACAGCCATGAATATCACCGATGATGTCAAACGGACCACGTTCGGAGCGTTTATCCGGCCACAATGGAGTTCGTTCGATGCCTTCCAGCGCATCCATCTCTTCAGGGCTGTCGAAGGTGAAAACCATGCGGACGCCTTCGCGTTTTTGCAGGCTCTTAAAGCCGCGCTTCAACGCTCGAATATGGTTCCGCACAACGTGCGGGCCGAACTGACGGTCAGGCCGTTCTGCATTGCGTGCTTCGCAAATCTTTTGATCTACAAAGAACACCAAACCGACCGTCAGCGCATGGTACTTCTTGGCCAATGCAATGAATCGCGCGCGATCTTCGGGCTTCACGTTAGTCGCATCAATGACGGTCAATCGTCTGGCTGCCAGACGCTTCTCAGCAACGATCTCGACAAGGTCAAAAGCGTCAGCAGTTGCAGATTGGTCCGTTTCGTCATCAGCCACAACGCCGCGATAATGATCGGACGAAATGATTTCTGTCGATTTGAAGTGCTTATGCGCAAACGTGGACTTGCCGGAGCCAGATGGTCCAACCAGCAGCACAAGGCAAAATTCGGGAATGGAGATTGATGTCCCCTCTGACATTACCAACCTCCCTTTACGATATCTCGAAAGAGGTCATCAGCTTCTGGTCGCAAGTCTTCTCGCGACTTGCGGAACTCAGGCGCAGCTTGTTTGGCTTTTTCATATTCATCCAGCACAAACGCATCCAGAATCGGAATGCGCGGCGCAAAGCCAAGCTCATTCGTTTGCGACTTCGCTAGAAGGAGTCGACGAAGCTCTTCTGTAAGATCGGCATCGAGATCCACGCCCGCCATCAAATCCTGAAAGTTCATCGGCGGCACTTTATCGCTGTGCATTCGCAACCAACGCAGCGCCATCGCGGGGCGCAGGACATAAAAATAGCGTTTGATTTTCACCTCTTCTTCGTCTTTGAGGTGACGTTTCCAAAGACTTTCACCAAGGTTCAGATAATGATGAAGGCAGCTTGGGCCGTGACCAACCCTCTCACCCAACGCCTTCAGTTTCGAACAGACTTCGCCATTCCAAATGTATTGAATCGGGCTCGACAGCCATTCCAGTAAAACGGGGTTTGGCTTGAGCAGCAAACCAAGCGCTTTCTTGATATCCCAGCCATTGATATCAAGGTCGCCCTCAATAGGTAATTCGATCACATCCCGCCCAGGCGATACGGAAAGATACCAATCCACAGGACGCGCATAAACGAAACGCGCATCATAATCGCTGTCCGGGGAAGGGAATCCCCAGGCACGGCTGCCGCTTTCGATCGCGAAAATGACTTTCACATCGTGCTCGGCTTCCATGGCCTGCAATTTCACCAGGATTGTCTCTCGCATCTCAGGTGAAAGCGTAGATACAAATTCGATTTTGCTCATTGATCGACGCCCCGCTCAAAGATCGCCATTTGAGTCGGATGCCCATACTCTGAATGCGCCTCTCCGATGCCCTCAAAACTCACAGAATAGCCATGACGCTCGCATATACGCGCCGCCCAATCTTGGAATTCGGTTCGCGTCCATTCAAAGCGATGATCATTATGACGGAGCTGACCAGGTTGCATTGTTTCGAACAGAGCATTGTACTCAATGTTCGGCGTAGAAACGATCACCGCTCTTGGGTTGGCCTTGGCGAAGACCACACGCTCCAATGCGTCCAAGCGTTCTGCATCTACATGCTCGATCACCTCGACAAGTGAAATGGCGTCATAGCCACTCAATCGCTCGTCCTCATAAACCAGAGACCCACGATAGACATCGATCCGCTCCCGTTGGCTTGGAGACATGCGGTCCAGCTTCAGTCGTCTTTCAGCCTTCTCCAATTCGACGCTCGAAACTTCGAAGCCGACAATTCGATCGAAGTCTTTTTCGTTCATTAGACGCGCGAGCAGTCGCCCCTCGCCGCAGCCAAGATCGCAAACGCGGCGAGCGCCAAGGCGCAATAGAGCTGCAGTGACGCTTTCATAGCGTTGCGCATTCAAGCCTAATGGCTTTTCGAGAATTTCTTCTTCCTCACCCTCTTCAGGTGCATCTGGCAGATCATCGATCCCAAACTTTTCGTCGAGCAGAGCCAGCGCTTCCCGCGCATGTCTTTTGCGCCAGAGATAACGGCTGGCGATCAACTCTCTCTCCGGGTGCGCTTGCAACCAAGCGCCTCCTTTCGAGATCAGCTTCTCAACTTCATCTTCCCCAATCCAATAGTGCTTGGAATTGTCCAGAACTGGAATGAGGACGTAAAGGTGAGACAGCGCGTCTGCGAGACGGATATCCGCCTTAAGCGTGACCGTGCGATACGCGCTGTCACCCCATTCGGGGAAGTTTTCATCGAGCGGCGCCGCTACTGTTTCAACATCATAACCCAAGGGCTCAAACAGCCGGCGAACCACATCATCACCTCCGCGGCATGGCAGCGGAGTTATCTTAAGAACGAGCGGAATCGCCATTTCGGCTAGAGTTTCGCGCTCTGGAGCATTCCCATTGATTGCATCGCGAAGGGTCCGCGCCATGGCGACCGACAGAAACGAAGACGCCGCATAAGGACGATCATTCACATAGTGATCCAACAGCGCGGTGCCTCGACTGTTCTTACGCCCGCGAACCAGTTGAATGGGATCGACGTCCAACATGAGAACGGCTTCACATCTGGTCTCTGTGGCTTCCGGACAGAAAATCACGGACCGCCCGAAACTCAGATCAGCGCGGTGAACATTGGCGGGGTTCTTCCGCAACAGAAACCCAAGATCAGTCGCCGGCTGGTGCGTTGTTGAAATCGATAAAAACACTCTTACCCCCTATCAGCGAGGAACTCGTCATAATAGTGCCTCCGAGCCTGGCAATCATTTGAGGCTCGGAGGCGATAAGTTTCAGGCGGCGACCTCGGTTACGAGGCCTGCACCAACGGTCTTTCCGCCTTCGCGAATGGCAAAGCGGACGCCTTTCTCAATCCCGATCGGCTTGTTCAGCATAAAGCTGATTTCTGCCTGATCGCCAGGATTGATGATGCTGCCATCATCGACGTTCACGACGCCGGTGACATCGGTAACGCCAAAGAAGAATTGCGGGCGATAGCCGCTGGCAAAACCCGTGTGACGTCCACCTTCTTCTTGGGTCAGCACAAAAATCTGTGCCTTGCCTTTAGAGAAGGGCTTAATCACACCCGGCGCACTCAGCACTTGACCACGCCGCACTTCGTCACGTTTCAGACCGCGCAGCAACAGGCCGACATTCATTCCAGCCCGCGCCTCAGGAACATCCTTTCGAAAGGCTTGCGTTCCGGTCACGGTGACTTCAGCGCCATCATTGTTAAGGCCAACGATTTCGACCGTGTCACCGACTTTCAGCACGCCGCGCTCAACCCGTCCGGTCACGACCGTGCCGCGTCCGGAAATGGTGTTGACACCTTCGATCGGCATCAAGAATGGGCTGTCAAAATCCCGGACAGGATCCGGGAAATGACGATCCATCGCGTCGATGAGATCGACAATGCACTGAACATCCGGGCTATCGGTTTGGCCGCTGAGCGCAGCCTCTAGTGCTTTCAAGGCCGAACCGAACACGAATGGCGTTTCGGTATAGCCTTGCGACTCAAGCAGTTCGCCGGTCTCCATTTGGATCAGTTCCCGCATCTCTGTGCGCTCACCTTCAGACAGCATGTCCATCTTGTTCACGAACACGACCATGCGATCGACATTGACCTGTCGCGCGAGCAGGATGTGCTCAATCGTCTGCTTGGCGGCGCCTTCAGTGCCGTCCACCAGCAAGATCGCCCCATCCATTTGCGAGGCGCCCGTGATCATGTTCTTCACATAATCGGCGTGGCCCGGGCAATCGATATGGGCGTAAGTCCGTGTCTCTGACTCATACTCAACATGGGACGTATTGATCGTGATGCCGCGGGCTTTTTCTTCCGGGGCTTTGTCGATCTGATCAAAGGACATGGCTTGCCCGCCAAGCCGCGCTGCTTGCACTTGCGTGATCGCAGAGGTCAGCGTGGTCTTACCGTGGTCGACATGTCCGATCGTGCCGACATTCACATGGATTTTCATAGGCATCGGTTTACTCCTTTCGTGCCTGATGAAGCGTCGCGCCGAACCTCCTGGCCAGGAAGAGCCGGAACGACCATTGGCATTGGCGCGCCAATTCAGTTGCGGGACAAAAGTCGCGAGACATATGACCCAAAGAAAAACCCTGGAGGTTTGGCCATCCAGGGTCTCGTCTTTGGGACACCATGGGGAGGCTGCAGCCTCCCGGGAAAAGAGGCGGGTTAGAAATCCAGGCAATAGCGCTCGTTTGTGCGCGCGATTGCGAACACATCGAGACTTAGGTTTTCAAAAGAGCGCCGGATCATGGAACTCGCCTTCTCTGATTTGAGAGGCACGTAACACTCAATCTGGTAATATTCAATAGGCTACCGGGTCAGCGCTCAAAAAGTGAGCAAAATGAACTTCTCTATTCTCATTCAAGCTATCAAGAGAACCGGGCATTTGTTATCCGGGTCTCATGGCGCTCAGACCAAAATACTTGCAGCAGGCCGACCCTATGTCCGTGACCATTGAGCGTCATATGGTGAAACTCGGATTCCAAAGATCAAATGAGTACATAGATTGGTGTTGGAAACACGGTTTTGATGGTTCTTTGGATAAATCAAAGACCGATCTTCAAGACGAATTAGATACATTCCAAACGATAATCGCCAAAAGAGATGCCCAAAACAAACTACACCGCAATCCAAAGGCGTTTCTCAAAAGCGTTTGTTCCGGAGAGATCACGTCTGATGAGATTGAACGGCCTGTTTTCAAGGCCGTTGCGAAGGAAATCGAAGAGAGCAATCGAGACGGCGATGCACGGCAATCACTTTTCGAGATGCTGAATCTACTGAGCGCAAAATCTGATCTCGTGTTCAAATCCGGCGGTCCCAACAATCAGACGCCCTTTATTCGAGGTTTGATCAAACTGCATGACCGCAAAGCTTTGTGGTTACGCTCATTAGAAGAGTGGAAGCCGAGAAGCAAAAACCAAGACCGTTCGTTCGGAGAGCTAACGCACCATCTCTTCGACCAATTCGGAGATGTTCCGCGCTTCATGGAGGCCGTCTGGCTGAGAAATGACCGGCCAAGTTGGCGTTTCCGTGATTGGTACATTCATTTAGGTCGAGGTCACAATCTTCGAACGGCGAAAACAATTATCCCGTTGACGAAAAAGATGGCGCATCATTTTCGGAGTGCGCCAGATGGGTATTCGGCAGAACAAGCATTGCGTTGGGCGCAGCTGAGGGCGCTTGGCACTTCCGAGGCAGCGATCCACTCACTTGTGGCGACACGACTGGGTCGCTCATTTGAGAATGAAGATTTCTGGTTCACCGTGCTTAGATTCATCTCCGAAAATCCAATGCTCGACCCAAGGCAGATTGGTCCAATCGTGGATTACATCTACGCTCAAAGATACGAACCAACAGAAGTCGAGATCGAACCAGGGCTGTGGGAAACAGAGCCTCCCCCGCAGCCAAACCTCTCGATGAGCGGACGTACTGTCAACACGCTCTTAAGGCAGGTGGACGAGTGGCATCAGAGTCTCGGCAAATACAGAAACCTGCCTTCAGAAAACTATGAAAAGGCGGACTTCGCAGGCTTTGCTGTGGATCGATCGAGCGGCTCTGAATCCAAACGATGGGTCATTCGGCAACTAATGAACGCACGCGATTTACAAATCGAAAGCGACGAGCTCCGACACTGCGTAGCGAGTTACCATTGGTCCTGCGCCAAGGGCGCGTGCACGATATGGAACCTATCAGTAAGCACCAAATCACAGGCAACAGAACGACGACAAACCATTGAAGTCGATAAAAACCGAACGATTGTTCAATGCCGTGGATTGGCGAACAGAGATCCAACAAGTGAGGAATGGAGTATCGTCAATGCATGGGCATCCGACGTTGGATTAAGCGTTGCGGGCTACTTATAGGCGTTAGCGATCAAACCTGTGGCGTGATCCGCGCCACAATTCACGCCACAGAATTGATCACAACGAATAGCCGGAGTAACAGGTAATGAGTTCGAATCGTATGTACACCTCGCATGCTGACGATTCTGGCCCAATCAATCTGGCCCTCAGGATATGGTTATAGTATAACAGAAAATAGTATCTGGGCGATCTCAGTACGCGCGCCGCGAAACTGCCGTTAAAGATGAACCGCCAACCTAAAAAGGGAGTTCGACGCAAATGCTGACTAGACGGGAAAGCCTCACGGGAGTCGGTGCCGTGGCACTTGCTGCCAATGCACTGCCCGTAGCAGCAGCCGCTGCGCAGGGACAGCCAAACAATCCTGAGGATGTGGCGCAGGACGAGACATTCTGGTTGCAAATTGCGCAGGCGTACTCCCTCGACGATCGTTACATTATTCTTAACGGCGGTGGGAATAACCCTCACCCAACCGCTGTCACTGACGCTCTATCAGCATTTGACCGGCAAGCCTCATCAGCACCACGCCCTCACAATTATACCCTTCTAAATCACAAGGAGAAGATCCGCACACGGCTTGCGGGACATTTTGGCTGTTCGTCCGACGAATTGGCCATCACGCGCAATACAACGGAGGGGCTCAACATTGTCTCCTGGGGGCTAAATCTTCAACCCGGCGATGAGGTACTCATTAGTCAGTACGATAATCGCTATGCAGGAGCGATTCTTGAACAGCGTGCAGCACGGCATGGTATCGTTCTGAAGACGGTCGACCTACCTTTGTCACCGAGTGCAGACGACGTTATATCCCGGTTCGAAGCAATGATGAGCAACCGAACAAAACTCTTGGTCGCGAGTCATCTAACCGATGGATGGGGTTTTATGTTGCCTATAAAAGCATTGTCCGAACTTGCCCATAGGCATGATGCAAAATTGCTGGCGGACGGCGCTCTGACGTTTGGGCACATTCCGATCAATGTCAAAGACCTCGGCTGCGATTATTATGCAACATCACTCCATAAGCATCTGACAGCACCGCTAGGCACCGGTGCGCTCTATGTTCGCCGGGAACTGATTGCAGAACTCTGGCCGCTCTACGGGGTGCGCACGGATCCTGAAGATATTCGTAAATTCGAGCAGATCGGAACACGAAGCGGCCCCACCGTTGCGGCAATCAGTCAAGCTATCGATTTTTATGAAACTATTGGACCGACAAACAAGGCAGCACGCATGAGATACTTGACAGAAATCGTTCGTCGAGAACTCAAAAATGTAAAAGACGCAGAGTTTATTAGCGAACGCGACCCCGACTTACGTACTGGATTAGCGCGTATCGCGATCAATAGCATGACTGGACGTGACCTCACTAAAACGCTCAGAGAGGACTTCCATATATTCACCTTTGGCAATTGGCCTGGTCGAAGCGATGGCGTTTATATCTCGCCAAACCTGTTCAACACACCGAAGCATATGCATGCATTTGCTGATGCCATTCGTCAGATTTCAGCCTAGCATCTAAGCGGGCTTTCAATATCAGTTTTAAATCCTAAAGTATGGAATGAACATTGTGGAAATGCGTAAGGAGCACTTTTGAATACGTTATCAGCTTTCGGACTATCAGCCTGTGCAGCGTTGCTAACCTCTTGCAGCAATTTCGGTTATCATAAAAGCGATACCATACAGGACGGCACCGCGTGGGTCGCAAACTCGCCCGAGTGGGCAGAAGAGGCTGAGGCGGTTTATGCTGAGGCTACGGAGTACATAAGTCGCATATCGCAAACTAAGTCAGACGGCACATGGGCTGTCGTGCTAGACGTAGATGAGACGGTTTTAAATAATGTGGAATATCAAATTTCACTAGATCAATCCGGAACAATTTATACTGAGAAATCATGGTATAATTGGACACAAGAGGAGAAGGCTACGCTTGTTCCAGGAGCAGCGAAATTCATTCAATACACAAATGACGAGGGTGGATCCGTAGCGCTCGTTACAAATCGTCGCGACACGGAGCAACTTGCAACAGAAAACAATCTCGCGAGATTCGGATTAAGGCGACATTACGATTTCCGGGTTCTTTTGACGCGGGCACGTCCGGATGGACCCAGCGGCAAAGACAGTCGTTTTGAGCTGGTTCCCACCTTGCTGTCGGCGCAAGGGTTTCCCGATGTCGAGGTGATTGCCTATATTGGAGATGGAAGGGGCGATAAGCCTTCCGAGGCTGGCGATTGGCAATTTTTCTGTATTGATCAGGGCGCGATGTACGGCGATTTCTGTGCCGACGTTCCTGGTCCAGGAAGATAAGTTACTGCAAAATCCTATTACCAGTAACGTACGCCCGGTGGGAGAAATTCATAGTGCGAAACCCGGAAACCCGACAACTCAATTCAGAGCGCATCCCGCTGACCCTGCTCACCGGCTTTCTGGGAAGCGGTAAGACAACACTTTTGCGCCGCTATCTGGAAAGCACCAAAGCGGGCGAGACCGCGGTTATCATCAACGAGTATGGAGCAACACAGATTGATGGCGATCTTGTCACCTTCGCTGGCGACACAACGGCGGTCCGCACCACAACGGGATGCCTTTGTTGCACAATTAGCGGTGACGTCAAAGAAGCGCTTTTGGATCTCGCTCGTGCTATTGAAACCAAGACTATTCGACCGTTCGGGCACCTGATCATAGAGACGACCGGGCTCGCCGATCCGATATCGCTTATCCACGCTGTCACCACGGATACGGAAATCTGCAGGCACTATCAGTTCAAACAGACGGTCACGCTAATTGATGCCATTCATGGAGAACATTGGTTTGAAAGGCACGCCGAGTGCCGACAGCAGATTGCGCTTGCCGACAAGATACTCCTTACAAAGACGGACCTTATCAACGACCCTGTCTCTCGTCGGGAGACAGATCAATTTATTTTGGAACTGGCATCATTTAATCCGATGGCTGACATCCTGTCATCCCAAACATCTGAGACGATGTCTCTCCTGGACCCAACAAACAAGACTGTAACGCTTCAAGACATGGAGTTGACGGAGTCGATCCCTCATAAGCACCGGGATCATCACCACCATCACGGTGTGAACAGCTATACGTTAGTGCTTGAAAAACCGATTGAGCAGGAAACGCTCATGGCACGCCTTTTCGCGCTTGGCGAGACGTATGGCAGGGACTTGCTGCGCGTTAAAGGGTTTGTACGAACAAAGGGGCAGAACAGCGCGGGTTCATTGCTCGTACAAGGCGTTGGCGGGATAATGCAGTTTGAGAACTGCAAATGGCCTCCGTCCAGTATTCGGTCTGAGCTCGTCTTCATCACAAATGCGCTTTCACAGGAAGAGGCGTATGGGCAGCTCTTCTCGCCATCGGAACGCGTGAATCCGTCGGTGGCAGCAGAGGACGTGTCAAGTTGATCTCAGGACAGTCGGTAATTTGATATAGGCATTTTGGCGATATCACGGTCTGTCATGTGGGCAGAAACTGTCTCAAATGACGAGTATTATACTGCAATGATCTGCAAGCGTGTTGAAAACATAGTCTCTTTCTGTGTCGACGGCCGCAAGAGTGCCATCGCCAATATTACGTCGCTTCGTCTTAGAGTTACATCTGTTGACTGCGCCAATAATGGTAACGCAATCTGGTCGATGGATAAGGGATCTTAACGTGGGTTTTTGGGGGCAGCATTTTCGCATTTACTCATTGCTACTTTGTAGCATTTTGCTCTGTGGAGATACCTTCGCCCATCCTGAGGACGATTTCTGCGGGGCGGGATCAGGACTGGACCCTGTCCTCTGCCAGCAACTCGCCGATGCAAACAGGGCAGACGCGCCGCCCTTGCGTCCACTCCTTGACGAGATTGGTAATATCCGCTCGCCCCTCAGCACAGCTGGCTTGTATCTATCTATAGGTATCCGCCACATTCTCCCTGGCGGTACAGATCATATTTTATTCGTGCTTGCTCTTTTTCTCGCATCGGAACGATTACGCAGCCTCGTCATTCAGATATCCGCCTTCACCCTGGCGCATACCGCGACGCTGGGGCTCGCCGCGGCAGGAACCATAAATCCACCGGGATCTATCGTTGAGCCTTTGATCGCCTTCTCGATCGCGTTTGTTGCCGTCGAAAACCTCTTCTTCAAGGATATATCCAGATGGCGACCATTGATCGTCCTTGGCTTTGGTCTGTTCCACGGAATGGGATTTGCTGGTTTTATTCGCGACGTCGGGCTCCCCCCAGGACAATTCTGGTCGTCCTTGATTGGATTCAATATAGGGGTCGAAATCGGTCAACTCGCGATCGTAGTAGCAGCGATGATACTCAGCCTACCTATCAAAGAAGCACTAAAAACATCTCATTACTCATACCGCACAGTTGTTGTTAAACCGGCGTCGCTCGCTATCGCAGTCATCGGCGTCTGGTGGGGAGTAGCACGCAGCCTCGGAATATAACAGGCGCGGTATAGCTAAAAAGAGTTAGCCACCCGTGCCCGTTAATCCTCGAATCCGAAGCAGCGGTTCTATTTCTGGATCCTTGCCACGGAAGTTGCGATACAATTCGTCAGCCTCTCTGAGACCGCCGGATTCATAAACCCAGCGCTTAAGTTTCCCCGCCAGCTCCGGATCATAGATATCGCCCGTTTCTTGAAAAGCGGTGAAACCATCCGCATCCAGAATTTCTGACCAGAGATAAGCATAGTATCCAGCCGAGTATCCGCCGGCGAAAATATGTGCAAAATATTGGCTGCGATATCTCGGCTCAATCTCCTCCAGCAAACCGTACCCTCTGAGAACCTCTTCTTCGAAGGCCCTCGCATCGTTAATTTCGGCCGCTTCTTCCGGGCTCAATTTATGCCATGCGAGATCCAGAAGGGAAGCCGCAATAAATTCAGTTGTCTTGAAGCCCTGATTGAAAGTTGACGCATTGCGCATTTTCTCGATCAGTTCGTTCGGGATAACTCCCCCGGTTGTCGTGTGCTTGGCATACTCTGCCAAAACCTGATCCTGCCCGGCCCAATGCTCCAATATCTGAGCAGGGAATTCGGTGTAATCACGGGGGCCGTTCACGCCTGAAAAATTCTCATACCGGATTTGAGTCATCAACCCATGCAAACCATGGCCGAACTCGTGGAACAGCGTTTCCACTTCGTCAAACCGCATAAGGGTCGGCTCCCCATCCGCAGGCGTGATCAAATTCAAATTATTCGTGATGATAGGACGAACCTTGTTGCCATTCACGTCCGATGCCCCACGATAGGCACTCATCCACGCCCCACCGCGCTTTGAATCGCGTGCATACATATCCATCATGAAAAGACCGAGATGCTCGCCGTTCTGGTCCTTCACGTCGTAGGATGTCACCACAGGGTTCCAAAGCGGCGTTTCAACCTCTTCAAACGTGACGCCGAAAAGCCTGGTCGCCATATCGAAGGCACCTTGCCGAACAGCGTTTAGCTCAAAATACGGTGCGAGCGCCGCATCATCGAACGCATAACGGTCTTGGCGAACGCGCTCGGCATAGTGCCACCAGTCATGGCCAGCCGCCGTAAAACCATCACCGTCTGCCTCTATCAGGGACTGGATATCGGCAAGTTCCTGACGCGCTCGTTCAAGGCCGGGACGCCAGACACGCAATAGAAACTCTTCAGCCGCTTCAGGTGTTTTGGCCATGCGCGGCTCGAGCTGATAATGCGCATGGGACTGATAGCCCATAAGCTGTGCACGCTCGGCACGGAGCTGGGCGATCTTGATCGCGAGCGGACCGTTGTCAAACTCTCCCTCCGCAGCGCGCAATCTGTACGCATCGAAGAGCTGCTGGCGCAATTCACGATTGGTAGATTGTGTCATGAAGGTTTCGTATGGGGAGCGATTAAGGCCAACGACCCACCTGTTCTCGTCCTCAACCTGAATGGCCGCTTTGAAACTATCGCTCAAACCACCAAGATCGGCCTCATCTGTAATCTCTAGTTTGAAGCCAGTCGTCGCCTTGAGCAAATTCTGGCCAAATGTCGTCGTTAAACTGGAGATCTCTTCATTGATCGCAGCTACGCGATCCTTGGTCTCCGCATCGAGCGCAGCACCGGCCCGCACAAAATCTCGATGTGTAAGCTCCAACAATCGAGCATCCTGTTCATCGAGCCCAAGCGTTTCGCGTTGCTCGTAAACAGTATTAACTCGTCCAAACAGCGCTTCATTTAAGAAAATGGCATCCGTCTCGCGCGTCAGCATCGGGTAGATTTCGGTCTGAAGCGCACGCAATGTGTCGTTGGTGTCTGTACTCGTGATATTGCTGAATGTGTAAGCGACTTTGTTGAGAAGCGCGCCGGAAAGATCCAACGCCACGATTGTATTTCCAAATGTTGGTTCGGCGTCACCATTGATTATGGCGTCAATATCTGCGCGCAGCTCCAATACACCGGCTTTGATCGCTGGCATGTAGTGATCGTCTGAGATTGAAGAGAATGGCGGTGCGCCATAGGGGGTCTCCCAGTCGGCGATAAAGGGATTGCCCTCGAGTTCTGCCTGCGTCACCACAATCTCGCTTTGAGTATCGTTCGGTTCCTCTTTCGCGACGTTCGCTGGGTCAGAAACTGAGCTTTCCTGAGTTTGTTGACCGCCACACGCCACCAGACATATTGCCAATACCGATAGCGACACCGCCACGCCAAACGACTTCATACTATTCTCCTATCATATCGTGCTCGATCAGGTGCAGAGCGACTGTCAGAAATACCCATATGGAAGCTATACCAACATCTGATCTAAGCCCCTTTGCAACAACTCGCAATGTTATTTAATCACATTCGCAAACCCATGCCGCCTATTGTGCAAATCGGCCAACCGCAAAGCGCCGGCAGCGCAATCATACGCTCCAGGTCTGACCTTTAAGACTGCAAGCTCAGGTCTTTTACTCCGAACTCATTGTTATATGGGTAGAATGGTGCCGCCTGATGGGGAAAGTTTGAACACGCTGTTCGACACTTTGGCCGATTGGGAAGACCAGCTGAAACCTTACAAACAGGAGCTTGAGGAGCTGGGCCTATGAGACGGCCCGGCTCTTTGAAAGTCGTTGATCCCTTTGCTGATGCGAGCGCTCCAGATGTCCTTATCCGTCCGGCTAAGAAGAAGCGCCCGGCTCCGTTCTGTCTCCGATTGACCGCGGAGGAACGCGGGCAGCTGGATGCAGCAGCAGGCAATTTGCCGCTTGGCACCTACATCAAGGATCGTTTGTTTGACGGTCTACCAGCTGTGCCACGGCAACGTTCTGGCACCCTCACTGATCGTGCCATGTTATCAAGGCTTCTCGGCAAGCTCGGCGCGTCCCGGCTGCCGCAGAACATGAACCAGATCGCCAAGGCGGCGAACCTTGGCACACTGCCTGTGACGCCGGAAACCGAATCCGAAATCAGGCGGGCTTGCTACGATATTGCCGTCATGCGCCTGATGCTCATGAAAGCGCTCGGCAAATCCTCGGGATCAGTATCATGATCCTGCATGGCAATTCCAGAGCGGGTGCGACTGATTTGGCGCGTCACCTCTTGCGCGATGATGAAAACGATCATGTCCATGTGCATGAAGTCTCTGGCTTCATGGCGAATGATCTGCACGGAGCGTTTCATGAAGTCGAAGCTCTGTCGCGGGGCACGCGCTGCGAGAAATTCCTGTTCTCCCTGGCCTTGTCTCCGCCAAAGGGCGGCAATGTCACGACCGAAGAATTTGAAGCTGCCATTGATAAGGCCGAAGCGGCGCTCGGCCTCACAGGCCAACCCCGCGTAATTGTCTTCCATGAGAAGGGCGACAATCGGGATCGTCATGCCCATGCTGTGTGGAGCCGGATCGACATTGCGGAGATGAAAGCTATCCCAATGGACTTTCACCGCATGAAACAGCGCGATGTTTCCCGCGAGCTTTTCATCCAGCATGGCTGGGAGATGCCGCAAGGACTCATCAATCGCGAAGAACGCAATCCCCTCAACTACACTTTCGACCAGTACCAACACGCCAAACGCCTCGGGAAGAATGCAGGACAAATCAAATCCGACCTGCTCGATGCCTGGGCCGTAAGCGATAACCGCACCTCATTTGAGCATGCCTTGAGAGACAAAGGCTTCCGGCTCGCGAAAGGTGATCGGCGCGGCTTTCTGGCTGTCGATACCGACGGCAAGGAGTTCTCCGTGCCGAAATGGCTCGGTATCCAAACCAAAGCTGTGCGCGAACGTCTCGGATCAGAAAACGACTTTCCCTCTCTTGCAGACACCAAAGTTGCGATTGGCCGTAACATGCTCGGCAAGATGGATGAGTTCAATGCCGAGCTCAGGAATCGAAAAGATGCTCAAAAATCCCAATCACTCATCCAACGCAAGGCCCTGGTCACCGAACAACGCCAAGAGCGTGCGGCGGCGTTCGCCAAGATGGATCAGCGCCAAATTGCCGAAGCGAATGCACGCCAGGCCAAGTTCCGGCGCGGCCTCCTCGGTGCTTGGGATTGGATGCGCGGCGAGAATAGGCGGATCAAACAAGAAAATGAGGCTGATGCGGTTCGCTGTCAGAAACGCGACACGGCACAACGCGAGGCTCTTATCACTCAACAACGCGAAGCACGACAACAACTATCCGAAAAGCTCAGCCGAGCCAAAGACAGACTGAAAGATCAACATCGCACAGTTGCAGAAGACAAAGCCAGATTTCAGGATATGGCGAACACGCCCACTGAGCCAAAGCCAGAACCAGTGAGGAGGCAGCGTCGTCCAGCATCTGAGCACAAGCGGAGAACCAAAACGGAGGTTACTCCAACCGAGCCACAGACACCTCATCCTAAACAGGCCTTCAAGGAAAAGCGTAGGGCTCAATCTCAGACCCGCCGAGCTCGCGCCCCATCAATTGAACCTTAGAGTCTGGAGGCAGAATGATCGAGAAAGAAGATTTCATTACCAAGCGCCGCTTAGGTTTGACTTCGCAAGAGACAGAGCGATAAGCACTTGTAGCAACTGCGGTGTGAGAAACCCTAAGACCCAAACGGTGATATTGGACCCGGTTCAAGCTGGAGGTTTCACCTCTTTGAAGCAGATATGAGAGCGCTCGATAGATCATGCGCCACTGGGGCTAACAAAGCACCAAATATCCAATAGAATAAAATGAGTTCAATTTTCCCCAGAGATATATCAGCCAAGATTGCAAATAGGGTCGCGCAAGCAATAACCAAAAAACTAACAATGAGTGTGGCGATGTATATGCCAGCAGCCCACCGTATCTCCGTCATTTTGTTGAATGTATCCAGGCGATTTTCAACAAGTCTCTTCAACTTCGTTCGGAGGTCGAAATGTTTTTGGGTATCAATTTTATTGGCGGGAAGGCCTTCTAGTTCTTTGATCAAACCTACTATTGAAGTGTCCACAGTCCCGATAATTGGTTCTAGAGCACCCTTAAACTCCGTAGGGAAATCTAGGACGGTGTTCGATCCGTTATGTAGTATGGATACCATGTCAGCGCGTTTTAAAAGGTAAAACGATTTTGGAAAACTTGTTCGACCAAATGTCGCCATACAGAGCGAAGATGGTATCCCAGGTTCAAAAAACTTTTTTAGCCTAGCTTCATGAAAGTGAGGCCGTATATAGGTTTTCAAAATATCGACAAAAGCACTGGAAAGTCCTCCTACGGCTGCAAGTGTAGCCAGTGTAGAGCCCCAATTTGCAACCATGTAGTCTATTAGTCCGTTGACAGCGTCTTCCATTTAGAATGCCTCTCCACACGAATACTTCGTGCAATTTTCATTCCTGAATACATGCGTTTCGCTTCTTTATCTCCGCTATCAGAACATCACCTTCAGCTTTTGTTCGGTCCAACACGGTTGTTTCCGCCGGTAATGCGTTTAGTGTCTCTTGTGCTATATCTAGAGCGACTTCGGCTTCAACGCACGCGAGGGCGCTAGCCCTATCTGCTTCATCGATCGCCTCCTCAGCGTCGAGGAGTTTATTGTATTCCCCTACTACAGAGTCGATTGTTTCAATGGTCTTGTTTTCTGATGACACCGACACTGTACTCAATGTTCCGTTCGAGCGCGGCTTAACTGTGAGTGTGCCGTCGGATAACCATTGCGAATCGGTAGCCAAATAGTAGACCGCATCTGGGCTGGCAATCACCTCGTCGAAGGTTGAGACAAGGCGATATTTTTTATCGCTCTCATCGAATACGAAAAGATGCATTGTGTGAGTACGGTACTCTCGGAATGGAATGCCATCGACGTCGCCAGACACCGTGTAGCTTGTGGGTTGCGATATTGAACCAACGTCCAGCTTTGTCGAGCACCCACTCAAAACGGTTGCGAATGCAGTTAGAAAAACAACGTGTATGTGGCTCATTCGTCGATTTCCTCTGCTTCGTCAATTTGTTCGTCATCGGCTTGAAAATCATCGATCGAGCTTTCATCAGGCTCTTCGAGGACTACAACTTCCCTAGGTTCTAAAAGGCGGTGTTCGTTTTCTTCGGCTTCGCCGTCGACAGCACCATCGCCTCTCACACCAACAAGTTCTGGGCACGTACTGGCTAGTTGACGCCCAACAAATCCATTCGGAGTGTTGATAACTATAAGATAATCAGGTGTGCTCCCAGTTCGTTCAATGTTCTCACATTCAAACTCGCTGGCTAATTTTGACCCTCCGCTCCAATAATAGATGCTTCCGGGTCCTTTAGAGTAAGAATCGGGTTTTGGTTTTTTGGGTGCGGGCGGAGCCAGCGCTGCTCTCCGATCACTGATCGCTTTATCAATCTCACTGATCGCGGTCCGAATCTCGCGTATTATGCCCCCGTCACCTGGGTCACCTCTGGGGCAGTTATCGGTGCAGTTCAATCGCGCACTTAGAGCTTCATTTAATTCTATTCTGAGCTCATAAACGTCACGCACATCAAGTAAATCAGCCCGTTGAGCACCAAGCCTAGATATTTCCTGCCTGAGAATACGCTGATCCTCAGATTGGCTTTGCGGGAACGCGCTTACATCTAAAAGCCTGGAGCAATTATCCCGTTTCGAATGTTCCGGCGGTACATTCAAAGAGATGGCAATGCACTTTTGAAGTTCAGAGATTTGCCTTTCCGTTTGCTTCAGCGACTTCCACCGGTATTCATTTGGTGGGAGATCAAAGAGAGACCATAACTCAGAAATCGCCGAAAGTGCGAATGCGGTCGCTTGCATCTCGGTCGCTGTTTCTTCGTTTTCATTGAGCATTGTCCAGTTTTCTTCGGCATCGGCAACAAATGCATCCAGGCTGTCTCGGTCCGTGCGCTTTAGGAAGCTGTTCCACAATTGACAGCCTTTGGTGTCGTCGTCGTCATCCTCGCAAACCACAGCTTCTTCGTCCAACCGCTTGCCGAGAAGCTGCTTAAGTGCGAGCGCCATTTTTCTGGACTCAGCGTTCACCTCTGGAAAATACTCCATTCGAAACGCGTCAAAATCTCCAGAGAAGTGCTCTAAATCCTCTTCAAATCGGTCTCTCGGTCCAGGCGCACATAGAGATTCAGCGCACTCGCGAAGCACACTCTTCAGTGTTTCTATAGGGTCTCCAGTACTAGCGTCGAAAGAGGCTCCTCCGCGAACAAACGCGCCTGCAACACTTGCAATAGTGTTGATCAACTTAGGTACTTCGGTCGTCACAGTTTCAGTGGAACCTAGTAACTCTCCTGATGTACCGAATGTTAGATCAATGCCAATATTCGACAGCACTCGGGGGTCGGCATTGATGACGTACCTTTCGTTTGGGTCCGGTTGATCGTAAAAGAGTTCTATGTCGAATATTAGCGTTTTTTCCGTGTCTTTTGCTGGCGACGGGGTGTCTTGTAGCAAATCGCTATGCCTCGGTGTCACCACTGCCCGCGGCTGCATCAGAGTGAATGGAATTCCTGAAAGGCTGTAATCATGGGAGGCTACCTTCTTAACTTCCACTTTACTCGCGCAACCAGCGAAGACTGTTATTACCGCTAATAACCCTGCTTGGATAAACCCCTTATGTCTGACTTGGGTCATGCGCAAAGAGTCTCCTTGCTAAATGGAGATCCATGTCCCGGGGCCCAAACAGACTCTGGTCGTTTTAGGTCCTCAAGAGCAGGATCTGGCAGTGGATGACATTTGATCAAAGCTTGCTTGAATCGAGGTTGAGAGTATTTCGCCTTGGTCCAAGGCTCTGAGAACTTATCTACGATTCTGTGCTTGGACTGGAGCATTATATGACGGATTTTTCTTTTGGATTCGATGCCATGCGTCCATGTCAAAGCATGACCAATCTCATGCACACAGACTTGCAGGTAGAATGTATTCCAAAGATCCGGATACCGCGGAACGTTATTTCTGTACGTTCTCGTAAAATTTCTTGTTCCGAGAAAAACAGCAATTGCAGTACGCTGTCGATTTAGAATGGCACCGTCGGGAAAACTTCCGAACAACTTTGGTGCGCCATTGCTGATTAGCATGTGAATTGTAGGCACTCCAGATGATACAGTTGTCTGGGTTATGCGCGAGATATTGGCACAATATGTTTCAGCAGTTGCTTGCGTGTCGAAAAAATCGGCGCTTTGGCCATCAGCACCTTTGTGGACTGCGGGAGATACGAACTCCAAATTAAGTGAAGGGTCCGCTGCTTTGTAGTAGGCCGAGATTTCTTCAGCTGGCACCTCTATCTCGGTTCGATAAGGGCAAAGGTAGTGAACTTTTACCAGAATTCGCACGTGTTATCCCCCAAATCCCTTGACCATTATTGTTTCGGAGCCGAAAGAGTCAACGCCCCTTGATTGAGAACTTTGCTTGCAGCAAACGCAGGTTGTCGCCCCAAGGCAGAGCGGGAAGCTCTGGTTCTACACCAACGTCATCAAAGGCAAGAATTAGCCGAACGACTCCGCAAAGCCCGCGATACTCTGAAAGCGCAGCACGACGCTGTTGTCCAAGATCGCACCAAGTTTGAGGAAATGGCAGAAACGCCTGCCCCAGATATGCGGGAGGCTTTTAAACGAAAACGCCGGGCGACCTTCGAGCGCAAACCCCGCCGTTCCCAAAACCGCAATCGCGGGCCAACCCATGAACCATGAAGATTCACGTAGTGACCGACAAAGCAGCCTTCATTACCAAGCGCCGCTCAGGCCGGTACTGAGCCCCGCGCCAAATCGTATCAGCAGAAAATCAGGGAACTCCCCCTCTATGATAGCTACGGCATCCGCATCCCGTCGGCTCAACGACAATCGAAATGAACTACCTACTACCCAAAGAGCAGGATACTACGCCAGAGGTGAGGCCTTGTCAGGATTGGAGGAAAAAAAGCAGGCTTGTCCACAGCTATCTCACGACGCGCAACCACAATATGTTGCGTCAGGCTGCAAATAACCCCCTACATAAAGTATCGAAAAGCTGTTCATGAGTTTGCATGTCCACACTAACAGACATTTTTGGCGAAGCCTATGAATTCAAAACTTTGCATGCCATGGAACCGCATACTGGTTACGCCCTTGCTTATCTGTTGCACGAGCTGGGGTACACCGATCTTTTTGCTCTGTCCGAAGCGAACCCTATGAACATATATCATATGCCGTTCATAGGCCCTAAGAGATTTGAAAAGATCGTCAGGGGTTTGAGGTCAAAAGGGTTAGATTTCGATTACAGGTTCGCTGGCCCGCTTGGCACACCGGCCGAGCCGCCAACATTTGATTAGTTTCCAATTTTCAAAGCAAGTTTCCGTCAGTTTTCAAGAGAGCGATCACTTTTCTATTGCCCCCCTCGTGGCTGTCCTCGAAGCTATTTGGGAACATAAGCTTGAAAGGCGCTATTCTGCCATCTGAATTTTTTGCGATTTTTTCCAATTCAGAATATAGCGCTTTTGCGAACGTTTCTGAAAGTCCATACCAAACTCTCTCCCTTTTTGTTCTTGCGTCGATGGCTTTCAAGAGAAAGTCTTTAAACAATCTATTTGATGCCCGAGACCCATGATTGGATTGCAAGCCATGGATGACTTCTTCGGCACATCCATTTCCGCCTTTTTCGAGAACATCATTGATGAGATTTGGGTCTGCTGCCCAGATTGAAGAGACAAAGGCCGCTTCGTCAAAACCACCTTGGGTGATCGCATTCAGCCCTGTCATGTTCGTGATGCGGTGGTAGTCTACTGCCTCTGCAGCCAGTATTATTTGATGAAGACGTAAGAACGTAAATGGATCAATGGGGTCTCGATTTTTTACCAAATACCAATCTGGGTCTCTTATGTAATTTGGCCCTATGTAGAAATCAGCTTCTCTGGACGAAGAGCTTGGAAGACCTTCCACAAACTCTCTCATTGCTGATCTCAGCTTATTTACATTTATGTGATCCAATTTCTGCTTGAAAAAAAATAGCTTACATTTTCTATGGTTATGGACTTTACCACCACTCACGCTGGAGTCAGTGAGATAATCCAACGTTGCTTCATTGGCTGAAGTGAAAGATCGAATAGCGGGTTGAAGTGTTTGATCCCGTTTTGGATCATATGAAGCATCTTCACTAGCTTGCTGACTTTGTTGCAGGGCAGACTTCTTGGGTGAAGCGGCACTAACCGATGTTCCTGGAAAATTCACAATATCCACCAAAACGCCCTCTAAAGACCCAAAAAAGATAGTATTCTTGGAATAACAGCAATCAATAAGCAAAATCAAAAAAAAGTGCTTGACTGATGAAATCAAAGAATTTCGCAAGCAGAGTGAAAAGTCAAAAAAAATTGAAAAAAAGCTGAAAAAGTGAGTACAAACAGGAGCAAAAGAAAAAAGGAACGAGATTGGTATTTCTTTGAAAGATCAAAAAACAAGCCTCAATAGGCCTCAACAACAACAATAAGCTTAATGCACCTCAGCCACCCCCTGATACTGTCATCATACAGCACAAGTAGAAAGGAGGTATCTCATGGTGTTGTCGGCGATAGGAATTGCGATTGGCTGCGCAAGTCTTGCAATGAGTGGCTGGAGCATAATTTTGCAACGGCGGTCAAAGTAGATAAGCGGTTACGCGTAAGTTAGGGTCGAGGTAACTCTCGGCCCTTTTTATTGTTCTCAGTTGGTATCGAGATTTGTTGCTCTGGATGCGCTGAAAAAGGCCAACGTTGTCGGGGTCTGGATACGTCATTGACACCTCGCCCCTTGCAAAATAGGCGTCATTGACGTATAATCAACTATGATGCAGACAATCCTCCTTACTGTCGTTGAAACACAGGTGTTCATGCGACAGGCCGAAAAGATTTGGGATGAGGAGGAACGTAACGCCTTTGTCGATCATATCGCCCGCAATCCAGAAGCTGGCGACATTATCCAAGGCACGGGCGGCATCAGGAAAATACGCTGGTCGCGCAAAGGCTCCGGCAAACGTGGCGGCACACGGGTGATCTATTTCTATCACCATGCAGATGCGCCGCTCTATTTGCTGATGGCTTATGCCAAGGCTAGACGCGAAGATATGACCGCTGATGAGAAGAAAGCGGTGACAACATTGGCAGCGGCGCTGAAAGCCCTGCACCCGCCAAGAAAGGACGAGACATGAGCGAGTTTGGAAAAGACCTGATCGAAAGCATGGGCGAAGCTCTGGACCACGCCAAGGGCAAGAAGACCGCTGCCCGCGAACATACGGTTGAAGTGCCGGATGTGCGAGCGCTGCGCAAAAAGCTGGAAATGTCTCAGGCCGAATTTGCCGAGGCTTACTGTATCCCCCTGCCTACACTGAAAGGTTGGGAGCAAGGCCGCAGGCAACCTGATGCCACGGCGGCAGCGTTTCTGAGCGTCATTGCAAGGCTGCCAAAGGAAACGCAAAGCGCACTGCACTCGTAAGAAAAGCGCCCGCGACCGGATTACGCTCGCGGGCAAAAAGTTATCTCTCATCATGCCGCTAAACCTTCTTGCCATTGGCGAAGGCCAGCAAGTCGGCGCTCAGCATGTTGGCAGTAGCCCTGCTCAAGCTCTATGCCCAGATAGTCACGCCCATTAAGCGCTGCTGCGACGGCCGTTGTCCCTGATCCCAGGAACGGGTCAAGGACAAGATCACCCGGCTTTGAGAACGATCTGATGAGAGGCGCAATCACGCTTACGGCTTTTTCAGTCGGGTGCGAGCGATTGCCCGTATATTCCCACGGTTGCACATCGCTCATGGGGTTATCCGGTTTCTTCGGAAAGCCTTTAACCAGCACCACCGCGGCTTCATGCTGATATCGGGTATGACTTGCTCGTGAGGCATAGTCCTTGGTCCAGACAATCCGGCCTACAATCTTGAAACCCGCATCAGCCCATGCGGCCGTAAACTCGGCTAATGCTGTCCAGCCATAGAAGCTAATGCAATAGCTATTTGGCTTTAGGACACGGTAGATTTCAGGATAGACGGATAAGACCGCTTCGGCGTTGGTGTCATTGCGCACCGTGCGCCCGTTGCTATCTCGATAGTTACAGAGATAGGGCGGGTCCGTTACGACGAGATCAACGCTCTCGGCTTCAAAAGTTCTGAGTTTTGCTGCGGCTTCTCCGCAGATGATTTGATTAGGTTGCATGTTCTGCACTCCTTTCTTGGGTATGGGTTTCGCTTCATGAAACCCTGCCTCGTGGCGAACAGCGGGTGTGCAAACGGAAAGCAGAATCGACGGCGGGCGCAGCCGCTCGCGGCGAGCCTCGGGAGACCGTCTATTCTGCTTGAAGTACGCTGAGGGCGGAGCCCTAAGTGTGCGAGGGATCGACGCCGCACGGCCAAGACCGCATGGCGGGCTTGGTTTACGAGAGCCCGGCCCGTAAGGGCGCGCCAATAGAATAAATTATCGAATTGCAACAGAGAAAGCGATTTGGTACAAAAAGAGAACACTAGGCGGCGTTTACCGGAATATTAACGTGGAGATAAGAACTAAGGAGTTTTGGGGAGGCCGATATGGCAGAGTCGCAGATCGAATGGACAGATTCCACCTGGAACCCTGTTGCTGGTTGCTCGATCATGTCCAAGGGTTGCACCCACTGCTACGCCATGCAGATGGCCAAACGCCTAGAAGCAATGGGGGTGGAGAAATACAAGGGGCTGACACGAAAGAGTGGCAAACGTACAGTTTGGAATGGCGTGGTTCGAGAAGACCCCAGCGCTCTTGAGATCCCAAAACGATGGAGAAAGCCGCGTAAGATCTTTGTGAACTCAATGAGCGATCTATTTCATCCCGAAGTCAGCGAGGACTTCATTGGCGACGTCTGGAATGTGATGAGGGATACCCCACACCACCATTATCAAATTTTGACAAAAAGACCTGACCGGATGGCAATAACAATTTCTAGATGGAAGCAACCTACGTTACCCAATGTTTGGTTAGGAACAAGTGTAGAGAATAGCAAAGTCATCTCGCGGATAGACGACCTTCGAAATGTTCCTGCTGCTATTCGGTTTATCTCTTTTGAACCGTTAATAGGATCAGTCGGGATTATTAATCTAAGTAATATTGATTGGGCAATCGTTGGTGGTGAAAGTGGTCATTCTGCCCGTCCCATTAAAACCGAATGGATAGATGAGATTTATCAGCAATGCCGTGACGCTAAAACAGCGTTCTTTTTTAAACAATGGGGTACTTGGGGGGCGGATAATAAAAAACGTTCCAAGAAAGCGAACGGACGCTCCTACCGCGGCAGAACGTGGGATGAAATGCCAAAAGCTGTTGCTGCTGTGGTAACATAAAAGAGATGAGGACTGGGTGGCAGTAAAAGTATATGAATGGGAAGATGGTGCGGAGCTTGATGAGCATTCGAAGCGCAAGCACAAGGTGCTTCGAGAATACTTCGCGGATTATTTGCGTATAAGGTGCCAAAACCCGAACCAAGAGCGGTTTCGGATGGCTGTCATCGATGGATTTTGCGGTGCAGGAAAATACAAATGCGGCGCTCCAGGTTCGCCTCTAATTTTTCTAGAAACGCTGTATGAAGTCTGCAACACCTTAAACATCGAGCGAGCAGCTCAAAACATAAGAGCCATTCAAATCGATGTCTTATTGGTCTTGAATGATGCAACGCCGGGTGTTGTTGAGCTTTGCAAGGAGAATATCGCCGGGCAGCTTGGTGCGATTAGAGATCAAGCTGAAAAGCTTCATGTCGAGGTGGTGTATTTAGGACAAGAATTTGAAGCGGCCTATCCGGGGATAAAAGAAACGATCACTAAGCGGGGCTACAAGAGTTCTGTATTCTTCAATCTGGATCAATGCGGTCATAGCCTTGTTGAACTTGATACGATATCCGACATTCTTACATCTTTTGCTGCGCCAGAAATTATTCTGACATTCATGATTCAAGCGCTGCTGACTTACCTTCCAAAGACTGATCAGGACGCCTTGCAGCGTCGTCTTAAAAAGTTCGGCGTGAACGTCCCATCTATAGACAATGTCGAAGAATACATGACCAATCAGGTTTGGTTAGGCGCTGCCGAGCGCACCGTTTACGACGCTATGTCGCGATTTGGTGTGTATGTAAGCCCGTTCTCAATCAACAACCCAAATGGGTGGCGATACTGGTTGATCCATTTCGCCAAGAAGACACGCGCGCGGCAGGTCTACAACAACATCCTTCATAGAAACAGTAGTTCACAAGCACACTTCGGCCGAGCAGGCCTCGACATGCTGCAATACGACCCTAACGATGATGCAAACTTGTATCTGTTCGAAGACGATGATCGCAAACGTGCAACCGAACAGCTCTATGATGACATTCCAAGACGTCTCGCAAATTCAGGAGATGCCATCCAAATTGAAGATTTCTATCAGGATATTTACAATCATACGCCAGCTCATTCCGACGACATTCATCAGGCAATTATCAAAAGTCCGGATCTCACAGTTATCACGCCGAATGGCGGCGAGCGGCGCGTCGCCAATACGATCGACCCGAGCGATACGTTGAAGCTCAAGCCGCAGCGCAGTTTTTTCAACATCCTGTTTCCGAATGGTGAACCGGAGAAGAGCTAGTGTTTGACAGATCACTATGGGCTAAAAGTTACGCCCAAACTCCAAGCTGGCCTTGCCCCCGATGCTCGAACGGGCAGCTTCAACCCGTCGATGGTTCTCTGGTAAATGAAGAAACCGATTGGTCATCTGACGCACATTCACATGAAGCGTGGGAGCCAGAATGGATCGAGAAGCGATACTCAGCTCATTTACGGTGCTCTGATAAGAAGTGTGGAGAGCGCGCTGTCGTGATGGGCACAGCCAGAACTGATGTGCACTACGATTACGACCATGAGGGCAAAACTGTTACAATAGCTATGGACTATTTCTATCCAGAGTTCATTCATCCTAGCCCCTCGTTGATCTCACTCGTTGAAGAGACACCACAAGATGTCGCTGAGGAAGTGGTTAGAGCTTCGGCGCTTGTGTGGGCAGATACTTCCTCTAGTGCGAATAAGCTGAGGCTAACGGCAGAACGTGTACTGACAGCCTTAAAGATCAAGCGCTCGAAAATATCTAATGGAAAACGTCGTCCATTAACGCTGAACGAACGTATTGCCTTGCTACCGCATAAATACCTAGAGCTGGGCGAATTGCTTCACTCTATACGATTCCTAGGCAACCACGGCAGTCATGAGAACGCTTCGAGCGTTGATCGAAACGATCTCTTGAACGCTTTTGAAATCATGGAACACGTTGTTGAGGTGGCATTCAGCAAGAAGGCAAAGCGTGTGAAAACAGCGGCCAAAGAAATCAAAAAGCGAAAAGGTAAACCAGCCTCCAAAAAGCGTAGTGTGTGGTGAGTAGCATCCGGCTTCCCCATGGGTAGCAGGGGGTATCCAACAGGGGGCGGCACGCCCCCTTTGGCAAGGTGTCGGTAGTACCGACTACACCTTGCACAGCCGCTTTAGCGCACATCCCTCACCTATGGTTCACCGCTTGGTGCTTCCATCTAGTTGGATCGAAGTGAGTGCGAAGAAACTCTTCAGAATTCAAGATAGTTATCAAGCGTAAAGATCGGCCTGTCCTGAACAAGGAGAGGCGGATCAAATACGCCATAATCTATCAATACCTATGTATTAGCCTTTGCTCCGTTCCAGTTTCGAGATCCCACAAAATCAAGGTTTTGGAGTTGAGATCTGATAGTCCAACCAAAGGAACGCAATGCTCTGAAGTGTGTAAAGGAATGGGCAACGCAACCTTTTACGACAAACGTGAAATTGTTCTCTACAACCAAGTTAAAGACTTCTTCGATCTCATTTGAATGCGAAGTGTCCCCGACAATCGACCGACGGAACCCTTCACCACCATCATTACTAAAAAGGATGTCTCCAGCATTCAGCTGACCGACTTTTTTCCAGCCTTTTTGCGTTAGAACAGCATGGCTACCTGTTGCACGAAAAAGGTGGGCACCTTTCTGGTCTACAACGTCCGTGATGGCACGTTTTCCATATGCCTTTTTCTTCAAGACTCGGGATGATCGAGCGCTACCATCTGCTAGAATGGATAAAACCAATTGCTTTTCTCTTATGTCTTTGATCGGCACCCATCCAGTTTGTGTGAGAACAAGCGCATCGCCCGGGAAACACGAGCCGCCGCCACCACCGCCGCCGCCACCGGAGCTGCGAATCCGCGCCGCTTCTTTTGCTGCTTGAGTACCGGCTTCGCTATCCGGCACCATCCGTCCGCCAACATTTGTAGCCATGATGTTCTCCGTTATCTATACTACCTACAGCTTAACCATACAGAAAATCTGCCGTTTGAAAACTGGCAGTTGAATATGTCGGCGACTGCGCTATTCCACAATTCAATGCCAGAGGCCGCTCGCGCAACAGCGTACGAAAGCTAGAATTGAGAAGTGTTGATGGTTGACGTATCGCCCGCAAAACTGGCGTAACACCTTTCGCCTCGCACATGACGGAGACCTTGATCGCTGTTTTTATGATGTATTTTGACTTATCAGTGTCAATTCAAGTATAATAAAAGGGTAAGAAATCCGGGTGCTAATTCGCCCGGTCGGGCGCTCGCAAATCCCGCATCTACGTACATTCGGCTTATGGGCTGGATGAGCATGTATCAAGTGCCTCCGGCTCTTGGTGCGGCCTTGTACGTAGGGCCTTTTGCGACTGCTTGTTCGGCCCACCAGCCTATAATGATAACAACAATCGGGGTGGGTGTGACCTCCAATGATGACAGAGACAGAATAACTGCGCGCAGACAGCTGGATTTCGAGGATCTCCAGCGCGAACAATCTGGTGTGCAGGGCAACCGCATTGCCCGGTTCATCAATGAAGATGCAAGGCCGGGCCATGTAAGCGGGAAGCGCTCGGCTACAAGAACACTTATTGAGTTGAGCGCTCTGGAACAGCTTCTTCTCAATGATCCTGAATATGCTGCAGCTTACCATGAAGTTGATAGGCTCCTTCGGGATGCTGAGCAAAGAACTGATGCGGCGATTGCCCAAACCGATGCCGACCTTGCCGATGCCAACGCCGACCACTCTGACATTGTGGACAAGGCCAATCGGTTGCCCGATGGCCGGGCGGTGTTTCGGGGTGCGGATGGGCGCGTTTACACCGAAGATGGGCAAGTCGTTTCAGATACGGACGCGGCGGGCGTGGTCTGGAAAGACGGTGCACCGACCTATGAAGACCTTCTTGGTAACCGTAAGCGGATTGAAAACTTGCAAAAGCGCCGCGATGATTTGGAACGTTATCGCCATGATGTGCTCGCCCCGGCGCGGGACAAGATGGATGATCAGGAAAATCCTATCTCACGGGACGACCTTGATAAGATCAAAATCGATATGCAAACACAAATGCCGCTGGTGCTCTCGGAACCGACTACTGAAGCGGAAGGGTTCGATATGTCTATGCCGAGCGGGACAGCTAAGCCGCCCCTCTAACGCAATCCCTATTCAGGACTCTCAAACTCAAAGCTGAAGCTGCCACATGCTTTCTCGACGATTGCGAGAAGTGTCACCGTTGGATGGTACTCTGGAAACCGGGCAAGTGTCTGTCGAATTGCCTCGTTACGCTCCGCCTTTGTTGCACCATCTTTGAAGTACCAGTCGTTAATGCATCTGGCTTTTTGACCGTCGTTCTGAGTGGCGATTGCACCTGCCATGCCGATGGATGTTTGAAAGAATGAGTCCTGACCGTCTTCGCTCCACTCCGCCAACATCCTGCCACTGGTAAAGCTCTCGGTTTGCTGGCTTGTCTGGCTTAGTCCTGCTTGTGGATAGAATAGGAAAATACCGAACAAAATTATTGCACTAAGTCGCCTGAATGGTGTCTTCATAAGGGAACCCTTTTGTATTTAGAGGCACCCGGTCACGATTGAAGAAGCATCTGCATATGGAGATTGAAAACACACCGAATTTCGTCATTCTAAGGCTTAGAAACGCGCCATCATGCGCCATGACAAAAGGGTTCCCTTTTGGATTGATGGAGAGGTGCGATGGCTAAGGCTTTACAGCGAAATGAGAGTACAGCGCGGCGCGTTGGGTATGCCCGCGTATCGACTGATAAGCAGACGCTATATCAATATACGGACGCCCTCACCGAAGCGGGGTGCGATGACATTTTCACCGATGCGGCAACATCTGCCGTTGCCGACGAGCGCCCCGGTCTGCAAGCGGCGCGGGCAGCATTGTTACCTGGCGACACATTCGTTGTGCTAGCGATTGACCGGGCGTTCAGGTCAACAATCGAGGGGTTGATCTTCCTCGATGGCCTGCACAAGGAAGGCATTCACTTCCTTTCGATCTATCAGCAAATGGACACGCGCACGCCGGAGGGGCGCAAGCGCTTTACCTATGATGTGGCCGATGCGGAATACGAACGAGCGATCATCTCGCGCCGAACCAAGGATAAGATGGCGGCTGCGCGGCGGAGAGGTCAGCATCTTGGGCGGCCCCATAAGCTCAAACGCCGCAGCGTGTTCAAAGCCTATGATCTCATCACCAATGACGGTATCGATTTGGGCCGCGTTGCCAAACGCTACCGCGTCGCCCCCGTCACCATCCGTCGGGCCTTCGAGCGCTACGGCCTTGCAGCGGAGGCCTGATGCCACCACCGAACCCCATTGAGATCAACAAAGATATTGGGTGGCGTATCCGCCAATGCCGGGAAGAGTTAGGTATCTCACGTGAAACGCTTGGCAAAGCGGTTGGCGTTTCCCATTCGCAGATCGCGATGTACGAAAACGGCAGCGAAATCCTCGTCTCCCGCCTCTACGAAATCTGCTGGCAACTGAAGCTGCATATCGATGTATCTGCCTACCTCGAATTTCTCTGACAGGACTTATATCGGCTCTGTATCTAAGTTGGAGCAGACGCTCTATCGGAATTGCGTTTGATACTTTCAAGGGTACAACAAAATTTGATCCGTTAGCTGATTATATGGTATCATAATTATAAGTTTCGCAACTTGCTTTTTTAACTCTGCGGGAAATGAGGTTCCGTCACGAATTGAGCTTTGATCCACGAGATCACCTAGAATATCAAAAGAAGAAGTGGCGCACTCGGCTTAGTAAAGAGCCTGAGATTGCAGGTTGGTATATTGATTGTGCGTTGATGAATGAGTGGGAGCGTGCCTTTAATCATCCAGTTTTTCATGTGATTGCAGAGAAGCTCGGAAAGAATATAGAAGATGTCGATTTTCTCGCTCTTGATCCTTATGAGGCTGTAAAGGTGGTTATGCCCAAGAAGCTGATCCCCAAGTACGACTGGTCGAAATTCGAAAACGCAAGAGACCCTGAAAACGAAGGCCTTCCCTTCAATCCCAACCCGTAGGCGGGTCTTTCGCATCCCGAATGGGATACCTCTGCAAGATGAATATCACATACATCAGACCATATATCGCACAGCGCTTTAGCGTAAGATCAAGTTCTTGTGGAGATAGCCTGTCCCAGTCCTCCCTCGTGTTTGGTTTATCTCTGTCGTAATAGGACTGAATGCCTCTTCTCATAATCAGAAAGTAAGCAGCGTGTGTTTGCATTTGATCTCGGTCTAACCCTCGCAAACGTCTATATCTCATCTGCATTAACTTGATCAGGTTGGAGTCAAAAATTGCCTCAACTGAAGATACCTTAAAGTGTTTTCGGTAGAACTGATTATCGACGTTTCCAGTAGATATTTGCCATACTAATTCACAGAGCTTGTTGGTGTGTGCTTCTCTGTAATAGTCATCAAGTCTGTCCAACATTCCTTTGATCTTAGTAAGCGGCGTCAGCAGCCTTGCAACCATTTTAGATGTTGGCTTTTCAACAAGAAGCTCCGATCTAAAAGGCTTCGTGAAAAGTTGACCAACATAATACGCGGTGCTTCGGCGGTCGTAGTCTAGGATATGTGCCGAAAGCTTATTGATAATCCCGTGCAACGACTGGCGAGATATATCTTCAATTGCTGCACGTTCGATATTCATTGAGGGCATAGAGTTTACGGCCTCCATTACGCTTGCAAAATACGCTTCGTCTTGTTGCATATCACGCATCATATCCGTGAAGGGATGCCCCCGAAGCCAATATAAAATTATACGCAAGTAATTCCATTCGGTTTGGCGTGTTCCAGGACAAAATCGGTTCTTGCCGACGTAGACTTTTCTAGGAATGACGTGTCTCCATGTTGTCACAAGTGCGTTTGGAAAGCTTATTTGCATGCTCTGGTACAAACAACTTTACAAGGTCCAGCTTACCCTAATGACAGAAGGCAAGTCTCTGGGCTAATCATGACACACGAAAGCAAAACATTGAAAATAAACAATTTTACAAGAATAGGTGTGTTCAATGACAGAGAAGCGGATCATCTTCGTCTTCAACGATGCAGAGCTGCACAGTCCCGCCCTCATTCGTGAAGCAAGGAACCTTGCGGCGCTCAAAATGCCTGAGCCGCGTAGGGGGCGTGATTTCTTGTGTAACCTACTGCGTGATTTGGATGATGTGAATTTCATCAACGCTGTGGGTCAGATTATAGAGGTCGATCTCGCCGTCTTCGGTGTTTCGGATCATGAGATTGATATCGGGGATGCGGCTCGCATTAATGAGCTGATTGCAGATTGGTTCGAATACACGTGCCAACCTGTGCCGGATGACATCACATCTTATGTACAGGCGCATACGAGAGAGCGATTTCGTGTTCTGGCGACCATCTTGATTGCTGCCTATCCGGAAGAGGTAAAAGACTGGCCCCGAATTATCCCTGCAAACGACAACTGGGTGTTAGAAGCTGCAAACGCTTCTAATCACAATCGAGAAGATAAGGACGGGGACGAACAGGAAGAAATTTAGCTCCACGATTCAGCTGCACGATCAATCCTGCTCCAATACGTAGCGGGATTTTTCTTGAAATCGTTCCGTATCCCCCAAGTTCGACTGCCCGAGTAATCTATAACGCTCCTCGTCGCCCGCGCTGATGCGGACGATCTCCGAACGGAGCATTTCAATGAATCCACTTAACAAACACCAAGCCGCTGGGCGGTCGATATTCATGTCGTCGGTTCAGGGGCTTGCAAATCTCTTGGCTTTCATCTGCACCTTCATTGGTGCACCGCCATTGTACTCGAAGACGATTGGCTGGGTGCAGAGCTTTATTGTTCAGCACTACGGTTACGGACTCGCTGATATCACCTCATTGGTTTGGGGAATTACGTGCGGTCTTTTCATTTTCTTCCTCTCAAGAATGTCGATTTCAACAGCGCTTGTGATGGGCGGCCTCGCTGTCGCCGCCCGCATGTTTTGAACACCGAAAAAGAAAGGAGGTAAAAAATGGCAAAGTACAGACACAAAGGACGTTTGGACGTCTACGAGAAGCAAAAGACCAGCCTTGGCGATATTATTGGCGGCGCTTTTGGCATTTTCGTCATTTTCGCTTTAGCCGCTAGCTGCGCTGGTTAGGCTGAGTACCATCACCATTCTGAAGCGGCGGCCTAGTGCCGCCGTTTCTTATTTCTCACATAAGAAAGGAACTCCCCATGACACAGAAGATTACCCCCAAGGCTAAACCCCGCTCCAAGAAAGAGCGACTTTGGACTGCTGTCGGTATGCTGAGCGTTCTGGTCGTACTCAATATCTGCTTCGCCTTCGTCTAAGCGCAGCCAACCAACACAACCCCAGCCCCGGTGTGATCCCTCACGCCGGGGCTTTTTTTGATTCAAGAAGGAGTTTCCATGCTCATCAATGAAATCGACCGTTTCGGCAGCGCTGAGTTTTCTAACGCGCACAACATCCAGAGTGCCGGACTGTTCACGCAAATAGCTGACTCGTTATTCGTTGGCTTCTATGGCAATCGCCCGCTCTGGTATTCTGGAGCCGGAGGCGTGTTGCTCACCGCTGGCGCAAGGGGCGGTAAGCTTGCAACCGTACTAGGGTATAATCTCTGTCACGGGATTGGTTCAGCCTATTCGACCGTTAATTTGGATATGAAGGGTGAGCTTGCGCCCATAAGCCAAAATCAGACCCCGGATGGCAAGCACTGCATTTATTGGAACCCAATGGGCTTACATGGCTTGCCGCAGCACAGCATTAATCCGCTTGACGGCATGCGAGGCGAAGATCCAGCACTCGTTTCGAAGGTCAAAATGTTCTGCGAGAACATCATTCAGGCCTCCGGCTCTGCCAATAGCAAATATTTTGAAGACCGGGCGCGAGAGTTTGTGGAAGGCATTACGGTCACGCTTGCCCGGCTTGATGGCGTACCGACCTATCCGCGTCTCTATGGGATCATCAATCTCATTCCCGGCAACAGTGATGCTTGGCTCGATTTTGCCTATGAAATGCACATCTCCGGCTATCCATTGTCTGTCAGGATTGAAGAGGAGATTGCAGCGGCCCGTCAGGGTGATGGGAATGCCGGAGGTTTTCAAGGCATTCTTGGCGAAGTCTTCCGCGCTTTTTCCGCGCTGAGTGATCCACTGCTGATGGCTTCGGTCTCCCCGCCTTATGACTTCTCATTTGAACAGCTTTGTCAGTCAGGCCAGCTCTATCAGGTCAATCTGATGCCGCCCGCTGAGTTTATCAGCTCATGGGCTCCCGTGATCAAATCAATGTTTGTTGCAGGCATGGTCTATAAGGCAGAGCGCCCGGATGCGCCGCGCCAGACATGGATATTGGATGAGTGCGCTCAGCTCGGCGGCTTCCCGCTCATCACCAAACTGTTCACCTATGGCGCAGGAATTGGGATTCGTCCGGTGGCGGTGTTTCAGAGCAAGAAGCAGATGCGCGCCATTGGACAGGACGCGGAAAGCATCATCGCCTCTTCAGCGGCGCTGCGGATGTACTTCGCCATAAGGGACATTGAGTCTGCAACTGATGTGTCCCGCATGCTCGGTGCCCAAACGCTTGAATATGATGATGAAGAAAAACAGGCTGCTGCCCGCCTTGCCAAGCAACAGGCTATGAATGCCCTGCTGATGGGGGAGGACCCGTTTCGGGCTGGAGCGGACTATCGCCATCACCGGGACATGTCAGAGCATCGCTCGAAAATGCATCGGCTACTGCGCACACCAGATGAAGTTCTGAACATGCCACCGAACAAGATGTATCTGTTTGCCGATGGGCTGGCTTCACCGATCTATGCAGACCGCAAACCCTATTGGGAGCAGAAATTTATGGCTGGGCGGTTCCATCCGAACCCGTATCACCCGCCGGCGGGCAAAGTCCGTGTTAAGACAACCTTTGGGCATGCCTGGCGGCGGGTCATTACCGAACCCGTCCCAGCCCGCTTCGCCCATTACCCCCAATACCAAGAAGGCCACTGGTCAAGAATAGACCCCTAGCCTCCCTCGCGCCTTTGCCGCTGCCCTCATACGGCAAAGCAGCAAAGGCGCTCCATCTTCAAAGGAAACCCAATGCAGGATCGAACATCATATTCCTATCGCGGCGATACGCCGGGCGGTAACCCGGACATGTACCAAGTCGGCGGCATGGCCCGCGATGCGTTCAAACGCTCTCGGGGTCATCTTGCTCCAAGGCAACAGGACCTCCCCCAACAACGGGAGTGGGATGAGCCCAAGCCAGAGCTGAAGCCGCGTAGTGCTCAAAACGTCAAAGCAATGAAGACGACAGCCCGCCAAATTTATCAGCAGCGGCGCGACTTGAAAGACCTTGATCAACGCCGCAAGCCGGAAACCTACCCCCAAGACCGCAAAGCGTTCGAAGCCATGCGCCGGAATGCAAACGGTCTCATACAAAAGGCCCAAGATCAGGTGCGAACCTCACAAGACCTGATCGCGCAGGATCAGCGGGAAGCATCATTCCGCGCTCAGCGTTGCTCCCCCTACCTCCGGCAAAGCCAGACCCGTAGTCGGTAGCGCCGAATACGATTGCATGAGAGCACAAATGTTCTTGATTTGTTCTGTATGCTGAGTTATTCTCAGCATCAACAATTCTAACAACTTGAAACCAAAGAAAGGAGACATGACACCATGTCCACCGAAAGACCTAATGCACCCATCGACACCGTCCGCGACGGTCAGACTTTTATCAAAATTTGGCGAAATCATTTGCCAAGCGGGGATCCAATCTATGCCAGCAAAGTCGGTTATACCTATACGGACAAACAAACTGGCAAACCAAGAGACAGTTATTCACTGCGCGACATTGATCTTGCGAAAATGCCGGATCTCTCTAGCCGCGCCCGTGCAAGCATACGTCACTTCAAGGATGCAGACCGGGCTCACGGTCAGGAGCATACCCAAGCCGTGGGAAACGGTCACTCGCAGCACACTGGCGGCCCACGGCAAGACCATGTGAGCCAACAGCAGTTTAAGCAGTCTCGTCAACAGCCCCCGCCTGCCCAAGGGCACGGTTATAGCCACGAGCCTTAAGCCGTCCAAGCTTCTCGGGGGCGGGTCCAGCCACCTGCTCCCGGAAGAGGAAAGGAGCAACCAGAACCCCAGACGAAAGGAACACGCCAAATATGGCGAATGATAAGACCAATACGTTCACGCCTACACTCTCCGATACGCCACGTATCGAATTCGACTGGCAGAAATACGCGGCGCTCCTCGAAGGTGATGACTATACCGAGGCTGAAAAGCGCGAGCTGCTCGAATTGCTCTGGAACATCATTGTCGAATTTGTCTCGCTCGGCTTTGGCGTTCATCCCCTCCAGCAAGCCTGTGGACAAGTGGCTGAAACGCCCGGAAGTCCCACATCTTCGAGCGAAAATCCGGTATACTTGGACTCATCACTTGTTTGCGAAGATTTTCTCACCGCCGCGAAAGGGGGCACGCCATGAGTCGCTACTCAAACCAGACAGATCAAAGCCTTAAAGCCGTCATCTACTGCCGTGTCAGCGGCACCAAACAGACAAAAGAAGGCAGTGGGCTCAACTCCCAGGAGCATCGCTGCCGCCAATATGCCGAAGCGAAAGGCTATGAAGTCGCAGAAGTCTTCCCGGATGATATTACGGGTGCGGGTGACTTCATGAAACGCAAAGGCATGGTGGCCCTTCTCCAATATCTCGATAAGCATCCAGAGGAGCGCTTTGTGGTGATCTTTGACGACCTAAAGCGCTATTCGCGAGACATTGAATTCCACCATAAGCTCCGCCGCCACATGGAAGCGCGGCGTGCAACCCGCGAGTGCCTCAACTTCAATTTTGAGGACTCGCCGGAAGGCAAGCTCAAAGAGACGATCACCGTTGCTGCCGGAGAATATGAGCGTGAATCCAACGCCCGCCAGAACTGGCAAAAGAGCATAGCCCGGATTGAACAGGGCTTTTGTGTTCAGGCCGTTCCGCCTGTGGGCTATGTCTACGAGAAATCAGACAGCGGCGGCAAAGTGCTGGTGCCAAAGGAGCCAGAGGCCTCCATCGTGCGCGAGGCGCTCAAGGGTTATGCCTCGGGTCGCTTTGCCTCTCAGGTGGAAGTCAAACGCTTTCTCGAAAGCCAGCCTCTGTTCCCGAAGAAGGGTAAGAACAACACCATTACCCAGCAATCGGTGATCGATATGATGCGTCGCCATCTTTATGCGGGGCTGGTCGATGGCCGGGCATGGGGCGTCTCGATCCGTCACGGCAAGCATGAGGGTCTGATCAGCGTTCAGACCTTTGAGCGCATTCAGGAGCGACTTGATGGCCGCGTTTATGCTGCGGCTCGTAAGGACATCCATCAGGATTTCCCGCTACGTGGAGCTGTCTGCTGCTCTGAATGCGACACGCCGCTGACCGCTGGCTGGTGCAAAGGTAAGGCAAAGAAGTATCCGTATTACTTCTGCCGGACCAAAGGCTGCTCGGCCAAGGGCATGATCCCCCGCAAGAAGATCGAAGGCGAGTTTGCTCAAATGCTGGAAAGCCTCCAACCGCGTCGGGCGCTGTTCCATGTGGTCCGCGATATGTTTGAAGATTGCTGGGAGCAGTTCCGCAAAAGCACCGCCAGTTCCCGCACGGCTACAAAAGTAGAGATCACGGAGACTGAACGTCAGATCGGCAAACTGGTCGACAAGATTGTTGATGCCTCAAATCCGCGCGTCGTCGCCGCTTTCGAAAAGCGCATTGATGAGCTGGAAACCCGCCAGCTGGTCTTACGTGAAAAGCTCGAAAATGACCGCAAACCGAAGGACAGCTTCGCAGACCTGTTTGAACACGCCATCCAGTTCCTCGCAAACCCCTGTAAAGTCTGGGGATCAGGCCGTTTTGACCTGCAAAGACTGGTCCTCAGATTGGCGTTTTCAGGGCCGCTTACCTACAGCAAAAATGAGGGCTTTTTGAACACCCAAACTTCGTTTCCATTCAAACACTTAGGAGATAATTTTATGCAGAATACAGAAATGGTGCCCGGGGGCGGATTTGAACCACCGACACGCGGATTTTCAGTCCGCTGCTCTACCCCTGAGCTACCCGGGCATACTATCGGTCTGGGGCGATAAGTTCGCGTGTATAGGGCGCGCCTGCACGCCTGTCCATCCACCAATTCAGCGATCTTCTCCGGAGGTGCTGGAGGGGGCCTCTTCAGCCTGATCAGCAGGCCTGCCGGGAATGGAATAGCCGCCTTTCAGCCAACGGGACAGATCGACATCGGCGCAACGCCGCGAACAAAAAGGTCTGTATTCTTTGGCTGACGGCTTTTGTTCACAAACCGGACAAATTGCTTGGCTCATATCGACCTCACTTCCGTCTTTCCTGTCCTGGATGGCTCCACCTCGATCCGGCCCCCAAAGCGAGACTGAATGCGCTGCATATAGTCTGATCGTTTCGCATCGAACAGAGCAATAGTGTCGGATGTCAGCTCCAAAACCAGCTGATCACCCGTCCGGATCATAGCTTCAGACTCTAGCTGCCTTAGCGCCTGCCAAAGCTGCAAATGTCCGTTGGGGCGGCCAAACTCATCGAGAAATCGGTCATGAAAAGGTGCCATTCCCCAAGCCACGGCGATCTCTATCAGACCAAAATCCGAAGGCCGTAGCGCACGGACTCGGCGATTGCTCAAGGCTTTGAACGCCGCCAGGAAAACGGTTTGCAGTGCCTTCCCACGCGCTTTGGAGATCGGGGAGAGGCAATCAAGCACGATCGTGCCGCCAAGATCTCTGAGCGCTATCTGGCGAGCAAGCTCGGCAGTTGCGTCCAGATTGATGCGATGGGCTCGTTCCGCACGACTGCCCGTCCTGTCAGCGCGACCGACCGTGTCGACATCGACAGCCGTCAACGCACGGGTTTGTTCGATTGTGATCCGGCCTCCGTTCTGAAGCGTTACACTGTTAGCACTGAGCTCATCTATGAATTGATCAATCTGTAAGTGACTTTCGGAATCGTCGTGAGGCTCGGGGATAGACTCTCCAAATAGCTGGGCAATCCAAGCGGACACAGCAGAGGATGTAAGATCTTTGCCTTCTGGCGCAATCCGAACACGCGCGGATTTTCCAAACCGGGCACTTGCAACGCATACAACCTCGCAGCGCTGTCCCTCCAACAAATCCCGGCTGTCGGTGATTGAGAGAAAAAGTGGCTGGCCGGAAGCCGCCTCAAGAAAGTAACCGCCCTGATCATGGGCTACACTCCTGACCACCGCCGCTGTCCCCTGCCCCGGCAGGAGCTCGGTGTCGGATTTTGAGTAAGGCCTCAAAAGAAGCTGCGCCGACTGTCCGTCTGCTGTGCAGGCAACCAGGCATTGTCCTGCTAAACCGTCATACTTTAGAAGCGATTTATAGATCATACAGACCTCGATCCATGGCGATGGAAACAGGTGCCTCTGCCAGCCACAAAGGTCCCTGCATGCAACAGATACTTGACCAGTAAAGCCCGTCTCGCGCACCTTGGCAGCATGGGGACGAAACAATATGCAAGCCTTTTTTCAGGCTTTTTTCTGTTAGCACTGCTCGGTGGATGCAACACAAGCAGCGTGACAGGAGGTCTGAGCGCGAGAGATGGTCTCGGGTCCGATACGCGTGTCTTCCTCGATAATCATTGTGTGAGATCAGAATCTGGAACAAGAACCTTCGGTCCGGGGCTTTCCACCCTAGGAGAAATCGCCGTCGGCACTGGCCAGGTGATCTTTCAATCATTCGGGCGATATCTGGAAGAGCGCGGCCAGCCGGATATCGATACATCCTCGGGGGTTGCAAGTGATTTCTTCTATAAGTCAGTCGAGGCTGACACCGGCCTCGGAGCTCTCAACGACAGCATACAGTGCGTTCACATTGTTCGGGGTGGGTTTGAGCCGTCCTCCAGAGGGAAAAAAAACAATGAGCACTATGGTCACCTTAATCTAACCAGTGAACCCTCGTTGTATGCGCTTGTGAAACTAGAACCCGCGCAGGACAAATCGGCTTTCTTTCGAGGCAAGCTTGAGCATTTCATCGTCAATCGATTTGAACGCGCAGGCGGGGAGCTTACGCGGGATATTGTCATTGCGCTGGAGTTCGGTTCTCCGGCGGCTGCCCGTCTGTTTGTGCCCGACGATTTCGGTAATCCAACGCCAAATGCCGGGGGCGCTTTTGCCGTCAGCTCTTTACAGCTTCCTGGCGTCGAACGCGGCAGGGCATTCAATGAACTTGAGACGAATGGTCTTTACACGGCTTGGATGAACACACCGCCCGGGGGTGATCAAAGCGGTCAGTATGCGTTTAATCTGTATGTCGACATTGTCGAAACCAAACAGGGAAATCCCTTCCTGCAGGACATCGGACGCGTGCTGCAGTCCGAACCGGTCGTCACCGCCGTTACTCAAGATATTTCAGATGCCATCTATGATGACACTGACCGGAGGCGAGAACGGATCGGGTCTGAGTTTGATCTGCGCCTTGATGAGCAGAGGCTGCGCCGTGCGCTCCAGGACGAGGTTCGTTTCCTGGAATCACTTATTGATTCTAATGTTACCGACGAAGATACGCTGATCGGCGCAAGCCGCAGAGTTGAAGACGCTATTGAGGGTATCCGGCGGCATAAGCGGCTGGATGGATGGAACACCCACAGCATTGATCCCCTTGTCAGGCGCGCTGAAGCGGCCATCAGGCGCGTAGAGCTCATCATTTCAGGACTTTTAAACAGTCCGAACTAGCTCGTGAGCACACCGCGCCCGACAAGCATGGCCTTCACTTCAAATAACGGCAAGCCAACGACAGCGCTGTAGCTTCCGTTCAGCTTTCGGACAAATGCTCCGCCAGACCCCTGGATTGCGTACCCGCCTGCCTTACCCAAGGGCTCGCCAGTATCGATATATGCAGCGATTTCAACGGCGGTTAGCCGCTTAAATGTAACCCGTGACAGAACCGTGCGAACAGCCATTTCCCCACAAGGCGAACGAAGCGCCACACTCGTTATCACCTGATGGGCGCGACCGGACAATAAGTTCAGGCAATCGGCTGCCTCAGCACCATTGGCCACCTTAGGAAGTATCCGGCGGCCTAGGGCAACAACAGTATCGGCTGAGAGCACAAAGGCGTCCTCGCAGTCGCACGCCAGCGCTTTTTCAACTGCGAGGCGTTCGGCGAGCTGCCTTGGAAGCTCTTTGATACGCGGCGTCTCATCTATATCAGATGGTGCAATGGCATCGGGCACGATGCCGATCTGTTCAAGCAGCGCAACACGGCGCGGGCTAGAACTCGCAAGTACCAGCGCTTTGGTAGCAGTGTCCGCCACCTGATCGAGTTATTTGTAACGGAAAGTAATGCGACCCTTGGTTAGGTCGTAGGGCGTCATCTCGACAAGGACCTTGTCTCCAGTGAGAACCCTAATGCGGTTCTTGCGCATCTTACCCGATGTGTGCGCAATGATTTCATGCTCGTTCTCAAGCTGTACGCGAAAAGTCGCGTTGGGGAGCAGTTCCATCACTGTCCCATTGAATTCGAGCAGTTCTTCCTTGGCCATAGGCCCTCCTATTGTTGCGCCGGGATTTCAGCCCGGCGCACTTAACACGGTGAGTTCACTAGCGCTCACAAGGGATTCGAGCAAGGCGGCAAATGAATCTGGCAGACAATACCGACTATGCCGTCGGCAGTTTGTAGTCTTTGAACGTCTCACGAAGGGCCAGCTTATTGATCTTGCCCGTCGCCCCTAGTGGAATTTCTTCCACAAATTGAACGTCGTCGGGGGTCCACCACTTTGCGATCTTGCCTTCCAGATTGGCCAAAATTTCGTCTTTCGTCGGGGTCTGACCGGGCGCTGGCTGGATAATAAGAAGCGGTCGCTCGTCCCATTTTGGGTGGAAGATGCCAATAGCCGCAGCATTCGCCACTTTCGGATGACCGACAGCTATATTCTCAATGTCGATTGACGAAATCCACTCGCCGCCGGACTTGATGACATCTTTTGCGCGATCGGTGATGGTCATCGTGCCATATTCATCGATATGAGCGACATCGCCAGTATCGAAGAAACCATTCTCGTCCAGCACATCACCGCCATCGCCCTTGAAGTATCCAGCCGCCACAGCGGGTCCACTAACAAGAAGACGACCGGATGAACTGCCGTCGCGGGGCTTTTCGTTGCCATCATCATCGACAATTTTAAGCTGAACGCCGAAAGGCGGCCGACCCTGCCTGAGCTTTTGAGCCATTCTCGTATCAATGTCTGCATCGACAAGGTGAGGCGGAAGCACTCCCAATGTGCCAAGCGGCGACGTCTCAGTCATGCCCCAAGCATGGACCACATCAACCTCATACTCTTCTTCAAAAGCACGCAGAATTCGCTCTGGAATAGCAGAACCACCAATCAGGACCCGCTTCAAATGTGGAAGCTTCAGATTGTTCTCCTGGAGATAGGTCAGCAGGCCGAGCCATACTGTCGGAACAGCTGCGGTGATCGTTACCTTCTCAGTGTCAAGAAGTTCGTAAATCGACGCGCCATCCATCTGCGCGCCCGGCATTACCATATTCGCTCCGGTGGCAGGACAGGCCAGAGCCAACCCCCAGGCATTGGCGTGGAACATGGGCACTACGGGCAGCACTGTATCCTCGCCCCCCATGCCCATAGCGTCTTTGCCCATTGTAATCAGCGTATGCAGGGTATTTGATCGATGAGAGTAAAGCACTCCCTTGGGATTACCCGTCGTTCCCGACGTATAGCAAAGGCCGCAGGCCGTACTCTCAGGAAAACCGCCCCACTGACAATCTGTGGAATGGCCCGCAAGCCAACTCTCATAAGCCACCGCGCCCACTGAATTTTCCGGTAGGTCCGCTTCATCGCAGTAGATGACAAAGGTTTTTATCGTTTGCAGGTGATCTTTCACAGCCTCGACAATTGGCAAAAACGTCTTGTCAAAGACGAGCACTTTGTCCTCTGCATGGTTTGCAATCCAGGCGATCTGCTCAGGATGAAGACGCGGATTGATCGTATGCAAGACAGCGCCAATACCCATGGCACCATACCATGTCTCCATATGCCGGGCAGAGTTCCATCCAAGGGTAGCGACGCGGTCGCCCAATCCAATACCGTCGGCTTTCAGAGCATTGGAGATTTGCTTGGCCCGATCATAGACATCGGAATACGTCGTTCTGACAATCTCGCCACCGACACGGCGGGTAATGATTTCCCGCTTGCCGTGCTGCTGTTTTGCGTGATCCAAGATTTTGTCGACCGTAAGCGGCCAGTCCTGCATGATGCCTTGCATATGTCTCCCACATCCTTTGTATTTTTCGTCGGCCAAATGGCCTGATTGACCCTTTGCGGGGACAATATTGCGGGCTACGCTCCGATGCAATGCGGGAATGGGGTTGAGGCTATGCGTTCGCTGTTGATTTTGTTGACTCTATTCATCTCAGCCGCGTGTGGAGATGAGCTAAACCGGTCGGTATCTGACGCAGATCCGAGCCTGTTATCCACTGCCCCACTTCCGGCCGTGAAAACGGATGATCTGCCGGGTTTTTTTGATTGTGTGCGTGAAACGGGCGGCGTGCTGATCGCATCTCATCGCGGTGGCCCACTACCCGGCTATCCTGAAAACGCGCTTGAGACGCTCCAGTACGGCTTCGACCAGGGACTGAGAGTGTTCGAAATCGATGTCGTCACAAGCCGGGATGGCATGTTGTTTCTTCTGCATGATCGCTCGCTCGGCCGGACAACGACCGGCAATGGGTCGGTTGCAGATACAGACTGGGCAGAAATCGAAAGCCTGAATCTAGTAGACAATAATGGTGACGTCACCAGTTTTACAGCACCACGCCTGACCGACATTCTCACCTGGTCTGTGGCGACTGGCGCAGTGTTAGAACTCGACAAGAAAGAGACAACGGGCTGGCGTAGCCTCATCCGTGCCGTAGATACTGCCGGAGCACAAAACAATGTCATCCTGATAACGTATACAGACAATGACGCTGCCCTTGTTCAAAGCCTGGCACCGAACATGATGTTCACCGCGAGCGCTCGGGGCGGGCGCGATATCGGCAAGCTGGAAGATGCCGGCGTTGATCGGCGATATCTTATCGGTTGGACCGGCACGCGCGAAGAAGACCCCGCCGCCTGGGCACGTCTTCGAAACGAAGGGGTTGAGGCAGCCTTTGGCACATTGGGAAGGCGCGGCGAACGTCTAGACGATACCTACTGGGAGGACGGCGATCCATCAGAGTACAAATTACTTGTCGAAAATGGCATTACACTATTGGCAACTGACGAGCCCTATCGCGTCGCCGCCGCAATATCGGAGGACGATCGAGCGCTTAACGCCTGTGCCAACTAGGCTGAGAGCACTTCGATAATTTCAGCTGCGGCGATCTCTGCAGCGGGAAGCGCGCCGAGACCCATCTTCTTCAGCGCATCATGCTGAGCTGAAATCTGGCTCTGTCGATGGGCTTCATTACTCAGGAGCATTCTTGCCTTGGATACAAGGGTCTCCGCATTGAAGTCATGCTGTAAAAATTCCGGAATAACCTCATCATCAGCCGCAACATTTATCAGGGTGATGAATTTCGATTTCAGAAGAAATTTTGTTGCAACAAACCAAGTAAAAAAACCGGATTTATAGCCAGTGATGACAGGAGTGCCCTGGAGCGCAATCTCGGTAGTGATCGTGCCAGAGCAAGCCAGTGCGACGTCAGAGGCTGCCATCAAATCGAAACGGTCTTCCGCTGCCACTTTCAGGGCAGACGATGGCAGTTCACCAATTGACCAGAATTGCTCGGCGATAGAATCCGAGGGCGCAAAGGCGATCCGCAGACTTGGGCTTTGCTGACGAAGCAATTTGGCAGATTCAAAGACATCACGCCCCATATGCGTCACTTCACTTGGCCGACTCCCAGGAAAAATACTCGCGATCCGCACATCGCTAGCCAGAGCATATTTTTCACGGAACGCACCGGCATTTCCGGGAGTTGAGCGTGAAAGCGCCGGGTGCCCGATGACTTTTGTCTTGAGTTTATAGGGCGCATAATAAGGCACCTCAAACGCGTGGATACAAAGCAGGTGGTCAATCGTTTCGGCGAGGGTCTTTGCCCGGCCGGGACGCGTTGCCCAAACTTGCGGGCCTACGAGTTTTACGAGCTTTATTCCCGGTTCAACCTTCCGCAAAGCTTGCGCGATACGAAGCGTAAACCCCCAAGAATCGATCAGTATAGCAACATCTGGTTTGAAGCTCTGAATGTCTTTAACGGTCTCCCTAACAATACGCTTTACCGCGCCATATGCCCGCGCCCCTTCCAGCAAACCCACTACGGACAAGGGTGCGACATCAATTGGCGAGACACTGTGATGATCACCCGAAAGAGCAACGCCTGTCCCTCTTATCTCTAGAAACGGGTCTAAATGCTGCAGCGCCGATACAACATCTCTGCCAAGCACGTCGCCTGATGCTTCACCGGCAACGAAGTACAGTTTTCCGGTCATTCAACTTTGCCGTCCGCATTGAGACCGACAATCTCAATACCGTGCAGCGCCGCCACAGCAATCATCTCATCTCGGTCAATCAAGAGAGACCGGCCCGCCTCAAGGCCAATGCCCGCAAGACTTGCATCTCTCGCAAGCTGAAATGTTTCCATACCAATGACCGGTAGATCCATACGAAGATCCTGCCCGGGTTTGGTACGCTTTACGAGTACACCGCGGCGTTTCTCTAGAGTTCCCCTTAGAGAGACCGGTAACTGAGGCACGCGCGCGAGCATTGCATCCGTTCCCTCCTGCGCCTCGACAGCGAGGACGACCCCGTCGCAAACGACGCATCCCTGTCCGATATCCTCGGCACCAATAATGCCAGCAACGTTAAAAGCGCGCGCAAAATCAGCAGTAAGATCGTTTGCTTGATCGGGTCTCGCAATCACGCCAGACGGGCAAAGCAGATCGCGGGCAATATCGTCGAGCCGAGTTATTGTGAATCCTTCAGTTTCAAATATATCGCCGACGGCCCGCATCAGAGCGTCATCCCCCTTATCCGCAACGGCGAGCAAATTCGGAAGATGAGACAACGCCAGTTCATCGAGACCGAGAGACTTGAAATTCGGGCGCGTTACTTTCCCCGCGAAAGCAAGACTGTCACAATCGGCGTCCTGCAGGGTACGCACAACCTCTCCGAGCGCTCCGAGTTTTACTCTCTTACCCGGGAAGCGCTCCAGATCGTCCTGCGCCATGCCTTCCAAGCGAATTACGACAACGTCTCGTCCGGAGTGTTGAACACGGTCAGCGACTAAAGCCGGCAAACGACCGGCACCGGCAATCAGGCCAATCGGAGTTTCCATTCACCCTACTCCGGCATGCACAAGGCGCGGCCCGAATTTGTCTCAATAAAGCTGAGTACCTCATCAACTTCTGGACAGTCTCCGTATGCTGATCGTGTATCTTCCAACCGTTCCGCGAACGTGCCTTCGTCGGCAAACAACATCCGATATGCCGAGCGAAGGTCATGAATAGTTTGACGCTGAAAGCCGCGTCGCTTCAGTCCAACAATATTAATTCCTGCAAGGTACGCATGGTTTCCTACGACAGAACCGTATGGGATAACATTATCAACCAGGATTGCTCCTCCACCAATGAAGGCGTGCTGTCCGACACGACAATTCTGGTGAATGGCGGCGAGCCCGCCGGCCCAAACCTGCTCATCAATGGTGACATGCCCGCCTAAAGTAACGTTGTTCGCGAACACACAGCGGTCGGCAACTTGGCAATCATGGGCGATATGTACACCAATCATCATCAAACAATCAGAACCAATAGATGTTACCCCACCATGTTCCGGTGACCCCGGATGGACCGTCACCTGCTCACGCAAGACCGTCCGTGGACCAATCTCTATTCGACTGTCCGGATGATCTTCAAAACCAAGAATTTGCGGTGATGTGCCAATGACAGCTCCAGGAAACAGCTCGCATTCGTCGCCAATATAGGTTCGACCCTGCAAGGTCACACTATTGTGTAGCTTAACACCTTCACCAAGAACAACGTCAGGACCGATCACGCAGAACGGACCAATCTCCGCCGATTCCGGAATAGTGGCACCCGGAGCAATAATCGCGCTGGTGTGGTAAGCGGTCATGCTTTTGATCTCTTCCGGCGAACCTGCTTACTGGTCCAGACCAGTTCGCGATGCCAGTTCTTAATCGGGCGTGCAGGATAACCGCCCCAAAGCTCTCCCGCCGGTACACTGCGCGTCAATCCCGATCCTGCAGCAAGTTGCGCACCATCACCAATCTCAATGTGATCAGCAATACCGACACGTCCGCCAAGCTGAACATTGTCGCCAATTTTCACGGAGCCTGAGATACCCGCGTAGGCAACCATAATGACATTTCGCCCGACCACCGTGTTATGTCCAATATGACACTGGTTGTCGATCTTGGTGTGCTCTCCGATAATGGTGTCTCCGAGAAGCCCCCGGTCAACACTGGTATTCGCTCCGATTGTTACGCTATCCTGTAGGATCACCCGGCCATAATGGGGAAGGTCAGTCATATGGCCAGGGCCTTCGATCAAGCCGAAGCCATCTTCCCCGATACGCGCTCCAGCCAGAAGCTTTGCACCATCCCCAATAAGCGCAAAACGGATGCTCACATGGGAACCAACGCGCGTTCCCTTACCGATCTGCACACCCGGGCCAATATAGGAAAACGGACCAATAGACGCTCCCTCACCTATGGCTGATCCGTTCTCAATAACCGCAGAGGGCGCAACATCCGCTTCTGGATGAATAGCCGGAGCCCGATCGCTGTGTCGTTCTTCGGAAACCAGCTTTGCGGTCAAATCGAAGAATACCTTGCGAGGATTGGTGACCGGAACAATACTGGATGACGAGGCCGTCTCCCAGTTTTCATTTTCGCGAACCAAGCAGAGCGATGCTTTTGTTCCGGCTGCCGGCCAATCTCGACATCGGCCCTCAAAGAAACAGATGTCTCCCGGAATTGCCGTATCGAACGAACCGAAATTCCTTACCAAACCAACGCGCGGATCTGCTTCAGACAGACCGTACGAGGTGGCCATCTCCCTCAATAATGACGCTTCAGCCGTGAAGAAGAAACGCGGATCGATCGGCATGGTTAAAAGAAGCCATTTATTGACTTAATGTAGCGGGAGCTTCCTGTTGTTCCGGGAGGCGGGCCCGCGTAACAGCGATCGTCGTGGTTGCGGCATTAAGTTTGGTGATGACCTGATCTGTAACATCGACGGCAGGTGACGCAAAAGCCACCATAGCGCGATCTAGCATGATATCAGCACCCTGCTCCTGATATACCTGTTGCAGGACGGGCTGAAGCGCCTGGCCAAGCGAGGTAATCGCGTTTTGTTCGGTTAATGCAAGCTCTTGGCGTGCGCGCTGCTGCTTTACGGCCAGACCCTGTTGCTTTTGCGCGAAGGCCTGAACCAGGCTGACAAGTTCAGGATCGGTAGCGATTGCTTCCTGGGTCATGTTGGCCGTACGAGACTGTAAGGCCCGTCCTTCAGTCTCCAATGCACTGGCCTCGGGGGTCAATTCCGACTGCATGGTCTGTCCAATCGCTTGGAGTTTACGCTGCATATCCTGACCAGCGGCGCTCTCTTGAGCAATTCTGGCTTGATTCACAACGATAATTTTCGTGCCCTGCGCCGATGCGTCCGTCGGAAGAAAGCCGATTGGGGCGGCGATGAGTGTCAAGGCCGCGATAAGCATACGAAATTGGGCCATGATGGTTCTCCTAAAGGTTAAAACCGTGTTGTTGTGCTAAAGCGGAAGCCCCGTGGTCTGTCAAAGGCTTCGTCTGCAATTACTTGGGCGAAGTCAAAGCGAATCGGGCCGAATGGGGAGTCCCAGAAGACACTTAGACCTGCAGCAGCGCGAAGGTTCAAATCATCTTCTATGCGGGTGATAACATTCGTGGTGGGCATCTCTCCGGGCTCTCCAGCAGCGAATGCCGGATTGGGCACGCCCAACTGAATAACCGGATCAGATATCACCTCATCCTCCAACACACCGAGCGCACCAGCGTCTACAAACAACGCGCCTCTGATCCCATACTGTTGCGGTATCACGTCGGGCAATGTGACCTCCAACGTACCCTGATAATACGCCTGACCACCGAGCGCAGCACCTCGGAAAACCCGGCCAGTCGGTACGCCATTTTCATCAATTTCAAAATTTGCAACACGAGGGCCAATCCCGGCTACGTTAAACCCGCGAAAATTGTTACCACCTCGAAAGAAGCGGTTGTTGATCCGAAGTGTCTCGTCATCACTGAAATCGAATATCGCGCCAGCTGACAGCCTGAGGCTGGCACGGATACCGGGCAGCAGTCCGCGATAGGCCGCGCCCGTTATCTCGGTGCGAAGAAATTGAACATCGCCGCCAAGGCCAGCAATGTCCTGCGACAGGCTGAAGTCAAAACCCCTGGTCGGCGCGATCGGATCGTTCCGTCCGTCCCATTGGAATGTGTATCCAACAGATGAGGTCAGTTCGGAGCGTTCGCTTAGACAGATTGGATCAATAACGACGCGGGCATCCGAACACTGGTCAACAATCTGAAGACCATCCGCCAACATGTCTGGAATGGGTGGAACGCGGACTTGAGCAAAAGGCCCATCGGGCATATCAGGGTCAATCGGGATGGGGTTGCCATCAATATCCAACTGATTTGTAAAAGCATCCGAACCATCGGGGTTAATGACAACCGGCAAGTCGGTTATGGTAATTTCGTCCTGCGAAATACGATAGCGTAGGGATAATTGGCTGCGGCGCGTAACCGGAAAACCGAAATTCACACTTGCACCGAAGGATTCCGATTCGAAACTGGACACGTCGGAAAAATCGGTCCGCGTCGCAAACAGGCTGACACCAGCCGCAAGATTCCGGCCAAGGAATTGAGGCTCCTGATATCTTAAATCTACAATTTGCTGCCGGTTCGACGCCGAAACGCGCGCAATCGCAGTCTGGCCCCTGCCTCGAAGGTTCCGTTCAGAAATGCTGACATCGATCAGGAATGCATCGACAGAAGAGAAACCTGCAGCAAGTGACAGCTCACCCGTAGGTTGCTCCTCCACGGATAAGTCGACAATTGTCCGGTCTGGCTCGGTTCCCGGCAATTCCTCTATTTCTACTTCACTGAAATATCCTAGCGCTCGGACCCGGTTACGAGACCGATCCAGCAACACCCTATTGAATGCATCGCCTTCCGATATCTGAAGCCGCCGGCGAACCACACGATCAAGAGTTCGCGTATTCCCGACAATATTTATACGTTCGATATAAACCCTGGGGCCTTCGTCCATCGCAAAGGTGACATCGATTTTGCCGGTATCCGGGTTTGGTTCGATGCGCGGGATAACGTCGACAAAGGCATAGCCAGAAATACCGGCAGCGGCGGTCAGGTTATCGATGCTCGTTTCAATTAGATCCCCTTCATAAAGCTCGCCCTCCTGAATGGGGACAGCGCGAAGGAGTGCGTCGCCATCGAGCTTATCCAGGGATGTTTCTACCTTGATTTCCCCAAAGTCGTATTGATCACCTTCTTCTATGGTAAAGGTGATGTACCAGTCCTGCTGATCAGGTGTTAGTTCCGCAACGGCTGACGTGATCCTAAAATCGTAATATCCCCGGTTTTGATAGAATTGGCGGAGCAATTCGCGATCAAATTCCAGACGGTCAGGATCATAATTGTCATTAGAACTGAAGAAACGCCAGAGGCGGGATTGCTTGGTGACAAGTTCACCGCGAAGCCGGCTATCAGAGTACTTCTCGTTTCCTATAAAGTTTATGGAGCGGACCCCTGTCGTGGGGCCATCGGTAATCTCGAAAATCAGATCAACACGGTTCTGATCAAGGGGTTTGTACTGTGGACTAACCTGAGCAGCAAAACGGCCGGATTGACGATACAGTTCGAGGATACGCTGCACATCCGCTTGAACGCGCGCAGCCGTAAATATGCCGCGCGGTTCGGCCTGAATTTCTTCGCGGATATTATCATCATCAATCGAGCGATTTCCTTCAAAAAGCACACGGTTGATGATTGGGTTCTCAACCACCCGCACGATCAAGTCAGAACCTCTCCGCCCGATATCAACATCAGCAAACAGACCTGTCGCAAAAAGTGTTTTCAGTGAGATATCAAGTCGTTGAGGATCAAATGGATCACCCGGGCCAAGGAGCAGGTAGGATTGTATGGTACGGGACTCAATTCTCTGATTTCCCTCCACAACTATAGATCGGATGGTACCAGCAAGAGGATCGACGGGAGGAGACGGCTCCTGACTGGCGGCAGGACTGAAACACGAAAGTCCAGCTAACCCGGTCAACATACTCGAAGCCAGGAGGGAGGCCGACAGAATTGTACGCATGTTTCGTTCCGAAATTACCCTACTGCTTCTGCGAACCGCCTAGACCCCGCCTAGAATTCCCGTTTCAACTATATCACCCCAAGTCACAACGACCGCTACAGTGAATAGCAGCAGAAGGCCGAAGGTCAGCGCCATTTCCTGTACGCGTTCCGGCACTGCATTTCCCATGATTGCCTCATAAGCGTTGAACACGAGATGACCGCCATCCAATACTGGAAGCGGTAAAAGATTAAACAGCCCAATTCCAACCGAAACAAAAGCACAAATCTGAATGAGGTTCAGCAAAACCAGTCGGAGGCGCTGGCTAAGCGGGATTTGTTCTGCCTTCATCGTCGAGGTTACAGCTCGGCGGGTTAGGTCGCCTATACCAACCGGGCCACTCAATTGGCTGATCGGTTCCTTTCCGGTCACCATACGACCCAGCATCTTGCTGGTTGTAGTAATGACGTCACCAGTTTGAACTGTACCCTGTCGAAGAGCACCAATTAGGCCGAAACGCTGGTGGCCGATCCGTTCCAGCGCCAGCCCGACATTTATCGCTCCAATCTCGTTCTTCTGTCCGAGGCCATTGTCGATGGACATCCGAACTGGCGTGACCGGCAGGATCAATTCTGCACTATCCCGATTCACAGTGATCAACAGTTCGTCGCCTGTAGAGAGGGCAATCGTGCGGCGTACCTGCGTGTTGTCGACAATTTCCGCGCCATCGATCTTGGTAATAACGTCGCCAGCCAGAAAGCCAGCCGCTGCTGCAGGCCCGCCCTCGTTTACCTGGGCGACGATCACACGTTCCAAGGGTTTGCCGAAAGCGAGAGCAAGCCCGGCAAATATGAGAATCGCCAGAACGAAATTAGCAAGTGGACCAGCCAATAATACGAAGGAACGCTGACCAACTGTAAGGTCATTGAAGGGCCGCCCGACGGGCCCGGTATCCATCCGTTTATGATCTCCGGGCATTTGCTGTTCGCCAACAAATTTCACGAAACCGCCTAGCGGAATCCAGTTAACTCGCCACCTCGTATTCCGCTTATCTTTTCGCTGGAAAATCGGACGGCCAAAGCCGACCGAAAATGACTCCGCCGCAGCACCAAAAAGCCGACCTGCCCAATAATGACCGAGCTCGTGAACAACGACGACAACACCGAGCAAGAACACCAGGCTGAGCACAAAAATTGGACCCTGACTGAAAATACTTTCCACCAGTCGCTCCTAGCTGTTTTTAGAGGTAATAGCCTTCAGACGCTCGCGAGCGACCAGGCGAACTTCTTGATCAAGCTTTCGGATGTCCTCTAAACTTGCTGGGGCTGATTTACCAAAACCTTGCACGGCAAAACGCTCCAATGTTTCCAACACTGTAGAGCTTATGTCGATAAATCCACATTCACCCGAAATAAATGCAGCTACAGCTGCTTCATTAGCAGAATTTAACACCAGCGGGGCCGCGCCTCCGGTTCTTAAAGCCTGTTTGGCCAGCGATAGTGCAGGAAAACGGTGATCATCAACAGCTTCAAAATCCAGTCTGGCAATCTCGGTCAAATCGAGCCTTTTCACATCGGTCTTCAACCGATGATCGGGCCACGAGAGCGCAAATGCAATCGGCGTTCGCATGTCCGGTTCACCAAGTTGAGCGAGTACAGATCCATCAGCATATGCCACCAGACTATGAACAATGGCTTGCGGATGAACCACGACATCAATTTCATCCGGTCCCATGTCGAACAGGAATGCAGCCTCCATAACCTCAAGCGCCTTATTGAAAAGCGTGGCGCTATCGATGGAAATCTTGAGCCCCATAGACCATTTCGGATGCCTCCGGGCATCCTCAACGGTCATTTTCCGCATCTCTTCCAAGGAAACGGTCCGGAAAGGCCCCCCGCTCGCCGTGAGGATGAGTTTCTCCACAGACTCACGACCAGACAGCACTTGAAAGATCGCGCTGTGCTCGGAATCCATGGGGATGATACGCGCACCTTTGGCCTCTGCCGCTGACATTATCAGGTCGCCAGCAGAGATAAGGCTCTCCTTGTTCGCGAGCGCCACATCATTTCCCGCCTCAACAGCGGCAAGTGTCGAGGCGACACCAGCAGAACCGACGATTGCGGCAACCAACCGGTCGCATGGCCGGCTTGCTGCTTCAACAAGAGCAGTATTGCCGGCCTCAACCGCAATATCATGCCCTGACAAGCACTCCTTAAGTTCACCGAAGCGACTTTCGTCAGCTATCACGGCGCGCCGTGCTCGAAAATCAATAGCTTGCTTCGCTAGGGCCTCCGCGTCCTGACCCGCGGCGAGTACATCTATCTCGAAGGATGGCATTTCATCCAAATTGTTGCAGTGGTCGATCACGGCCAAGGTCGAACACCCAACCGAACCGGTAGATCCGAATATGGAAACCGTTCGAGACTGCATACCCATTCATCCCCCCAAAAGATGCGATGGTAAAGATGGGAAAAAGCTTGCCGTTACAAGACCAACAATGGCAGCCGTCCCAAATCCATCCAGTCGATCCATAACACCGCCATGCCCAGGCAGAAAACCGCTCGTATCCTTAACGCCATACTGGCGCTTGAGCTGGGACTCGAACAGATCACCAAACTGGGCACTGATTGATACGACGACGCCAACCAGTGCCCAGGACAAGACTGGACCATCCATCGTGAAACCAAGAGAAATTGCAACGAGCGCAGAGCCAATGGCACCGCCGATAGCGCCGCTCCAAGTCTTATTGGGACTATCATTGGGTGCCAGCAAGGGTCCCCCAAATTGTCTGCCAGCAAAGTATGCACTCGTATCAGATGCCCAACTTGCCAGCATCACGCCCAGAGCGAGAGCAAATCCCGCTTCAGGCTGCGCTCTCAGCGCCTGAAAGGCGAGCGGCAGACCACCTGTGTAGAGCGTTCCGAGCAGAGCAGAACTCTTGAAGCCCCGACCATGCTCAATTATCGCGGAAAGCGCCGCTATACCAGCAAGAGCAATCAGCGCCCAACGCGCATCTACCAAATGCAGACCATTAGAAATGACCGCACCACCAATAATCAATGGCCCGACGCTACTCTCAACCATCCGCGCCCACTCAAAGGCCATCAAAGCCGCACAAATCATCGCGAGAATTGCCAATGCGGCATTACCAAACCAGACCGCGAGTAACCCGATCGGCACAAGCACAGCCGCCGAGGCCAGCCTGAGAGTAAGCTCACGACTCACAAGAAATTCCGGAAATGCCGTGAACCATTCAGAGCGCCTTTGACTCCAGCGCGCCAAACCTGCGCTCGCGGCCGCAATACTCTCGAATTGCTGTCACGAGGTGTTTCTTGTCGAAATCGGGCCATAGGACATCAAGCATAATCAGCTCTGAATATGCGACCTGCCAGAGCAGGAAATTGCTGATCCGGCTCTCACCGCTTGTTCGGATCACAACATCTGGATCTGGTAGACCGAATGTATCCAGAGCCTGCTCGAGCGATTGCTCTTCAATATCATCCGGATTTAGTTCCCCCGCTGCCACGCGTCTCGCCAAATCCCGGACAGCGCGGACAAGTTCGTCACGAGCGCCGTAATTGAAAGCAATCGTCAGAAAGAAGCTCGAATTTGCGCGGGTGTCGGCCTCCGCTTTTTCGATCAGTTCAGCGATGTCTTCCGGAACGCCGGTACGATCTCCGATGATGCGAACGCGAACGCCCTTGCGGGTGAGACGTGCGAGATCTCTCTTCACATAGCTGCGAAGCAGACCGAACAGGACATTCACTTCCTCAAGGGGGCGACGCCAATTTTCCGTCGAGAATGAAAACACCGTTAAATGCCGAATGCCCAGCTCACCGGCGGCATCGACTGTGCGGCGGAGTGCCTCAACCCCTCTTTCATGACCTGCTGAGCGCGGCAGCCCGCGTGCCTTCGCCCAGCGACCGTTACCATCCATAATGATGGCAACGTGACCAGGGACCAGAGCATCTGACCCGTCCGGCTCCAGGGAGCTTGAAGAAGGGGCTGTTGCCGTCAAACCTGCATTATCTCCACTTCTTTGGTTTTAAGTGCTTCGTCTATCCGTGTGATAAACCCGTCGGTCAGCCTTTGAACATCATTCTCCAGGGACTTCTGTTCATCCTGGCTAATTTCTCCGTCCTTCTCCATCTTCTTAAGCCCGTCCATTCCATCCCGTCGGACATTTCTGACCGCTACTCTTGCCGCTTCGGCGTACCGACCAGCAACCTTTGTAAGTTCAATACGCCGCTCCTCATTCAATGGAGGTATTGGAATACGCAAATTTGTTCCGTCCACGACCGGATTAAGGCCAAGCCCGGCATCGCGAATTGCTTTGTCAGCGGCACCCACAAGCTGTTTGTCCCAGATATTGACGCTCAGCATCCTCGCTTCCGGGACTGATACGCTGCCAACCTGATTAAGCGGCACATCAGACCCATAGGCCGGCACAACAACAGTATCCAGAAGATTGGTGGAGGCGCGACCGGTACGAAGTCCGGAGAATTCTGACGCCAGATTGGTCAGCGCTCCCTCCATACGCTTCGACAGGTCTTTTTCATCATAACTCATATCAACGCCCCTTTACTTCGTAATCAGCGTGAAGGTCCCACGCCCATGCAATACGTCTTGTAGAGCACCTTGCTCATGCATCGAAAAGACAAGAATAGGAATATTGCTATCGCGCATAAGACTGACAGCCGACGCGTCCATTACTTTAAGGTCTTCAGCCAGAACCTTTTGATATGGAAGCGTTTCATACCTTGTGGCGTTCGGATCCGTTTTCGGATCGGCGGAGTAAACACCGTCCACCTGGGTGCCCTTAAGTAGTGCATCGCACCCCATTTCTGCCGCTCTGAGAGCTGCACCCGTATCGGTCGTGAAGAACGGATTGCCAGTGCCAGCAGCGAAGATTACGACCCGGCCCTTTTCCATATGCCTTACCGCACGTCGCCGGATAAATGGCTCACAGATGGACTCCATACGTATTGCTGACTGGACCCGCGTCGGGACCCCGATTTGCTCAAGCGCCCCCTGCACGGCCAGCGCGTTCATAACCGTTGCCAGCATTCCCATACTGTCAGCTTGGGATCTATCCATACCCACTGCCGCGCCAGCCAGGCCACGAAAAATATTGCCGCCACCGATAACAACGCACATCTCCGCTCCGCCACCTCGCGCTGCGGCAATCTCCTCGGCAAACTTTAAGCATGTCGGCATATCAATGCCGAACTCACCGGGGCCCATAAGTGCTTCTCCGGAGAGCTTGAGGAGTACGCGTTTAAATTTTAGATCGGATGACGTATCGGTGTCGTCTGACATGGGCGGGGTCCCCGGCGTCGCTGCTCCGGGAGCTGATAAAGGATTCCCGGCCACCTGTCATGGCAGCCGGGACATCTGATTGTAAATTTTACTGAAAAAGTCAGCCGCCTTTTGTCGCTGCGGCGACCTCAGCGGCGAAATCTTCCTCTTCTTTCTCAATGCCGTCGCCAAGGGTAAAGCGAGCAAACCCTTTCAACGCAGCACCTGTGGTTCCAATGAACTTGCCCACAGTCGTATCGGGGTCGAGAAGAAAAACCTGCTCAACGAGGACAACTTCTTTGTAGAATTTCTTGATGCGGCCTTGGATCATATTTTCAATGATGTTCTCGGGCTTGCCGCTTTCACGCGCCTGCTCAGTCAGGAAGGTCTTCTCTTTCTCCACAAGAGCGGGATCAAGTTCGTCCACCGTTGCCGCTTCAGCAGCCGGGTTCGCTGCTGCGACATGCATAGCGATCTTCTTGCCGGCTTCGGCATAATCGCCATCGCCTTCAAGGGCGACCAGTACGCCAATCTTGCCCATGCCGTCTGCCTCAGCGTTGTGAATATAGCTGGCGACAGACCCGGATGTGACGTCCAGTTTTGTCGTGCGGCGTAACGTCATGTTCTCACCGATGGTCGCCACCATCCGCTTGATCATATCTTCGACATTTCCGTCTCCGTCGGGAGCGTCCGCGCTTTGCAGCCCTTCCAGTGTGCCGTCGGTAGACAACGCCGTTTCAGCAATTTGGCGAAGCGCAATCTGAAACTGCTCGTTCCGAGCCACAAAGTCGGTCTCCGCATTGAGCTCGACGAGCGCACCCGTCTTGCCATCGTCCGACAAAGCAACGGCCACAAGACCATCAGCTGCTGTGCGATCGGACTTTTTGGCCGCCTTTGACAGCCCTTTCGCGCGGAGCCACTCAATGGCGGCCTCGGTATCGCCATCGCTCTCCACGAGGGCTTTCTTCGCATCCATCATCCCTGCGCCGGTTTGCTCACGCAACGATTTCACAAGCGCAGCAGTAATCTGTGCCATCGGTCAGTCCTTCAAATCCATTGATACTGATAGAGTTTCAATTGTTATTTAGGCAGTCGTTTCGGTTTCGCCAGCATCGGCAGGGGCTGCATCAGAACTGTCTTCAGTTGCGGCCTCAGCGTCTCCCTGTGCACTGTCATCAGAAGCTTCAGCAACTGCCAAATCTGCAGCGGCCAACGCCTCTATATCCTCTGTCTCGCCGAGATCGATGCCAAGGCCCGCAGTGGACTCAGCAAGGCCGTCAAGGACGGCGTCAGCAATGAGATTGCAATAGAGAACAATCGCCCGCGCAGCGTCATCATTGCCCGGGAAGGGAAAGTCGATATTTGCCGGATCGCAATTCGTATCCACGACAGCAACGACCGGAATGCCGAGCTTTTTGGCTTCCTGAACAGCAATGGCCTCTTTATTCGTATCGATCACGAATATCAGGCTCGGCAAGCCGCCCATATCTGCGATACCGCCAAGAGCACGCTGGAGCTTGTCTTTTTCGCGTTCCAGATTGAGCAGCTCTTTCTTAGTAAGCCCTTCGCCGCCATCTCCTTCGAACATGGACTCAAGTTCCTTGAGCCGTTTGATCGAGTTCGAAACTGTCGACCAGTTGGTCAGCGTGCCACCAAGCCAGCGATGGTTCATATAGTATTGGGCGCAACGGGTAGCCGCTTCCGCGATCGGCTGCTGAGCTTGGCGCTTTGTCCCGACAAACAGGACACGTCCGCCCTTTGCAACGGTATCGCGCACCTGAACCAGGGCCTGGTGCAGCAATGGAACTGTCTTCGACAGATCCAGGATGTGTATCTGAGACCGGTCGCCATAGATGAACTGTTTCATCTTCGGGTTCCAGCGATGTGTTTGGTGTCCAAAGTGCACGCCTGCCTCGAGCAGGTCACGCATAGAAAATTCTGGCAAAGCCATCTTTCGTATATCTCCAATCCGGTTAGCCGCCGCAGGGGGAATGAGCATCTCTCAACTCACACCGGACTATTTGCCCCACGTGTCGGAATACCGCGCTCCTTATTCGCAAAACATCCAATAATCAAGGGATATATGACGGCTTTTCAGCATTACTGCTGCGAGCCGCTGATGTCAGGGTTTGAGCTGAATAGGCTTGCAGACCCTTGGCAATTTAGTGATCCGCCGCAACAAAGCGGACCGACGGAAAACCAAACTACAGTCGTTTAGGGATTACGACTGTCTCAGAAAGCAAATGCTTGTCATAAGGCGCGTCGCACATCGACAAAATTCTCGATCACAGGTCGGCAAGGCAGCTTGGATCGCAACCCAAAAAGTCCGAGATGAAGAAAGCAGATATGTCGCCAGAAGATTTAAAGGAACAGTATCTGGAGCTGATAAAGAAGAGCTTGCTCAACGAAATTTACCTTCAAAACGAGGCTCGAATTTACTATCTGCGCGATTGCTTAGAGAACGGCGGGGCGTTTCACTACGATGTTCTGCACGATATAGCAGGAAAACGCCCCGACATTTTCGCCGAGTATAAGCGTTCTCGAGCTGAGGGCAGTTTGCCGTTTCGCAATATTCATCATGCAGGCTTTCAACACTCAATGATTGGGAGAGCGCGTATGAACAATCTCCATCACTGTCTTGATCTGATCCGCAATGACGGCATCCCCGGTGACGTGATTGAGTGCGGTGTATGGCGTGGGGGAGCGGTTATTTTTATAACAGCATACATGAAGACGCATGGCCTCAAGGACCGGAGAGTTTTCATGGCCGACTCATTTGAGGGGTTACCTCCCCCCAGACGAACCGACGAGCCTGATCTATCGGCGGACAAGTATCCTCAATTGGCGATCAGCCTGGAAGATGTGATCAAGAATTTCCAAGCCTATGACTTGTGGGATGGATCAGTAGAAGTGCTGAAAGGCTGGTTTTCAGATACGCTCCCTGACGCGCCGATTGATCAGTTGGCGCTTCTCAGGGCGGACGGCGACCTCTATAGCTCAACTCGCGACATTCTCGATAATCTATATGACAAAGTCGTTCCGGGAGGCGTTGTCATAATAGATGACTTTGGCATCGTGCCGAGCTGCGCCAAAGCGGTGAACGATTTCTTCGAGGAAAGGTCCGAAAAGGTTCCGGCATATGAAGAGATAGATTTTACGGGTGTTTACTGGCGGAAACCATGAGCTTTGAGTAAAGCGTCAGCGGTCAATAACATGACAGCTTCTGCGCGCTCGGGTGCCAAATCCTGATCTTGTCGCATTGCACGCCACGCATCGAAATTCAGCGCAGTCTCCAAAGCCGAGAACAATGTCTCATGTGATTGAATGTCCTCGGGAAGCACACCTAGCAGCCCAGACATTTCGAAGGCGCGAAACCTGTTATGCGAATCCATTAAAAATTGAGATTGGAAGCGGCGGATTCCCGCCGCAACTTTAAGCAGCATAAGCTGCTCATATGTTGTCGCGCGGCGGGAGATAAGCTGATCAAGCTGCCCTCGCCAATCGGTTGCCGTGAGCGGCGACATGAAGAGAGGCAAAAACCTCCGCTCCGCTTCACGCATCATCTCCCGATAAAGCGAGTCCATGTCGTCGAAATGTCGAAAAACTGTCCTCAACCCCACGCCTGCAACCTCTGCGACCCTGGCCGCCCCTGGCTGCACCTCACCGGATTGCAATAGCGTGAACATGGCATCTCTGATTTGGGCGCGACTACGCTCACTTCGCTGCCTACGACCATCGGTCTCAGCTATCTCCGTATTGTCGGGTCCGGAGACCAGCTCCAGCTTCGGCGTCTTGACCATTTTTACCTCCCTCAACAAAGGCTTTGGCATTGCTCGGCAGCTCAGTTGAGGAAAGTGAAACCACAATCTAAGCGCGAAATATCATACTATATCTGGGAATTGCCTAACTAGGTCAACGAATGCCCAGACCTATGGTATCGGAAACAAACGGGATTATAATGCCCATTATGAAGAAAGTGCTCCGTTCCACCCCCGTCGCTGCAGCGCTCGGAGTATTAATATGGTCATATATGGCATTGTGCGGTCGGACAATCCGCTGGCGTGTAGAAGGGCTGGAGGCCGCAAAGCAGACTTGGGGCAGACCTGGCGGTGTTATCGTAGCCGCATGGCACTCAACAATTCTCACTCTACCAACAGGGTGGATCAAGTTCATGCGACGCTGGCCAGGCCGAGATGCTCCGTCGGCCATGCTGATCTCGCTTTCTCCGGACGCAGAACCTGTGGCGCGGGCGATCCGTCATCTTGGTCTTGTCGGCATCAGGGGTTCCACATTTCACAAGCGCAAATCCAAAGATAAAGGCGGCGGCGCAGCCATTGCAGAGGCCTCAAAGCTGCTCAAATCAGGCGGTGCGCTCTGTATCACGCCTGATGGCCCTAGGGGACCAAGGCAACGGGCAGGACTGGGACCAATTGTCCTTGCACGCAGGGCAAACGTGCCAATCCTTCCCTATGCCCTCGCAACCGCTCCTTCCAAGAGACTGTCTACCTGGGATCGGTTCCAGATACCATTCCCGTTCGCTCGAGGAGCAATTGTATTCGGCGCGCCGCTTACACTCGCAAAGGCAGGCTCACCTGAGGCCATGCGACGTGAACTCGAGGCATCACTAAACCATGCGACAAAGCGGGCGGAGGCGCTGTGCGGCGCGCCTCATATTGAGCCTGAGAGCCCCCCGAACACCACGGCGGATGCGGCATGACCGTCGTCCTAGCGTTTTACCGGATGGCCACGGCGGGCCTATCGCCCCTTGTTCCGCAATTGCTCAATGCCAGGGCAGCCATGGGAAAAGAAATCTCCGAGCGGCGCAGTGAGCGACTCGCGCGTCACCTCCAACCACCACCAGGCGGAGAACTGATTTGGCTGCACGGGGCGAGTGTCGGCGAAACCAAACTGCTGGTGAACCTGGCAAAGGCGATACAAAAGCGGCGTCCCGAAGCTTTTTTTCTGTTCACCAGCCAGACCAGAACATCAGCGGAGCTGATGGAGGACTTACCTCTTGCGAGGGCGCTTCATCAATTTGCTCCCATAGACACGCCTTCGGCGACGAAGCGGTTCATCGCTCATTGGCAACCAGATCTATGCATTTTTGCCGAGGGTGAGATTTGGCCAAACCTGTTGCGGGCCGCACAAGTAAGCGAGGCGAAACTCGCTTTGGTAAACGCTCGAATGACCCCCAAATCCATCTCTAACTGGACCAGATGGAAACGAACGGCTCGGAATCTGTTCTCTCAATTCGATGTCATTCTGGCGGCAGATCGAAACACAGCACACGGATTGTCCGAAATAACAGGGCGCAACATATCACCATATGGCAGCCTGAAATGTGGCGCACACAATGCTCTTCAGACTGATCATTCAGAAAAACGACAATTTGACTGGGCTGGGCCTATCCTCTTGGGAGCGTCCACACATGCCGGTGAAGAAGAGTTCTTGATAGATTCTCTGCCTCTACTGCCAGACGACACCCGACTCATTCTTGCGCCTCGCCACCCTGAACGCGGAGATGAACTCACAGCCTTTCTTGCTCAGCGGCGACTGCTATTTGCTCGATGGTCCAAAGGTGATTGGCCAACACGTCAGACCAAGGTCTTGCTAGCAGATACAATGGGCGAAATGCCGACTTGGTTTTCGATGTCTGATCATATCTATCTTGGTGGAGCACACTTATCTGGAATCGGTGGCCACAATCCTCTTGAACCGCTCAGTTATGGCAAACAAATTATGACCGGCCCGCACGCGTCAAACTTCGCGGACATCATCGAAGACCTGCAAGCGATTGACGCTGTGGATATCGTTCGCACGACCGATGATGTAGCGGCGTCTTTCGCAAAGCCGCTTATGCCCAACAAAAACGCCCTGGAAGACTACTTTTCCGCTGGGCGACAACGCCTTAACGACGCAGCTGAAACGCTGGACAAGCTCCTGCCTCCTTCAGGGATAAAATGAGAGCGCCATACTTCTGGTCTGGAAAAATCGATCCGCAATCGCGCGAAGCGGCTCCAGTGCTGCGGGCGCTGCTGACGCCGCTTGCGGCATTGTCGTCGGGGATCACAGCAAGACGGTTGCGTTCTGTCGTCCCCACGGAGCTGAACATTCCGGTGATCTGCGTCGGTAATCTGACAGTTGGCGGAAGTGGAAAGACCCCCCTTGTAGAAACCATTCGCGAGCGCCTCACGAGCCACGGTCTTAGAGCGGCTAGCCTGTCCCGCGGCCATGGCGGCAGATTTATCGGACCACACAGAGTAGATGCAGATGCGCATAGCGCCGCAGATGTGGGAGACGAGCCACTCTTACTTGCAATGACAGGTGAAGCCTGGATTTCCCGCGACCGGGCAATCGGCGGCGACGCGATGGAGGCGGAAGGCGTGGATATCATTGTTATGGATGACGGCCATCAAAACCCCCAACTTCGCAAGGATCTGTCCATCGTCGTCATCGATACAGATGATCCGATCGGGAACGGATATGTCATTCCAAAAGGCCCCTTAAGAGAGCCCGCAGCTAAAGGGCTTAAACGCGCCGATGCAGTGCTTTTGACAGGCGACGGCGAATGCCCGCCATGGCTCGAAAATGCTGAGATGCCGGTCCTCAAAACCCGATTGAAACATATAACGCCCCTGCCGACCGGACCGCTGATCGCATTTGCCGGCATCGGAAAGCCGGAAAAATTCTTCGCAATTCTAGAAAAAGAAGGTGCCGTCCTTGGAGATACAGTCTGCTATGGCGATCACCACGTCTACTCAAACAGGGAGATGACATTCCTCCACAATCTGGCTTCGGATCATGGCGCGCGCCTTGTAACGACGGAGAAAGACTTTGTCCGGCTAAGCAAAGAACACCATTCGAACGTGCAACCGATCAAGGTAAAGGCTTCATTTGAAAATGAAGCAGAACTAGATGACCTGCTATACCCATTGATCGACAGAGTGATTGCTTGACCCAACAGCAGTATATTCGCTCCACTGATGTAGAAGACAGGGCATCGCTTCTCCGCCGAATGCTTTGGCGGTTAGAAGCCATTGCCTGGGACATCGTGTATTGGTGGCCCGTCTCGCGATTGAGCCCTGAAAGCGCATCAAATCTAGGCGCATGGATTGGCCGGCGCATTGGCCCGCGCCTCAGTCAGCACAAAGTCGCCATAAAAAATTTATCTCACGCATTCCCCGACTGGCATGAAGATAAGATAAAAGAAACAGCGCTGGCCGCCTGGGAGAGTGTTGGGCGCACCGCGGGAGAACTGCCGCACCTGCAGAAGCTGAAGCCTTACGCGCAAGGAAGCCGGATAGAGGTGGTGGGCGCTGAAAATCTAGACAAAGTGCAGGCCGCTGAAAAAGGCGCGGTGCTGGTCTCCGGCCATTTCGCCAATTGGGAAGTTATGGCGTCGGTGATTTGCAATAGGCCCGTCGATTGCCTGGTCACATATCGCGCGATCAATAATCCCCACATCGACCATAGGCTGAACAAGGTTCGCCATGATTACGGTATCGGCATTTTAACACCGAAGGGCCTCGGAACTCGGTCGCTTATGAAAGCGCTGAGCGACGGCAGAGCCGTCGCCCTCATGAATGATCAGAAATTCCGCGAAGGCATAGCTGTTCCCTTTTTTGGCCGCAACGCCATGACAGCGCCCGGCCCAACGCGTCTTGCCATCCGATACGGTGTTCCCATTCTCCCTGTGTCAACAGTGAGAACAGGCCCAGCGCGTTTCAAGGTGACTATTCACAGTCCGATTTGGCCAACATCTGAAGGAACAATGGAAGATCGTGTGCGGGACACGGTCACCCGCATCACACTGTTCATAGAGGACAGAATACGAGCAAATCCAGGGCAGTGGTTCTGGATGCACCGCCGGTGGCCGAAGACCAAAGTGCTTAAAACCAAATCCTGATGACTTTTGAAAAAATCGGCATAGGTATCTATGCTCATGATCGCACAGTACATCTCAGCAGCAGGACTTCTCTTCGGCGTTTGGGCAGGGTTCCTGGCGCTTGTTCGTCCGGCCCAAATCGCACGCTCGCTAAGACTGCAAGCCAATCCAGCCAAACCCGGCGGCTATGCTGAATTCAGATCAACGTTTGGCGGGGTATTTTTGATGATCCATGCCGTTGCGCTGATATTCGTACTCCGCCTCGAACCGACAGACACCATACCCGTTATTCTACCCATATCAGCCGCATGGATCGGTGCCGCCATCGCCCGCAGTGTTTCAATGGTGGTCGACAAGGAAGAGAATGGCGAAGGTGGGATTAACCGTTACTGGGTCATGTTGGAGATTGTCGTCGCCCTGATCATCGCCGCTCCGGCTCTATCGCTGGCAGTCCAATAAAGAGCTTTCCATACAAGGATCGAACCGCTAGGACGCGATGGACCTGTATATAACTGAAAGTACACTATGACGGAGCGTCGGAAGACGGCCCAAGGCCTGACTGCAAAGCACAAACAAAGTCGGAAGCGCAGAAATGCCGGTCGGGACAAAATCATTGAAAGCGGTGAAGGCGAGCGCATTGCAAAATATCTTGCGCGCTGCGGTGTTGCATCCCGCCGTGCGTGCGAAGACCTGATCGCGAAGGGCCAGGTTTTCGTCAATGGAGAGCGGCTGATAACGCCAGCGGTGCGTGTTACAGGCCGAGAAGATATCCGCGTTGGAAAAAAACGTATCGCCCCGCCGGAGGCAACGAGGCTTTGGCGCTACCACAAGCCAGCAGGTCTCATAACGACCAACAAGGATCCCGGCGGCCGTAGAACTATTTTCGATGAATTGCCCAGGTCTCTGCCACGGCTCGTTACTGTCGGGCGGCTTGATCTAAACACTGAAGGCTTGCTGCTGCTCACCAATAATGGCGAGCTAGCACGTGCTCTTGAATTACCGGGTAATGGCTTTGAGCGATCCTATCGCGCCAGAGCCCATGGAAAAATCGACGGCGAGCGGCTTCAGCAGCTAGAAAGTGGCATCACCGTTGATGGAGAGACATTTGGCTCCATAAAAGTCGAGGTTGAGCGCGAAATGGGCAGCAATAGCTGGTTACTGGTTTCACTTCGGGAGGGTAAAAAGCGGGAAGTGCGGCGTGCACTTGAAGCTGTTGGATTACAGGTCAACCGGCTGATACGGATCAGATATGGAAGCTTTGAGCTTGGTGATCTGACACCCGGCCGCGTTAAAGAAGTGCCTAACCGTATCCTTCGCGAAGAACTCAAAAGCGTTTATCCAGCGATTGAAAAAGAACCTGCCCCAAGGTCACCGTTTGAGGGGAATAAGAAAAGCCGCTAGTGTACCGCAACGTAAGAACAGAGGCGTCAATTCTCAGACAGGCGCTATCATTTGGGAGAGGATCAACAGATGTCCCTGCACGGAATGAATGTCATCGTCACCGGCGCATCAAGCGGCATAGGTGCGGCCACAGCGGAGGCTATCGCGGCAAAGGGCGGTCGCGTCATGCTAGCCGCGCGGCGGGAGGACCGTTTGAAGGATCTCGTCTCGAAAATAGGAGACGGTGCTCGATACAGGGTAACCGATGTAGGCGATCACAAGGATGTCCTTGCCCTCGGCGAAGCCACGCTAGACGCTTTCGGCCATATTGATGCCATTGTGAACAATGCGGGCATTATGCCCCTCTCCCCGCTTGCCAACCGAATGGTTGAAGACTGGGACCGGATGATCGATATCAATATAAAGGGGGTCCTTTATGGCATTGATGCCGTGCTCACCCATATGCTCGAACGCGGTTCCGGACACGTCATCAATGTTTCGTCGGTCGCGGGCTTGACAACCAACTCCACATCCGCGGTTTACAGTGGAACCAAGTTTGCCGTGCGTGCCATATCAGAAGGCTTGCGTAAGGAAAGTGCCGGAAAAATCCGTGTAACGACAATATATCCTGGCGCGGTCACCACTGAGCTTGGCACGACGATCAAGGATCCGAGCGTACTTGAAAGCGCTGCCGAACGCTTCAATTTCAAGTTTCTCGAAGCGAATGACATCGCCAGCGCCATCGTTTTCGCTCTGGAGTCACCTCCAAATATGGCGGTGAACGAGATCGTTATCCGCCCCATCGAACAAGAACTTTAGAACACAGCTCCAAAGGGATTAAAGATGCCGTCTACTGATTTGATCGTTCGCAAGGATAAACCGCGTGAAGGCCATTGGCAGCCACGTGATCCGGCACCACTAGAAGCTGGTGAAGCAAGGCTACAGGTCGAAACAGTAGCGTTGACGTCGAACAATGTGACTTATGCCGTATTCGCTAATTTTGCAGGCTACTGGGATCACTTTCCCGCGGCAGATCCAAAACTCGGCCGCGTGCCACATTGGGGGTTTGCGACCGTCTCCGAGAGCACTTTGGAGGGTCTTCCCTTAGGCACCCGCGTCTATGGATATCTACCAGTATCCACAGACCTTGTGGTTAAGCCTGTTGCCTTTGACAAAAACGGCTTCACCGATGGCAGCGCCCATCGCGCAAAACTACCGCCCTTCTACAGCCGATTTCATCTCACAGCCAATGACATCGCATACCAGGACGACTTCCAGGACGAGCAGATGATCGTCCGCCCACTATATGCAACTGGTTGGTTGATCGATGACTATCTAATGTCGAAGGAAACACCACCAGCCCAGGTCATTGTGTCCAGCGCATCGTCAAAGACAGCTCTGGCCTATGCACACAAGGCGGCGAGACGCGACGGCATTATCCTGTCCGGCCTGACCTCGGAAGGAAACCGCGCCTATGTCGAAAGCACTGGATTCTACAGCAAGGTCTACACCTATGACGAACTCGACAAGCTGCCACTGAAAGGTCCTGCGATCTATACGGACTTCCTCGGCAATCCGGAAATGCGTCCAAAGCTTGAAGCAGCGCTTGGAGATGCATTTGCGGGAACGCTGGCCATTGGAGCAACGGCCTGGGATGCCCTTAGCGATACAAGTGCATTTGGAAAGGCTTCGACAACTGCACCTGTGGAGCAGTTCTTTGCGCCAGGCCATGCTGATGTCTGCGCCAAACGTCTAGGGCCAGCCGAATTTTTCAAGGCAATGAATACGGATATGACCGCGTTCTATCCTGTGGCGCGCAGCATGATCACATCCCGCCATATCAAGGGTGAAAACGATATTTTGAACGCCTGGCAGACCATGGTGGATGGAAATGTAAACCCCTCTGAGGGATTGATCCTCGAATTATGAGGGCACCGGCCTAGCGCCGACGCCGCACCGTAAATTCGGTGCGTCTGTTTTTCGATCGAGCCTCAAGCGTTCCGCTATCATCCAGCGGACGCGTCTCGCCATAGCCTATAGAGGTAATGGACCGATCCCTCACACCACGCTCAATCAGAAATGTGCGCACAGCGTCAGCTCTCCTCTGAGACAGGCGGAGGTTCTCAAGGTTCTCGCCAATATCATCCGTGTGCCCACCGACCTCTATGTCATGGGATCTGCACATGAGCGCAATAGCAGCTATCGTATCCAGTAAACGCGTACTCTCAGGTTGAATGACCGAACTGCCGGTTCGGAACGCGACATCCCTGTTCTCCATGGTTGCAGCGAAGGTGCTCTGACATGCGGGGAGATCCGGCCCATCTCTCAAATCCAGCAAAGCTTCCGCCAAACCTGTTTCTAAGCCGTCTATCGAAGTACCATCAACAACGACACGAATCCTATCCGATGCCGATGGGGACGCAAGCACTGCGGACTGGCCAGCTGCAAAAGCAGCTTCTTTTGTCGCGCTGTCAGGAGCTGCACCTGTCAGGATTGCGCTCCGTCCACGCACAGTGAGATCAAGCCAATCGAATCCCATATCGGGGAATTGCGCGGAAATTACATCAACCCACTCAGGATCGTTTATGACTGGTTCAAGCAATTGCGCCCCGTCGTCTTCAGAACCCTGAACCCGGGTCTCTATTGTATTGACGACTCGCAATCCAGTAGGAGTGAAAACACCGTTCTGAAACATGTACTCACCTTCCGGCAGCGGTACGCAGTTTGATGCGTCCCTGCGAGCAGCCGTGATATCGGCTGACATATCGCAGGCCGCGAGTAGTATGGACAAAGAAACGGTCGCCAGAAAAAGAGCCAGCTTCTTCTTTGGCATATATACCATCTATCATCCCCGGTTTAGATGGGGTGCAGATCCTTGTTACGATACTGGCGAGCTGCACCGCAGTGATTCTTATTCTTTATAAACCTCGCCGCCTTTCATGACAAAGTCGACATCAAGCAATGCGTCGATATCTTGCAGCGGATCTTCATCCAGAGCGATAATGTCCGCGAACTTACCCGTTGCAATCGTTCCGATCTTATCGTCCATCTCGACGTGTTCAGATGCAGTCACAGTAGCTGCGCGTATGGCTTCCTCCTCAGAAAACCCGGCTTCGACCATGAGGGGAAACTCAGCAGCGTTTTCGCCATGGCGCGAAACGCCAGTATCGGTTCCGAAAGATACACGAACACCGCCGTCATAAGCCCGTCTCAACATGTCGAGCATGAGCGGCCCAACCTCTGCAGCTTTCGCGCGGGAGGGCGCGGGAAGCCATGCTTCATTTGTCCAGCCAGTAACAGTAACCCCGGCGAGAACCGTTGGCACGAGCGTCGCGCCCTTATCCTTAAAGAGGGCTATGGTCTCTTCATCGAGATAGGTCCCGTGTTCAATCGAATCTATACCAGCGCGCAGAGCGGCCTCTATACCGCCCTTACCATGTGCATGAGCCGTGACCTTCCTGCCCATGGAGTGGGCCGTTTCCGCAATAGCAGCAAGTTCGTCATCGAAAAATTGCTGACCAAGCCCCGCTGCCGTGTTGGACAACACCCCGCCGGTTGCGGTAATCTTGATCACGTCGGCACCGCTGCGGATGGTCTGGCGCACTGCCCGGCGGCAATCGTCAACCCCATTGCAGGCGTTGAAGCCTGAAGCAAGCTCTGTGATGGCTGGTGAAAATCCGTTGGCATCGCCATGGCCGCCTGTCGGCGTGATCGCGCGGCCAGAAGCCCGAATGCGCGGCCCGTCCACATAACCCTTACGAATAGCATCGCGAAGGGAGAAGACGGCTTCATTGTCCCCGCCCACATCCTGAACGGTGGTGAAGCCCGCCATGAGGGTCTTCATTGCATTGCTCGCTCCATAAAGAGCCGTATCAACGCTGGAATCACGCAAAGGACGGAGATTGGCTTCGGCATTCCGTTCAGAACTGATGTGGACATGGGAATCGATCAGTCCCGGAAGGACATAACTCTCTTTCAGATCGATAACAGTGTCGCCCCGGCGCGCTCTGCGGTATCCATCCTCGATACCCCTAATTACGCCGTCTTCGATGCGGATGGTCTGTTCAGAAAGATAACCTTCGCCCGGAACTGCCAATACGTTTCCGGCGTGGATCAGGATTTCATCGGCCGCCACCGGTATTGCCAGAAGGCAAACAGCACTTGCCGCCGTTAGAGTTAGTCTACCCATTTTTCTCCCTCTATTTTTCTCTGAGACCGCTCCATCGCAGTACTTTTTAGTCTCCACAATTGACCATGTGAATTTGCTTGGCAATGCAAGTCACTAAGGTATCAGGACCATTTTCAGAGCGCCATCTTCACGCGCATTGAACATGCGATAAGCTTCAGTACCCTCGCTCAAAGCCATGCGGTGGGAAATCGTCTTTTCCGGTTTCAGCTTTCCGGCATTTACCAACGGAATGAGCTCTCGCCAGTACTCCGGCACAGAACAGGTGCCTGTTCGGAAAGTCAGACCTTTGACGAATGCAAGCGCCATCGGAAACTGAAAATCCATCGACTGATTCACGCCGATGCAAGAGACCGTACCGCCATTGCAGGCGAGTTTCAGAGATAGGTGAATCGCAGCATCTGCGCCAACACATTCGACCACCCGGTCAGCCATAAACCCCGATGTCGCATCTGCGATCTCGGCGGCAGCGGTTGCTGCGTCGAAGGCTATCGCGCCCAGCGCTTCGGCCATGGCGCGGCGCTCAGGAACCAGATCGACAGCGAAGACGCGGGCCGCCCCCATGACAAAGGCACCTTCAACCGCCATCAATCCAATGGGACCGCATCCAACAATGGTAACTGTGTCTCCGGGCTGGATATCGGCGTTCTTGAGCCCGAACCACGCCGTAGGCAGATTATCCGTGAGCATCAGGGCCTGATCGTCAGATAGACCTTCAGGAATACGAGCAAGTCCAAAATCGGCAACGGGCACGACGGCGTATTCGGCCTGCACTCCTTGCAGGCCATGATTCAAGCCATAGCAGCGGCCGCTTCTCGTTTCACAACGGGCAACCTGCCCGGCCATACACCGTGTGCACTCACCGCAGCCGACGGCAGCTGAAATCATGACCTTGTCACCGCTCCGGAAACGATTGACCCCAGAGCCCGTCTCAACAATTTCGCCGACCGCCTCGTGGCCGACGCAATATCCGGGTTCATCTGAAAATCCGTGCCCCTGATAGATATGCAGATCAGATCCACAGATGGCACAAGATGTGATTTTTACGATGGCAGACCGCGTATCTTCGGGTTGAGGTTCCGGCGTATCATCATAGGCGATATCGAATGCATCGCGATAAATCAGCCCCTTCATGTCTTCTCCCTAATATCCATTATCTATTCTTTTTCAGGTTCGTATACGGGCAGATCCGCTTGAATGGATTTCGTTAAACTGCTCCGTATCTTAGAATATGAGATTTCCAGTCTCGCCCTAAGTTCTTTATCAGGCATTGTTCCGATATTTATGCGAACCCATCCGCCGCGCGCAAGATATGGCGCGCGCTCAGCTGCCCCCGCATCGATTAGCATACGTGCCGTATCATCATCCGGACATTTCAATGTGACGGCTATGCCCTCCGATCCCATCACCGCGAACATCTTCTCTGCAATCTTGTAGACATTGGATTCGCCCCACTGGATGACGCGTTTGGTCCCCGGCAGGGATAGGCAAAAGGCGTTTACATCGTCTCCCGTCATTCAGAACTCCGCCGTCGGAACATCAGCTCACCATCGCCATCGAACACTTCGAATCCAAACCGGCGATAAAGCCCTTGCGCCTCATCGGCGATCAGCTGCCAGCTTCGCACATCCTTGAAGCGCGACGAATAAATCAGTGTCGCCATAATCCACCGGCCAAGGCCACGCCCACGATGTTCCGGCACAATAAAGAAATTGCTCAGACGGGCATTGAACACTTCATCGGAGAGGACCGTCACACATCCAGCCAGCGTGCCATCGGGGGCGAAGAAGCCAAAAACGTGGGTATTTGACAGTGCACGGTGGATCGTCTCGCGTGACTCGCGCTCCATCCAATCAGTCTCAGCCAGCAGGGCCACGATCTGATCGACGTCAACGCGCTGAGGATCATCCGTCAGAATAAAGGCATGGCGCTGAATAAAGGTCTCGGGGCGAAAAGAGCACATGGCTCCATCGAGCAGAGACCCGCCGAAAAATCCACCAAAAAGTGCGCCCTGGCGTAAGCAGTATTAGTCGAATGGCTCGACCCTGAATCGTTGACCGCCAAGGCTTGCATCAACCATGGCTCCGCCTCGCTCATGGGTGAAAACGGCAATGCCATTGCTGTACTCCGTCGAGGTTCCCGCGCCATCGTCTGAAATCACGGCGGCGGCATCGGCGCGGAAAGAGAAATTACCATCAACAAAGCTGTCATATTCCAGCTGATCCCGGAAAAAAATCAGTTCCGCATAGCTGCGCCCGCCCAGCTGCGCCCCCACGCTATATTGGTTCATAAAGGCTTTGCCTTGCGCAACGCCGTCGCGGTAAATCAATCCCTTTCCGCGCGCATATCCGACAACAAGACCACCTTTTCCGATCCGCGGGAAAATAACATAGCCATAGGCTTCATCGAAGAAGACCTGCAGACTCGGGTCGCGCTCGAGAAAACCAGCCAAGCTGGCTTGAGAGCGTCTGGCGAGTTTGCTTTCTCCTGAAGTCTCTGCCGTATTTCGTGGATCCCAACCTTCGGCGAAAACCAAAGGTGCCGTTACAAAAACAAAAAGAGCAATAAAGACAGATCGGAACATATTCGTCCCCCTTGCATAAAGCGTTCGCCTTCGCTCCCCCAACAAAGCTGCACCCTAAATTTGTACGCCGGGCCGATCTGGAAATCCAGTTATAGTTTTATGCCGGATCGACACCGTCCGTGTTCCAGCCGCCCTGGGCTTTACCCTTCCATCCCGGCTTTCTGGGCGCAGGCATAGGCAAATTGAGCGAGCGGCTCGACGCGCTCTTCCATTTTTGCCGCCTCCGAAGAACTCGCCGTTCCGTCGCGCACACGGCCGACAATTCCCTGGCATATCCCAGCCAGGCGAAACGCGTTGTAGGAGAAATAGTAGTTCAGCTCCGGCAGACCGTCGCGACCCGTGGCCTCGCAGTAGAGGGCGACATATTCCTCCATGGTAGGAATGCCGTGGGCTTTCATATCAGGAATATCGATCAAGGCCCCGCGGCCGGGATCCGTGCTCGGCATAACCCAGTTCATCAGGTGATAGGAGAAGTCCGCCAGCGGATCGCCGAGGGTACAGAGCTCCCAGTCAAGCACCGCAATAACCTTGGGCTCTGTCGGATGCAGGATCATATTGTCGATACGATAGTCACCATGAACAATCGTGGTCATATCGCCGGGTGGGATGTTTGCCGGCAACCAGTCGATCAGCCGATCCATCTCCATGATTTTTTTGGTTTCCGAGGCCTGATATTGCTTCGTCCAGCGATGAGTCTGGCGAGCAATATAGTCGCTCTCCTTACCAAAGCCTTCGAGGCCGACAGCGCGCCAGTCCACATTATGTAGCTCAGCGAAGGTTCTGCACTTCGCTTCATAGATTGCACGGCGTTCTGACGGCTCCATACCGGGTAGCGTACCGTCCCAAATGATCCGTCCCTCCACCATGTCCATGACATAGAACATGGTTCCAACAACGCTCTCATCGTCGCAAAGCCCGTATGGTCGGGCGACTGGAAAGCCCAAGGGGTAGAGCGCGGAGATCACGCGAAACTCGCGGTCGACCGCGTGGGCGCTTGGCAGCAGCTTTCCGGGCGGTTTCCGCCGCATGACGTATTTCTTTTTCGGCGTAACGAGCTGGTAGGTCGGATTGGATTGCCCGCCCTTAAACTGACGAACCTCCAACGGACCGTCAAAACCCTCGACACTCGCCTCCATCCAAACTGCCAGAGCAGCTTCATCAAAACGATGAGTATCGGCTACGTCTTTGGTACCGCTGAAAAGCTCCTGTGCTGTCTCCTGGTCAGCCATGTCTGTCCTCGCCTGTCTGTTTGCCCAGCAGTGTATTCATCCCATCAGCCGCTGCAATGCTCACTTTGGGGCACCTGCCTCATCATGGAGCCTGTTTAGAGCTTCTACAGCCTCCTTGGCGAGCCCTTCCGGCACAAAAATATGGTCATGATGAAAAGCTGCAACGGCGTTGCAAGGAACATCTGCCTCGGCCAAAGCAGTCGCCACAACAGCAAGGAAACCAACCGCATTCAAATCCGAATAGACTGTGAGCTCCAGCCACACCCAGCGATTATCAAAAGTGGTATCGGACCCGGCCTCAACGATTGCCGTCCAGCCTTCTCGCTCCCGAAAAACCATAACAGCCGGTATGTCCGGCGGTTCGGAAGCGGTCATGAAAGCCCAGACGCCTTCATGCTGTTTAACAGTCAGCCCGGCGAGCAGCGTGTCGAGGTTCTTTTCCGCCATTAGCTACCACGCACACGCCAGCCTATGTCTTGCCGGCAAAACCCCTCGGGCCAGTCTATTGTATCCACGGCGCGGTAGGCACGAAAGAATGCCTGATCAAGGGAAGGCCCCGTCGCCGTTACCGACAGAACCCGTCCGCCTGCTGCGATGAGTTCGCCCGTATCACTCTTATCCGTGCCAGCGTGAAAGATTACCGTATCCGGCATCCCGGAGGCTTCGTCGAGACGGTGGATCGCAGAGCCTTTGTCGTAGCTGCCTGGATATCCCCTGCTCGCGAGCACCACAGTGGCTGAAGGTCGAAACGCCTCCAGTTTCAGGAGTTCGCTAAACGCGTCCTCATTTCCTTCCAGACCGCCAGTGGCGCAAACAAGCAATAGAGGTACAATGTCTCCCGCCAGCCCCGCCATCAGAGCTTGACATTCCGGATCGCCAAAACGGGCATTGAATTCAACGACTTTTGGTCCATCGTCCGTAATCATCAAGCCAACATAGAGAACCCCCTGATAGGGCATCCCATCGGCGGCCATACCTTGCAACATGGGTTCAACGATCTCCGATTTCACCCGCTCCAGCATGGCACCATCCATGATCGGCGCAGGCGCATAGGCCCCCATGCCACCAGTGTTCGGACCCGTATCACCCTCACCCACGCGCTTATGATCCTGCGCCGCTGGAAGATAGATTGCGCCCTCGCCGTCCGTCAGGACAAACACGCTTGCCTCTTCGCCCGCCATGAACTCCTCGATGACAAGTTCAGCCGACGCATCGCCAAACTTGCCGGACAGCATCTCGTCAATCTCGGCCTCGGCCTCCTCGCGTGTCTCAGCAATAACCACGCCCTTTCCTGCAGCGAGACCGTCGGCCTTCAGCACATAAGGCTCATTCATCTGATCCAGGAATGTCCTTGCCTCCGCCGCATCCGTGAAACGGCCGTAGGCTGCCGTCGGAACATTGTATTTCTTCATTTTATCCTTGGAAAACCCTTTCGAGCTCTCTAATTGCGCAGCCTCCTCACTCGGGCCGAATACATCGAATCCTCGAGTTCGGAGGCGATCTGAAAGCCCAAGCGCCAAAGGAGCTTCCGGACCTACAACGATCAGATCCGGTTCGAGCTGCAGAGCAAGCTTTTCCAGCCCGTCTACATCATCAGCCTTCACATCGAAACAGGGGCCAATACTGTCCATGCCGGGATTTCCCGGGGCGGAGTGAACGGCGTCAACGAGGGGCGATTGGTCCATTTTCCAGGCAAGTGCGTGTTCCCTTGCCCCGGACCCGATCAGGAGAATATTCATAGGGCGCTTGATGCGACGCCAAACTATTGAGATCAAGACAGCAAACTGAAAGGGAACAGTTTGTTATGGCCAAATCGACCGACATGAACGGCATCTGGTCGGGCATGTACAATTATGATGATTTCGATATGACGGTGAAATTCACCGCGTGGATGGATGATCAGAACGGCGTTCTTGGTGGCACGACCATGGAGCCAAACACGTTCGTCCCCGAAGGCCCGGAGGATCTGATGGCGGTGATCGAGGGTGCTCGGTCCATTCTGGATGTCGCATTTCGCAAAACCTATGACCAGACCACAGGAATCATACAGCCGACACTTATATACGAGGGTGAAGCCAATAAGGATTTTACCGAAGTTCAAGGCGTCTGGCGGTTCGACGAGCCGCTCAAAGTTGCCGGTGAATTTCGACTGATCCGCATGGCAGAAGGCATCGCGTCAAAGCTCGCTAGCTTGCGCTCTGCCTCGGTGGACATTGATCTTCAGTCATAACTGCAAAAGCCAAGCTGCCTTTCACTTCGTGTTCAGATAACACCGGTTCTTAGTTGACCGTGTCGGAGTTGAACTGAGGGAAATCATGAAATTACAAGTAGTTGCTGCGGCAGCGCTGGCACTTGCTGCGCCGTCTTTTGCCCAGGATGAAGAAGAGGAACCGAAGGGCTGGACAGGTGAAGGATCACTGGGTGCCGGTATTACAACCGGGAACACCGATACAGTCGATCTGGCCGTGGGCTTGAAAGGCGCGAAGGAAACCGAGACCTGGAAATATAGCGGTGAAGCCGGCTATGATTATGGCGAAGTTGAAGGCGACGCGACCCGGAACCGCTGGTTTGTTGCCGGACAGATCGATCGGACATTCGGCGAGCGTATTTTTGGATTTACCCGCGTCACCTATGAGCAAGATGACTTTTCCGGTTTTGATACGCGCTTATTCGTCGGTTTCGGATTGGGGTATCGAATTTTCAAGGGCAAACGGCTGCGCTGGACGGTGGAAGCGGCCCCCGGTTATAGACGCGATGAGGTCGCCGACATACTCGATCTCGGACCCCCGCCCACAATCATTGAGGGCGGTATTGAAAACAATTTTGCGGCCAGAGGCTCATCGGCCTTTGCCTATGATTTCAATGAGAATGTAACCTTTACGAATGATACGAACGTCGTCTGGACCGACCTCTCCAACCAGACCATCAATACGACGGCATTGAACGCCGGACTTACGGACAGGATTACGGCGAGGATCTCCTTTGAAGTTCGCAATGACACGAACCCGCCCGATAGCTTTGTGAACACCGATACGGCAACGCGCCTATCTATCGTCTACGGGTTCTGAAACAGCGAAAACCGGGAACAGAATCACAAAAAGGGCCGGCGCAATTGAGCACCGTCCTCTACGTACCATTGCAGATAAGAGCTATTTGCTGCCGCCGAAGCGCTGCTGAAACTTCCGCAGATTATAGAATTCCTCAAGTTCCAGCTTGCCGTTTCGATTAACATCGGCGGGTTTCAACTGACCGCCTTCGAAGGCCTCGCGCATACCGTCCGGCATCTCGGCAAGGGAGAACGCTCCATCCATATCCTGATCGGCAAATCCGTAGAACTGGCGAAGGTCGAACAGCAATGGGTCGTGGACGGGATTATCTGCCGTCTCCTCAGCCCACTCGAAGAAGAAGCTGCCGTAGAGCATCTCATCATAGGACTGTAGCCCCCACGGCACCACGCGGTCCGGATCGGGATTGGCAAAGTTCCGGGAGGAATTGTCGAAAATGGTCTCATGCACGAGCTTGGTGCCCGCATCGACATAGATCGGTTCTTCCAGCGCATAATTATGCTGCCAGTTAAAGTCGTATTTCGGAACGGAAAGGATCACTTCCTCGCGCCCATCTGGATGGATCAGATAGAACTTGCTCGATTTGCCGCGATAGTGGGCATGGGGAAAGAGCAAGTGGATCTTCGCTGAATGATCGAATTCGAAATAGGCTTTTTCGGCATGGTCCGGCGAATTCGGTGCGATCGCGATTTGCGGATTGAGCGACACCTGCTGGCGCAAGACATGTTGTGGCGGCTCGTCATGGAAATAGAGACCTATGCGCGTGGCATCCGTCGTGGCCTTACCTGAAGTGGTGTAGTGCATCTGGAAGCGATACTCGCCGCCCGCTTTTACAAGAACACCGGTATTTTCCGGATAGACATAGGATTCCGATCCCGGAACGAACCCAACAAGATAATTGTCGAAAACATCTTCCTGGGAACCATTGCCTTCAGTCGTGAGATTTTCCGAAGACCCGACAAGCGCATGGTGGACGACCGTACTGTCTCCGGGAAGGACTGTAATCGCTTTGACCCACACGTCATGGTCAAGCGGGTTCGGAGCCGTCGGGAATTGATAATCAATGATCCCGGTCGCAGGCACATCATAAGCGGGCGCTGTGACGATAAGATCAGGTTCTCCCAGCGGCCACTCCGGGGCAGATGTATCAAGCTCTACGAGAATATCGGACCCGTTGCCTCGCGGCGCACCTGCCTCAATCCATCGCACGAGGGTCTGTCGCTGCTCAACGGTCAGTTCACGGGCAGTATGGAAATTACCAATCTCTGGGTCGGCTGACCATGGGGGCATCCGCTTTGTGCGGATAACTTCGCGGATCATAGGGGCAAACCCCTTCACCGTTTCAAAATCATCCATAGACCATGGACCAATGCCACCTTCCTGATGACAGGACACGCAATTGCTTGCCAGGATGGGGGCGACGTCGTCAGTGTAGCTGATTTGCCTGTGACCTTCGATATCGTAGGCATCCTGCATATTGACGATGCAGCCTTTCGTTGCCCGTGCTGACCGCTCAATCGCCTCGCCAGCGATCACAGCGGAAATGGCGTCTTTCAGATAGTGGTCGCGCGCCTCGGGGCGCTGGCGCTCATAGGTGATGCGATCATTGACAGGCCCACGATATTTGATTTCCCAGCTTCGCGGATCAATTACGAGCACCTCGGCGGTGCGGGTGACCTGCAAGGACGCCGCGATCAATTGCGTCTCATCTTTCAGGATCGGCATATCGATGGCGTATTCAGCGGCTTCCTCAGCAATCTCGGTGCGGCTGTCCTGCAAATTTGCATTGAGCATGAAAAACTCGACGCCCTGCTCGGCAAACTCGTCACGAACGGCTTTGTAGTCAGACCAAATGTTGCGAACGATCGGGCAGCCATTGCCCTGCACCATCACGACGATGGCTGGGGCGTCATAATAGTAAAACAGCTCGTGGGCCTTGCCGTTCTGGTCGAGCAGCATGAAGTTTTCGACATAGCTGTCGTCAACGGATGGAACGGATTTCACGGCGAATGAATGGGCTCCGGTGTGTGCAGGTGCAGTGCCTTGGCCATAATTCCCGTGGCTCATCTCAGCAGACGTTTCCATGCCCAGACCACCATGGCCGCCGGAGGCAGAGTCATCGGAGCGATCGCCACAGGCCGCAACGGCGATCGCGAAACCAACAGCCAACCCCCACTGCCAGAAAGACTTCTTCATATTATCGATCCACGTTTCCTCACACCTAAATATGACGCATACGTCACCAATTTTCTAGGGTGTGGCCAAATCGAATTGTAAAAAAGTGAACGCTGTAGGGATTTGTTACGATCCAGTACGCAATTTCTGGGTGTCTTCGAGAAAGGTTTCGACCGCCGAATCGCCGCCTTTCGAGAAGTCCGTGCGGTATCCGTGCACGGTAAGATCGGGTCCGACCAGGAGATAGGTGGGCGTCCACTCTATCTTCAAGGCAGCACGTAGCTCGGCCGTTTCGTCGAGCACGGCGGGAAACGATACGCCGCGCGCCTCAAAAAAGCGGTCCACGGAACCATGCTGTCTGTACATCGAATCAAGATGATCGGCGCTATAGGGGACATGGACAGATAAAAAATCCAGATCGTCCATATGTTCGGTACGCCCGGCAAGATCAGCAATATTGTCCATATCGTTCCGGCTGTCATGACACCATACGCCCCAGACGGCGAGAATGGTCCAGCGCCCTGCAAGATCGGAGGTCGTGAACCCGTCTCCGCCAACCCTCGTCGCCTGCATATCGGGCAAGCGCTCGCCGAGCAGATCATGGAGAACCGGACGGCCCGTACTGTCCCGGAGGATACCATCGTCACGGGTATCCTCGGCGCTCGGGGGCAATTCCGAACCAACCGTCACGAGGCGGGACGAAAACGGAGGCTCATCCTCGGCACATGCAGGAGCCGATGCTCCAAAGACAACCATGACGGAAACGAGAAATGATCGGAGGAAATGCCTCATGCGTCAAAGCTCTTTCCGAGCACCTGGACGTCAGACACTTCATAGCCAAGGGCGGCATAAAAACCGATTGCTGCCTCATTCGAGTTTCTGACCATCAATCTCACTTTCGGCGCGCCGCGATCACGCAGCCAATCCTCTGCCGCACGAACAATTTTCAGCCCGACGCCAGAGCGTCGCAAGGCCGGATCGGTGGCTAGATAGTAAATCCAGCCGCGATGGCCGTCATAACCGACCATTGCTGTGGCGACGAGTGCGCCGGTCTCATCGAATGCGCCGAGAATATCGGAACTCTCGGCAGACATCGCTCTTGCGTAATCCGCCGTGGGATCATTCCACGGAACAACAAGCTCGGCCTCGTGCCAGAGGGCAATAGCGTTCGCCGAATCAGAAACTGTAAGTGAACGGATGGTGGTTGCCATCAAACGAAGCCCGTTAGCAAAGACAGATCCTAGCGCGTCGGCACCATAACATTGTCACGATAGTCATAGAAGCCGCGTTCGGTTTTGCGGCCAAGCCAGCCTGCTTCAACATATTTCACAAGCAACGGACACGGACGATATTTGGTATCGGCAAGGCCGTCATGAAGAACCTGCATGATGGACAGGCAGGTGTCGAGACCAATGAAGTCAGCAAGCTGCAGCGGGCCCATGGGGTGATTTGCACCGAGCTTCATGGCTGCATCGATGGCCTCCACCGTGCCGACGCCTTCGTACAAGGTATAAACCGCCTCGTTGATCATCGGCATAAGTATGCGATTGACAATGAAGGCCGGAAAATCCTCGGCATTGGTGACCGTCTTGCCAAGGGCGGCCGCAAAGTCGATGGCTGTCTCATAGGTCTCTTGATCCGTGGCAAGGCCGCGAATAATTTCGATCAGCTTCATTACCGGAACGGGGTTCATAAAGTGAAGGCCGATAAAACGCTCCGGCCGGTCTGTAATAGAGGCTAGACGCGTCACCGAAATCGACGATGTGTTCGTTGCAAGGAATGCGCTGTCGGGCACGATCTGGCAGAGAGACCGGAAGATTGCTTCTTTGACTTCGCGATTTTCAGTCGCCGCCTCTATGGCGAGATCAACGCTTGCCAGCGGATCCATGCTGCTCGTCGGTGTGATCCGGGCCAGCGCGGTCTCCATCTCTGCCGGAGAGATAACTTCCCGGATGACTTGCCGGGTCATGTTTCTCTCGATCATCGCCATGCCCTGAGCCAGAGCTTCCTGGGAGATATCGTTCATTACAACATCGTACCCGGCCGCCGCACATACATGGGCAATACCATTCCCCATCTGCCCTGCACCGATTACCCCGATTGTCTTCAATCCACTCATCGTTCACTGTCCGGTTGTCTCAGCTCTGAATTCAGCGCCGCATCTGATTGTGCAGCGCAAAAAATATCAAGCCCTTATACTATAATTGTCGTCTATGAACGCGCCATGAAACAAGCTCTGTGATTGTATTAAATCGGTAAATCAACCGTAACCGCTATAATCTAGACCGGTGTTGCCGCAACGCCTCATTTTCCAAATTTCGGAATGAGCCGTCCGGAACGCGTGCAATAATTGTCATAAGCCGCGCCAAATTGTTCCCGCATCATAGCTTCTTCATAGGGAACCCGCAGGACATACATCAAGCCGAAACCGATGAGCCCGCCAAATCCAGCGATCCAGTTTTGGACAAAAAGCGGCTGCAGGCCAAAACCTAACCAGAGTGCGGTATACATGGGATGGCGGATCCGCTGATAAACCCCGGAAGTGACGAGGCTGTGGTCCTCGCGCAATTCCACCGTGACACTCCAATTGCGCCCAAGGTCGATATGGCTTCGCCAGAAGAGCCAGAGTGTCGGTATCATCAAAACAATCCCAGCAATGACCGCGACATCAGACAAACGGTAATTGGCGAAGCTCGATATGCCAGTCGTTAAATAGATCAGAGGGATAAACGTCCCACCAATAGCAACGAGAGTCAGCAGAAGCCGCTCAAGACCAACGCTCTTTCGATCCGTAATCGTATTGATCTTGTTCCTCTTCGCATAGGGCGCACGAATGACCGAAATCGCGATAATGAAGCCAAGCCAGGCAAATGAGCCCCAACCATTGATCTGCCAACGTAGCGCAATGGTGATCATGAACCCCAGCAGGACCATCCAGCCGAGCATCGGCAGAAACTTTTTCATTATATGCTCCTGCCTCTCATTTGCAGGAATAGAATGAGGCCATGCTGCAAAAACGGCAAGCCGTTTGTGAAATTTGGGGGTTCGTTTTCAGTTACAGGGTTGAAGAATTAGATCATGCTAGATGTCAGCGGGCGGCCCAAGAGCACCTGCGTTGCGCTCAAGGCGGCGTGCACAAGCACGCAGCCTTGAGCGCATCTCATGTAAGCCCGAAAGGCGCGACACGGAGATAACCGGAGAGTCATTCACTGCTGAAAAAGGTCCACCAGACTTCTTTTCAGGTCGGTCGCCTCTGCCGGGGCATTCTCCGCATTGATTTGGTCCGGTGGACCAAATCATTCGCTGAAGCAAAACGGCTGCGAATGGTGCGGACGGCCGGACTTGAACCGGCAAGGCCTAAACGGCCGGCGGATTTTAAGTCCGCTGTGTTTACCAATTTCACCACGCCCGCAAGCGCGTGCCTTACCTGCCCCGCCTTGGCCGAGCCTGCAAGCCCTGATTATTCCTGCTGATCTCGGCCGCGCGCCGTAACTTCCTTCCGAGCCGCCTCGACGCTTTCCGCGGTAACGGTTTTCGCATGTTCCGCGGACCGCCGGATTTCCAGATCAAGTCCGTCACCAAAGGTAACGGCCAAGCCATCATCGATCACAGCCTTGTAGCTTCTCAGCAATGCTGGATCACACGAGCACATTTCTTCGGCGAGCTTCATCGCCGCAGGAACGAGTTCGTCCGGCTGATAGACGCGGTTCACCAAGCCCCAGCGTTCAGCCGTTTCCGCTTCAAGGAAATTACCGGTAAATGAGAGTTCCTTTGCACGGCTCGTGCCGATCAGGCGGGACAACCTCTGCGACAGCCCCCATCCCGGCATAATCCCGACGCGGGCATGGGTGTCTGCGAACTTTGCCTCGGTAGAGGCCAGTAGAACATCACACATCAGGGCCAGTTCGAACCCGCCGGTAATCGCAAAACCGTTAATCGCCCCGATGATTGGCCAGGGATACTTACCCAGCGCTTGAGCAAGATCGATATTGCCGCCGTCGACCCCGAGCGCGAAACCGGTCTCACCGGCCTCCTTCAAATCGACGCCTGCCGTAAAAGCACGCCCGGCACCCGTAAGCACAACAGCTCTTACCTCAGGATCGCCAGCAAGCGTATCGAACACATTGCAGACTTCCGCCCGTAGAGCCCGGCTTAGCGCGTTGAGCGCATCGGGCCTGTTAAGGGTGACACAGGCCACAGCGTCCGTCTTTTCCACCAGTACAAGTTCTTCTGCCAATATTCATGTCCTCCCTGGATCAGATATTTTTCGTCCCGCCACGCGTCTTCTGATAAGCAATGCCAGCGCGATCAATGCAATGACGGACGCCGAAATAAAACCCGCAAGCTTTACTGGTGTGACATATTGCTTGATCCAGGCCAGGTGCTCATGGCCTGCCAAAATGAATAGCTGCGTCGTATTTTCAATGAGATCCGCCGGAATGGTTACAAGCGCAGGAATTGCGAGCAGAGGCCCCCATTTGCCAAAAACCCGGTGTGCCAGCCCGGCATAAAAACCTCCATAAACAAGCGGATAAGGCATATCGAGAATAAGGGTCATCCAGAAGTGCGCTCGCCTTTGATTGGGGCTGAAGGACGCCACGATAGCGCGGACGCGGTCCGGATTGGAAACCTCATCGATGATGTGAAGATCAAAGATCAGGATGACGATACCAAAGCCTATCGTCAAAAACAGGTAGGCGAAACCCAACAGCCACAGGGTTCGCGCATTGGTAATCCAGGATACCACTAGGCCGAACGCCGTCGGCGAAGTGCAGCGATACCAGCGGTCAAACCGCAAACCACCACAAGCAAAACTGCTATAACAAGCAGGATAAATTTGGCCGGGGTGAGAATAGCTTTGAGACCCAGAAGACTTGTATTGCCCTGCAAAGCCATGAGCTGGATCATGTTCTCAATGAGATCCGCACTACAGCCAAGGAATGCCGGCACTGCGAGCCACCATCCGGCTTTTGGAAAGGCCTTCATAGCAAGACCTCCGAGCAAAACCGCATAGGCAATCGGATACAGCATATCGAGGAGCAGCGTCATTTCGATATGGGCAGCCTTCTGGCTGTCATCCATGGCCTCAAGGCGCGCCAGCACATCGGATTGGCTGGCCAGCGTGTCGAGGATCGGCTCCCCCGTCTGCGGCATGTACAGTGAAAAGCCATAACCAATGGCAAGAAAGGCCGCGCCAGACACAAGGATAACGGGCCAGCTCGTCAGTATGCGGCGCATCTATTTTGTTCCGAAAACACGCTCGGCATCGATCCCGGCCGTTCCGAAAAGAGCGATCATCCGTTCTGTCACAGTGTTGAGTAAACTCTCGTCGGTGCTGCGGGCGACAAGATTCACGCCTCGATCATCCATGGTTTTGAACCAGGGATAGGATCCGAAGGACACATCGGCGACTTCATCGGCGAGTGCCGTCAATCCATCGGCGATATCACTTTCAACTGCACCTTTGCCGCGCACCGTGACCGAATGGACCACCGCCCCGGTCTCCAATTCAGGCTCCAGCGCTTGCAGCATAGCCTGGGCGATGGACGGGACACCGGCAAGGATAAACACATTCTCCATTCGGAAGCCTGGCGCTCCGGTGGCCGAGTTCTTGACGAGCACCGCTCCCTTGGGCACGCGGGCCATGCGGCGACTGGCAGGATTGAACTCTCTGCCCACACTTTTGTAGCGATCTTCGAGGATGGCTACGATGTCCGGATGCTCATACACTTCGACACCGAAGGCTGCACCGATAGAATCCGCGGTGATATCGTCATGGGTGGGACCAATACCGCCCGTCGTGAAGACATATGTGTAGCGCGCGCGAAGAGCGTTCACCGCAGCTACGATCTCCTCTTCAATGTCCGGAACGGTTCGGCACTCCTTCACGGGAATACCAAGCGGCGTCAGGAAATCGGCTATCTGTTTCAGGTTTACGTCCTGGGTCCGACCGGAGAGGATCTCATCACCAATCAGCAGCACAGCGGCAGTTAGAGAAGTGTCTGTCATGACCCCGCTTTACACGCCCTCCATCGGCGAAAGCAAATCAATGTCGTCAGAATGCAAAATGTTGCCGCGCATCAACTGCGATTGAGTTCCATTGCAGCATAGACATGGTCAGCGGATACGGTCCGGATACCGCTAATTGGACCTTGGCGGTCGAAAGTCTGGATCATGCCGATGAAGAAAAGATCATGCTCCGGGTCGATCCAGAACCATGTTCCGGCTGCACCGCCCCAAAAATAGGTTCCCTCACCGTAGGGCGTGCCGACTGCTTCGGCATCGGTGACCACGCCGAAATCAAGGCCGAACCCGATACCGGGCCGGGTCTGCCCCTGATTGGACCCATCGGACGACAGGCTAATGTCCCCTTCCAGAATATTGGTCCGCATGAGCTTCACCGTCTCCGGCTTCAGAATCTGAACCCCGTCCAGCGTCCCACTATTCAAGAGCATCTGACAAAAGCGGGTATAGTCATTCATAGTGGAGGTGAGCCCGCCGCCACCCGATTCAAAAGCCACCGTCTCAGGAGTGAACTGGACTTCCGGATAGGGAAGCGGAACAAGCACTCCGTGAACCGGTTCACGGTCATAGACCTCGCTGAAGCGCCCATAGTTTTCGGGGCCGACTGAAAAAGCGGTATCTGTCATACCGAGGGGCGCAAACATCCTTGTCTCAAGAAACTCACCAAAGCTCTGCCCGGAGAGTTTCTCGACGATGTGGCCCTGGATATCGACGGCAGCACTGTAAGCCCAAGCTTCGCCCGGCTGGAAGAGTAGGGGCACATCGGCGACAAGGTCGATAAAGGTTTCCAAGTCCGGTGCCGCGAGGATCTTCTGCTCCCGGAATGCGCTATTAGCTGGATCGTCGCCCATGAGGCCATAAGCGAAACCGGCGGTGTGGCTCATCAGCTCCCGCATGGTTGGCGGGCGTTCCAGATCGACAAGGACCGGCGTGCCATCTTCATTGACGCCATTCATCACCCGGAGCCCGGCGAATTCGGGGACGTAATCGGTCACGGGATCATCGAGGGAGAAAGCGCCGTCCTCCCAGAGCATCATCATAGCAACCCCTGTGATCGGCTTGGTCATGGAGTAGATGCGGTAGATTGTATCCTCAGCAATGGGCGTTCCGGTTTCAAGCTTGATGACGCCAGTGCGGTAATCGCTAATTACATCGCCGCCCTGAACAAGTCGTGTGGCAACGCCGTATATATGACCGTCGGCAACGTACTGGCCCATCCTGGCTTCCAGAGCGGCAATCCCGTCTTCGGTAAAGGCGCGGACAGGAGGTGCCTCAGGAGCTGCCTCTTGTATGAGGACGGTGGAAGAGGCAGATGCCTCCGGTAGGAGAGGTGCCGTTTCGGGCGCAGATACTGCCTGACACGCCGTCAGAATTGCTACCGCAATGCCACCAAGCACCACCTCTTTGAAAGTCGATTCACCCATTCCAGTCTCCTTGCCCATAATCCAGCGCGTTGAACGTGCACGCCAAAGACGGCCGCGGCAAGCCTGCTCCGCTCACATCTTGTGGAGCCCGGAAACGCGCTTGGCGAAAAGGACAAATGGAGCCAATGGAAAGCCATGAAACTACCGCCCCTTACCGAAGGCCGCCTTTTACAGCGCTACAAACGCTTTCTCGCGGATATCGAGCTTGGCTCCGGCGAGACCGTGACGGTACATTGCCCGAACCCCGGATCAATGATGGGACTAAAAGAGCCGGGCATGCGGGTTTGGATGTCCACTTCGGACAATCCGAAACGCAAACTGCCTATGACGCTGGAAATGGTGGAGGCCAATGGCGGTCTTGTATCGATCAACACCAACAATCCGAACAAATTGGCTGAAGAGGCAATCCGGGACGGAACCATCAAGGAACTCGCCGCCTTCGACGCACTGAAACGGGAAGTGCCCTACAGCACCAATTCGCGGATCGATATCCTGCTGGAGACCAGCGGGGCGAAGACCTATGTCGAAGTCAAGAACTGCCACCTGATGCGGACGCCGGGCCTCACGGAATTCCCGGACAGCGTCACGGCGCGCGGCGCAAAACACTTGCGCGACCTGAAAGCAGAATATGCGGCTGGCAATCGCGCTGTAATGCTCTTCATCATTCAGAGATCCGATTGCGACGCCCTCGCCACAGCGCCCGACATCGACCCCGCCTACCACGAAGCTTTTTACGACGCGGCAGAGGCGGGGGTGGAAATTTTATGCTATGACTGTCACATGAGCCTTGAAGACATTCGCGTCCGCCGCCGCATCCCATGGCGGCGGTAGTGATTTGGAGCATTGGATGAACGATCTCGATCTAACTCTTGCCCGTAAAGCCGGCGATATAAGGACCCATGGCGAGGAAGGTTTTGAGGGCATGCGCAAGGCTGGCCACCTGGTTGCCGAGTGCCTCGACATGCTGGTTGGTGAAGTCAAAGCAGGTGCCACCACGTCATACCTTGATGATCTCATTCTGGAGTTCATCATGGACAATGGTGCCCTGCCCGCGACCCTTGGCTATCGCGGCTATCGCTACGCGTCCTGTATCTCGCTGAACCATGTCATTTGCCACGGCATGCCGAGCGACAAGGTTCTAAAGGATAGCGATATACTCAATATCGACGTCACGCTTATTCTCGACGGCTGGCACGGCGACCATTCCCGCATGTATGCTGCAGGAACCCCGCGCAGAAAGGCGGAGCGCCTGATGGACGTCACATATGAGGCGATGATGGCGGGCATTGCAGCGGTGAAGCCCGGCGCGAAGCTCGGCGACATTGGTGGCGCAATCAGCGCGATTGCCCGGAAGAACAGGCTATCCGTTGTGGAGGATTTCTGCGGCCATGGCCTCGGTCAGCTTTTCCATGACGAACCGAACGTCGTGCACTCCTCTGCTGCCGATACAGGTCCGGAGCTAAAGCCTGGCATGTTCTTCACCATTGAGCCAATGCTGAATATTGGCCGAAAAGACGCTGCCATTCTCTCCGATGGCTGGACTGCCGTGACCCGCGATCGCCAGCTTTCCGCTCAGTTCGAGCACTCTGTCGGCGTGACCGAGGACGGCGTCGAAATCTTCACGAAGTCTCCGAAGGGATACGACATTCCCTACAAGGTCGATCTCGGCTGATTGCGCTACCGCGAAACGCGCTCTATCTCTGCCTCAGATAGAGAGCGCCCATGGCCGATGCGTCATCACCACCCGAAAACGGAAAGCCGAAACCTCACTGGCTTGGACATCGCGACCGGCTGAGACAAAAGCTGCTGACCCGTGGTCCGGGAGCCCTGGAAGACTACGAACTGCTTGAAACGCTGCTTTTTGCGTTTCTGCCACGTAAGGATGTGAAACCGATTGCAAAGGCTCTGCTTGGCCGGTTTGGATCACTGTCCGCACTTCTCTCCGCCGCACCGGACGATCTTAAACAGGTCGAAGGCATGGGTGAAACGACCGTCGCCTATCTTAAGGCAACGGCAGAACTGCATTTGAGGGCCGCGAGAGAAGAGATTGCCGGACGGCCGATCATCTCCTCATGGACGGCTCTGCTCGCCTATGTTCGCAGCGCTCTGCAACACGAAACACGGGAACAGTTCCGCGTCCTGTTTCTCGACCGGAAAAACCAGATGATCGCCGATGAAGTGATGAGCCATGGCACCGTCGACCAGGCACCGGTCTATCCGAGAGAGATCGCCCGGCGGTCCCTAGAGTTGGCGGCCTCATCTCTGATTCTTATTCATAATCATCCATCGGGTGACACAACGCCCTCGCGCGCCGATATCTCTATCACCAGGGAAATCATCGATGCGCTGACCCCTTTTGAAATCTCTGTTCATGATCACCTGATCGTCGGTACGGGCGGGGTTACAAGCTTCAAATCGGCCGGGCTCATTTAAGATATTCTATCCTAAGGAGCGCTCGCAAAACCACGCAACCAAAGCGCAGCGATACACGAATTACACGCCTGATTGGCGGAAATGCTTGCGCTGAGTTTGTTCCGCACTACGCTGCGGATTCGACAGGGTGCCGATAGATGCGCCGCGGAGACAGGGAGTAGAGGCGCATGGCGGATATTACAGCCGCTGAAGACAATCAGTTATCGGCAGGACACGTAACGGGCTACGGCTCACAGGGCTACCGCACCTACGTCCTGATAATGCTGACGGGGGTCTACACCCTCAATTTCATTGATCGGAATCTGGTCGGCGTCCTTGCCGAGCCGATTATCACGACATTCAGTCTTTCAGACACCCAGTTCGGCCTGCTGGCAAGCTGGCCCTTCGCCATTTTCTACGCGGTAATGGGCATTCCCATCGCCGCAGCGGCCGACCGGTTCAATCGGACCCGGATAATCGTCGCATGCATTGTCCTATGGTCAGTGATGACCGCGCTTTGCGGTATAGCGGCGGGCTTTATAACCTTGGCTCTGTTTCGCATTGGCGTGGCCGTCGGCGAGGCTGGCTGCACACCACCCGCAAATTCGATCATCAGCGACTACTATCCACCAAACAAGCGCGCGACCGCCCTCGGCATATACTCAATGGGCGTTACTTTAGGCGGTGTTCTTGCCTTTCTCTTCGGTGGGCCCCTCGCTGAAATCGATGGGGCGAGTTTTGGAAACTGGATCTCGTCAGTGGGGCTGGGATGGCTCTTTTCTGGCCTCGACTGGTCGACGATCGAAGGTTGGCGGATCGCGTTTGTTGTAATCGGCATGCCTGGCGTATTGGTCGCCATCGTTCTTAGTTTGACCGTGAAAGAACCTCCGCGGGGATACTCGGACCCACCGGATTCTCAGGGCCTGAAAAAAGCCTCCATGAGGGAAGCATTCAGTGAGCTTTCCGGAAAGCCGACCTTCTGGTGGATGACCCTCGGCGCATCACTGGTCGCCTTTGTCGGCTATGGGATGTTCACTTTCCAAATCCCGTTTCTGGTCCGTGAACATGGGCTGAGCGTGCGAGAGGCATCGATAAATTTTGGCGCGCCCCTCGCGGCACTGGGTGCACTCGGCACATTCCTCGGCGGCTATCTCAGTGATCAGTTAAGTAAGCGCATAGGCGTTAAGGCGATTGCCATTGTTCCCGCAGTTGGACTGGTTCTGGCGATTCCCTGCTACATTGCTGCCTTCCATACCGGAAGTCTCGTGACAGCGTTCATATTCTGGGCGTTCGCAAATATGCTTCACTACGCCTATCTCGGCGCACAATACAATATTGGCGGCGGGGTCGTCTCGGCAAAGTCCCGGGCGACGGCGATAGCCATCCTGCTCGTTGTGGTTTCGATTATCGGCAACGGCATCGGTCCACAATTCGTTGGCATCATGAGCGATCTGTTCACGAACAGTCAGATCTCTTCCCTGTCCGGTGGAGAGCTCACTCGGGCGCTGTGCGGAACGGCAGATCTTGACACTGTATCGAAGGCAATCTGCGTTGAAGCCCGCTCAACAGGGCTGAAACAATCGGTTTCGGTTACGACTCTCTGGTTCCTCGTCGCAGCCTTCTGTTACTACATGTCATCGCGCACCCTGGATCGCGACTATATCGCAAAGGTAAATTAGGATGGCAGACACCACGACCAGCGCCGCTCCGGCGGAAGCAACCAATGATGGATACGGGTCTCGCGCATATAGAATGTATGTGCTCTTTGCACTGATCGTTGTCTACACATTCAACTTTATCGACCGCACTCTGATTAATGTGCTCGGAGAAGACATTCGTATAGAATTCGGATTATCCGACACCGAGATTGGTCTCCTGTCAGGTCTCGCCTTCGCTGTACTATACACCCTACTCGGCATCCCCTTTGCCATGCTGGCGGAACGGCGCAACCGAACTTGGATTATTTCCGGGGCCATGGCGGCATGGAGCATCATGACCGTTGCTTGCGGCATGGCACAGAACACATTGCAGTTTGCTCTTGCACGCGTGGGCGTTGGCATTGGGGAAGCCGGATGTTCCCCACCTTCGCAGTCCCTGATCTCGGACTATTTCCCGCCTGAAAAACGTTCGTCAGCTCTCGGTCTTTTCGCCCTCGGCATTCCGGTCGGATCAATGCTTGCTGCCGTCGGTGGTGCTTGGATCGCCACCCAGCAAGGCCTCGATTGGCGCAGCGCCTTTGTCTGGATGGGATTGCCCGGCGTGATCGGGGCCATTCTGTTCAAACTCACGGTGAAAGAACCGCCAAGAGGGTACTCCGATCCCGGCGGGGCAGAGGCCGCTGCGAAACGCAAAATGCCGAACCCGTTCGCGGTGTTCTCCGTGCTGTCCCGCAGTCCAACCTTCTGGCACGTCTCACTCGGCGGCGCGATGGCATCCTTTGCCGGGTATGGGATAGGTCAATTCGTGCGGCCCTTCTGGACCCGCGCGCACGGCTTGCCACTGTTCGAAGCAGCGATCATTTTCGGGCTTGTTCTCGGTCTTGCCGCGGGTGTCGGCACATTCGGTTCGGGCTGGCTGGCCGACCGTATTCGAACCCGGCACCCGAATTCAGACAGCTGGCTTCCTGCCATCGGAATGGCGCTCGCCGTGCCGTTTCTGATCTTCGGATACAATACGTTGAGCTTTTCAAGTGGCTCACTCGCCATCTGGCTCGCCATCCCCGCGCTCTGCCTTGGCGGTATTCTGAGATATACATATCTCGGTCCGATGTTCTCCGTGACCCAGAAATTGGTGGAGCCGAGGATGCGGGCAACAGCGGCCGCTGTGCTGCTATTTGTCATCAATATTATTGGCTACGGCCTTGGCCCTCCCACCGTTGGGTGGATTTCAGACCAGGGCACGAAGTGGCAGCTGAGGCAGAATGAGGCTCCAATCGTGTTGGGCGAATGCGGCGCGGCCGAGCGCGTGCTCACCGAGGCCCGGCGAGAAGCCCGGCTTCTGGCAAAGGTGGAAACCGGCGAAGCAGAGCTACCCTCTGATTTTGTCCCACTGGCGACCGAACGATTAGATGCAGCCCGGGCAACGACTTCCGAATACTGCGCGCCTGCGAGGAAAACAGGAGTTAGATGGGGCGTAACGCTCGGAGCCCTGTTTTATCTCTGGGGGGCATTGCACTTTATGCTTATGCGGCGGACGATGCAGAGGGATCTCTGGACGCCAGAGGATGCAGCAAGCGCGGCCTGATAGAGCGAATCCCGCTATCGGTGCCTCGTCAACCCGCAAAACTGGAGACGTCCATGAACACCCTAGCGCTTGTCCGTGACTGGCATGAACATTTTGGTGTGCCCGTTGAGACCAAACCCGTTCTGCCCCAATCCCGCGTCGCCATGCGGCTCGCTATACTCGAAGAGGAGGTGCGTGAATTGCGCGAGGCCGTCGAAGCAAACGATATGACGGAGGTGCTCGATGCCCTGTGCGACATTCAGTTCGTCCTCGACGGCACCTTCCTCGAATTCGGATTGCATCAAGTAAAGGACGTAGCCTTCCAGGAGGTCTACCGTTCTAACATGTCGAAGCTCGGCGAGGATGGCGAGCCTGTACATCGGGAGGATGGAAAGGTTTTGAAAGGCCCGAACTTCACACCGCCGGATCTCAAGCCATATGTTCGCGCTTAGTTTGGAGCCCCCAAAGCCCGGACATGCCAGCAGCGAAAGGCCAGATTGAACCATGGCTGTCTACACGCAGGTTTCCGATGACGCGTTAGCAGCGTTCGTAGGCCAGTACGCTATTGGCGAACCGCGCGCATTCAAGGGAATCGCCGAGGGGGTGGAGAACTCCAACTACTATCTGGAAACCACAGGCGGGCGATACATCCTCACCCTCTTCGAAAAACGGGTGAACCCGAACGATCTGCCGTGGTTCGTATCCCTCACCGAGCATCTTTCGACGAGCGGATTTCCCTGCGCTGCTCCGGTAACTGCAAAAGACGGCGTTGCCCTTCGCACATTGGAGAGACGCCCGGCACTCATCGTTGAATTCCTGACAGGCATAAGCCCGCGGCGGCCGAATGTCCGCCAGTGCCGAGCCTTCGGAGAGGCGCTTGGGCGTATGCACAAAGCGCTGGAGGATTTCCCTGCCGCTCGGGAAAATGATCTGGGTCCTGAAGGGTGGGAGAAGCTGTGGGCCGGACGGGCGGGCGATGCCGACAAGCTGGAGCACGGTCTTTCATCACTGATTGAGGAAGACCTGAAGCTTATCCGCGCTCTTTGGCCGAAGGAGGGGTCGCTACCGACCGGCGCCATTCATGCTGATCTGTTCCCGGACAATACATTTTTCATTGGCGACGATTTTACCGGAGCCTTTGACTTCTATTTCGCCTGCACGGATTTTCTCGCCTATGACCTCGCCATTTGCATCAATGCCTGGGCGTTCGAGGATGGGGCAGAATATAATTTCTCAAAAGGCGCAGCCCTGATCGCCGGATACAACTCCGTCCGCCCACTGAAAGATGCGGAAACCGCTGCCCTGCCCTTGCTGGCTCGAGGTGCCGCGATACGGTTCTTTCTGACACGTCTTGTCGACTGGTATGGCACCCCCGCCGATGCCCTTGTCAAACCTCATGATCCACTCGATTATGCACGGCGGCTAAGGTTCCACAGGACAGTGAAATCGGCCGGAGACTATGGGGCTTGACCCCATCACGAAACCCGGTCACGCCTCCCCCATGACTGACACAATCGAAATCTGGACTGATGGTGCATGCTCCGGCAATCCCGGCCCCGGCGGCTGGGGCGCACTCCTGAAACTTGGCGACCACGAGAAGGAGTTTTTTGGCGGAGAGACCTCGACCACCAATAACCGGATGGAACTTACAGCCGCCATTGAAGCGCTCAATGCTTTGAAAAAGGCTTCCAAAGTCACGCTCCATACGGACTCCACCTATGTCAAAGACGGCCTGACAAAGTGGATCCACGGCTGGAAAAAGAACGGCTGGAAAACCGCCTCTAAGAAGCCCGTGAAGAATAAGGAACTCTGGCAAGCGCTCGACAAGGCCTGCATGCGCCACGACATCACCTGGAAATGGGTGAAGGGCCATGCAGGCGACCCCGGCAATGAGCGAGCTGACGCCCTCGCCCGAAAAGGCACTGATAGCGCGCGAAGCTGAGTTTCCAGTCAGGCCCGCATGATCTTGCAAGACATTTTCGATCTACGGGGGATAAGCTAGCCGTTCTGAAAGCATATCTGCTTGCAAGACAGTTACTTCCCGGAAGGAAAACCAATGACCGACCAGCTGAAACGCGTAACAGAACACCAGTGCGACAAGCCCCCTGCCACCTATGATGACCTCAGCGTCCTGATGCTGAATTGCACGCTGACAAGGTCGCCGAAACTGTCCCACACCGAAGGACTTATGAAAGTCGCGGAGCAAATCTACAAGGCGAACGGCGTGAAGACGGAGATTATCCGACCGGTTGACTACACTATCCCCGCCGGACTCGATCTCGATTACACCGGCATCGACGGATATGAGAAAGACGACTGGCCTGAGATTCAAGCGAAGATTGATGCCTGCGATATTCTTATCATCGGGACGTCAGTCTGGCTCGGCGAGAAAAGCTCTGTTTGCAATCGTGTGCTTGAGCGCATGTATGGCTACACTCACAAGTTCAATGATCGCGGGCAATACCGCGACTATGGCAAGACCGGCGCGGTGCTGATCACCGGCAACGAGGATGGGGTCAAGCACTGCGCCATGAATGTGCTCTTCTCGCTGTCCCATATCGGATACACAGTGCCGCCGCAGGCCGATGCCGGATGGATGGGCGAAGCAGGTCCCGGCCCATCCTATATGGACCCAGGATCAGGCGGGCCGGAGAATGACTTCACCAACCGCAACACAACGTTCCTTGTCTGGAATACGCTGCATGTCGCAAGATGGTTGAAAGATCAGGGCGGCTTCCCCGTACATGGTAACCAGCCGGACACTTGGGATGCGGGCTGCAAAACCGACTTCCACAGCCCGGAACACAAACGCTAGTCCGTGAGCCCGGCGACCGATATCAAACTGTACGAGAGCCTTGCTTGGAGTCCAGGGATCGGCGGATCGCCCCTTCGGTTTCCGGCGAAAACCCCTCTACAAGCCTTGAGAGATAAGCCGAAAGCTCCTCCCGCAGCGCATAGGGTGCCTCCATTGGAAGGAAATGGCTGGTCCCCCGGATGGTCTTCACGATCGCCGACGGATGACGTTCTATGATTTTGTGGCTGCTGGCATCGGACATGACCGATTCCCGCTCCGCGCGGAGTATGGTGAGCGGTATATCCTGCTTCTTGACTTTCTTGAGCGCCCCCCACGGCCGATTGCATTGGGCAGAAAAGACACTAGCCTCGAATTCGGGCTTACAGTTAAGTGCCCAGACCTGATCGCTGCCCTGCGGGTTTCCGCTACCGCTTCGCGACAGCCCGTCGAGAAGATAGTCGTCGAGAAATGGCTCCCGCCATGTCTGGAATGCGCCGCGTCCTGTATAGGATTCCTTGGCGGCCGCAACTGAAGGGAAGCTGGGCCTCCTCTTCCGGGCCATGCGTGACATGCGAGAGCCGGACATGGTCAACCGGGCAAACGGTATCATATGAATATTGCGATAGGTCCGCGGACTTAGAATCACCGGATCGGCAAGCACAAGACCGCGCACGAGATCCGGCCGCTTGCCTGCAACCAGCAAAGCCACGCAGCCCCCCATCGAATGACCACTCAAGACGACCCCTCTTGGCGCGTAGTGCTCTAGCCAGGCGATGACATCATCACGAAATCTATGCCAGGATGAAAAGCCGGTTTGTGCGGGAAGCGATGTTTTCCCATGGCCGCGAATATCGAGCGCAGCAACACGCGTGCGCAGACCCAGGGGCGCAAGGATTGACTGATAGGTCATCGCATTGAAGCCTGTCGCATGGATAAACACGCAGGACAGATCGGTCGCTGGGTCACCGAACTCCAGCCCCGCAATATCACCGTCGGGCGTTTGAAAACGAGTACGTCGCAGCATTACTGGACCGAACCGAAGACTTTGCGAAGCAGTTCCGATGTCCGCGCAACGGGGTTTTCACGGATGCGCCTCTCCTCTTTGCCGACATAGTAAAACAGGCCATCAAGTCCTAGCGCGACGGCGTCATCGGATATATCAGACCGGAGATCATTGGACAGACGAGCAAGTCCATAACGAGATGTGACGGAGTCAAAAGCCTGTATGGCTCCAGAGTCGGCAAGAGCGCTATCGACATAAGGCCTGAAGGCGTCGGTCAGGCTTGCTTCCGTTCGATCGCGGAGAAAGTCCGTCGCGGCAGTGTTCCCACCGTTCAAGATGGCAAGGGCATCCTCGACCGTGATCGATCGGACTGCTGAGATCACCAGACGCTGGGCCTCAGGCATGGACGCCTCCGCCGCTCGATTTATGCGCAATTCCAGATCATCAAGAGGCGCGGATAAGCCCACTTGGCTTAGTTGATCCTGAAGATCGGCCAAACGGTCCGGAAGCGGGATACGAATCCGATTGTCGCCGAAGAAGCCATCGGTTTCGCCAAGCTGGGCTGAAACACGCTCTGTTCCCAAAGTAAGCGCCTCGCGGAGCCCCGCGTCGATTTCCGCCGTGGTTAAACCGCCAGGCAGGGTGTCGCCACCACTGGAAAGAACGCCTTCGACGACATTTCCAAAGCCGCTCACTGCACCTGTCTCGCACCCCGAAAGGCCAGCGATCGCAACCGCTGCCAATAAGAATCGCATGTAATTCAGGCTCCTCTCGGTTCCATGTCACCCGTTTGAGCCCCAATGTATCAAAGAACGCGGAGGAGAGAACCATCAGAACCAGTTCATGTCAGATTGATCCGACGGATCGCCGTGTTAATGTGCATTTGAAGCCAGGGAGAGATATTGTGCTTAAGAAAACCTATGAGTGTTTCGATGTGTCCGTGGACGACAAAATCGCCCATATACGCCTGAGCCGCGGGGACGTGCTCAACACCATGACGCGTGACTTCTGGAACGAGCTTCCGGAAATTGTCCGCGACATAGACGCGAATGCTATGGCGCGTGTCATCGTTATTTCTTCCACCGGAAAGCACTTCTCTGCCGGCATGGATCTCTCCGTATTCGCTCAGGACGGAGCCGTACATTCAGAGAGCCGCGATCCTTATATCGCAGCCGAGCAGTTCAGATCGAATATCCGTCAGATCCAGTCCTCATTCAGCGCGCTTGAAGACAGCCGCATTCCGGTATTGATTGCCATACAGGGCGGCGTCATCGGCGGTGCCATTGATATGATCACAGCAGGCGACATTCGTTGGTGCACAAAAGACGCCTTCTTCTGCATTCAGGAAACCAATATCGCCATGACGGCAGACGTGGGCACATTCCCGCGCCTTCAGCGCTATATCCCTGAAGGCTGGGTCAAGGAAATGGCCTATACCGGCAAGCGCATTCCCGCTGACAAAGCAAAGGAAATCGGCCTTGTGAACGAGGTCTTCGAGACCCAGGAAGAGATGTTGGCATACGTCATTGAAACCGCGAAGGAAATCGCGTCGAAAAATCCAGTCGCGGTGACGGGATGCAAGGTATTGATCAATTATGGCCGCGACCACAACACGGCCGACACGCTCGACTATATCGGGGTTTGGAATGCCGGCATGCTGCCAGCGTCTCACATGAAAGAGGCGTTCACAGCCCTAGCTGAAAAACGTGAGCCAGAGTTTCCGGACCTTTTGCCGCTACGCAACACGCCGATGTAGGTTCATCAGCTCCGCATGACGGACGTCATTGTCCGCCGCGCATCCAGGGGCGAGTACAGTCATCTGACACAGATCTGGTTGGATGCCTGGCAGTCGGCCGGGCTCGCCCACCCCAATGATCTCGCCTTCGATGAACTACTTGAGTTGTTTGCGCTTAAAGCAGAAACCGAATGGGATTTGCACGTTGCTGAATTTGAGGGCGAGGCTTCTGGTTTTCTTGCCCTGAAGAAGGCAGAGAAGAAGATCGATCAGCTCTTCATCGCGCCAGCATGGCAGAGGCTTGGTCTCGGATCGCACTTGCTTTCGATTGCAAAGGACAGTCTGCCAAACGGCGCGTGGCTGCGCACCGCTGAACAGAACAGGAAAGCGATCGCCTTCTATGAAAACGCCGGATTCGTCTTCAATCGGCGGGAATTCAGGCCCGACTACGGTAGGTTTGATGTCTATTTGAAATGGATACCCTGACAGAAAATAGGCCGACCCGCATTGGGGTGCGGGTCGGCCGTTGATCTCTGGTCAGCTCATTTAGGATCCGAGGTTGAGGGGGACATGATGGATCCAGTTTGAACGGTTCTAGGGGAGGGGAAGGGAAAGAACCGGTCGGAGGGGAAAGTGCTGTCCAGAAATCCTGTGTTGCTTGAGTTAGTAAGCAATATATGGCGGATTCACTGGACCAGTTCCAATCACGCGTCTTCACGAAATGTCGAGCGTTTCGAGAGGTCTATACGTGCTAAGAGTATCGGGCGTTACAGCTTCGACAAACCTCTTTTGTTAAAGCCGGACCAGCATCAACGTGTCAGGCAGCGCTTGTTTCCTGAACGTCCCTTGCCTCTTCCCCATAAACATCAAAATTGGTGCCGATCAGATCGCCGAGATGACCAAAACCCTGAAGATTGTAGGTATCTGACATGTAACCGGAAATAGAGGGCAGAAGCTGGCTGATTTCCTCATGGCCGAGGCCGAGTTCGTGCAAGTCGCGAAACATCTTTGAAACGACATATTTGCGACCGCCCGGAGTTTGCTCGATCAGGCGTGCGATTTCGCCGGTGCAAGTGTTCAATTCAGCGCCAGCCTTGGCCGAAGCCGTGCGCGCGCCGGGAAGTTTCTTGAACATTGCGCCGGCAAACGGAGACGCCTGACGCTCGGCAGCATTGAACACAATGCCAAGCGCAGCGCGGGATTTAGCCTGCGTCAATCCCGTTCGGCTACCGACATGTTTTACAAGATCTTTGAACATTGACCGCGTCAACTCCTTGAGGACATGCAGGCAATTGGCCCACACCAAACCCCAGTTATGACGTGTCATCTCTTGCCGAGAAGTTACCAAATCCACGGTTTTGGTTCATTTTTAGCCACTCGGCGGTTAACCCTCGTAAAGTCGGGGTTACCAAAAACGGCTATTCCATTAACCATTTTACCATTTGAGCGTAAGGGAACCGATCTGGAGCTCGCCGCTCGTCTGTTTAGGATGATCCGGAAGTTCAAGGTGAAACTGCGTTACACCCTCATTGTAGCCTTGCTCAAACCGAATGTTTCCCTGCGCAAGTTCAGTACTTTCACCGCTGGTATCAATTTCGGTACCGAGGACCGATGCCCAACGCGCGGCAAGCGCCTCAGGACTGGGGCTCTGCACAGCAGCGCCACGTATACCGCCGGTGACGCTATGCTTCGCCCAGTCCGGACCACCCCAGCGCCATGCACCGACAGGCTTGGGGGTATCGAGGGACATGATCGCACCGCCAGTATCAGCAGGGTGAAGATGACTGGCCGCAATATCCTCCAGATCAATATCCCAGACCCGGCGAATACCTAAAGCATCGATCCGCTCTCTAGCTTTCTCGATACTATCCACCTGAAAAATCGCCATATATCCCCCCTCTCCTGCGCGATCGATAAAACGCTTTGCGGGGGCTGACGGGCTTACCGGGACAACAACTTCCAAAAATTGATCACCAATCGCAAAAACAGCATTTGTCAGACCGAATTCAGCGACGCCCGGATCTACAAACGGGTTGCCGAGCTGGAGCGTTTCACGAAGCAGATCGATGGTTTCATTATGTTTGGCGGCAATGACAAGCTGGCGGAGACGGGGACCATGCATGCTTGCCATGCTGAGCGAAATTGCTCTGGAATTCAACAGCAAACGGCGCGCTCCTTGGGGGACGATAGGAGCGCGCCAGAGGGATCGCAATTACCACTTAGGGCATCGCGATCGAAAAGGCTGGTCAGCCAATTGGACTAAGCTGCTTCGCCTTTTTTGCCTTCGATGACTTTGGGGGTTGGGCGTTTCGCCTCGCCGGAGCCAATCGAGATCTTCCGCGGTTTCTTTGCCTCTGGAAGCTCTCTTACGAGCTCAATCCGAAGCAGGCCGTTGCGGAGGTCGGCACCGGTCACGACAACATGGTCTGCCAGTTGGAAACGTCTGATAAAACCGCGTTCCGCGATACCGCGATGCAGAAACTCGCGCTCATCGGCATTTTCATCTTTATGAATACGCCCGGAGACCGTCAGGAGGCCATCCTTGGTCTCAATGTCGAGATCATCCTCGGCAAAACCGGCAACGGCCAGTTCGATAGCAAAGGCATCCTCGTCAAGACGCTCAATATTGTAGGGAGGGTAGCCCTGCGCGCCGTCGAGACGCGATGCGGTATCGATCATATTGGCCAAACGGTCGAAGCCGACCATTGTTCTGTAAAGGGGGGTGAGATCGGTAGGAATCGTCATGATTTTTCAGTCCTTTGTTTAAGCAACCAAAGCTCACAAAAGCGTGAGCACCTTGAGTTTTGGCCCCAAGTTGCTGTTCCCGTATCCGGCGAAGCCACTTAAAGGCCGTCGGTACCCGCTTTGCGGCGTTCCGACTTTTGATAGGTGGGAATGGCAATCGGCTCCTTCAAGGGGGCGTTGAACAGAGGAAAAACTAATGAAATATCTTCTTGCAGCTGGCGTTTCCGGGCTTGTCCTGGCCGCCTGTGGTGGAGCGGAGACCACCTCTTCCGCAGCAGCTCCGGAAACAGCCACACAAGTGGCAGATACCGCACCTGAAGCAGTTGTCGATCCGATTGAAACCGTATTGGCAGGGGCGTGGCGGAGCGACGAAAACAAGGCCCGCGACGCATCCCGTCATCCAAAAGAGACATTGGAATTTTTCGAAGTGAGTGGCGACGAAACCCTGATCGAAATTTATCCAGGCGGCGGCTGGTACACCGAGGTGCTCGCGCCATTAATCAATGCCGGCGGCGGCACCTACATTGCTGCAAATTTCGGGAATGCTGAACGCGACGCGCAATTCCTGGAGCGCTTCGCCGATGAAACCGTTTTCGGCCCGATCACAGTCACCGCACTGACACCTGAGTCAGAAGCCATGGTTGAGGGCAACTCCGTAGACACTGTTCTCTCCTTCAGAAACGTCCACAATTGGATGGGACGTGGGTATGAGAAGAAAGTATTGGAAGATGTTTACACTGCCCTGAAACCCGGCGGCGTATTCGGACTGGTCGAACACCGCCTGCCCTCCAGCGCCGATCAGGACCCTCGGGCGGGCTCAGGCTATGTGCATGAAGACTATATGATCAATCTCGCCAAGGAAGTCGGCTTCGAACTTGGCGGAACATCGGAGATCAATGCCAATCCAAAGGACACGGCAGACCACCCATTCGGCGTGTGGACACTTCCCCCCGTCAGCGCAACCACGGACCGCGACGGCAATGCGCCAGAGGATTTCGATGCTCAGAAGTATCTCGATATTGGCGAGAGTGACCGTTTCACGCTGAAATTCGTGAAACCGCTTGAAACGGCTTCTGCATCAGAGGGCGACGGCTCCTAGGACCGCGCCCCGAAATCAACGCGAAAAGCCTCCGCAACTTCGGCTGCGGAGGCTTTTTTGTTTGTGGAAGCCATGGCAAGAGCGCGGGCATGACGACAAACAAGCCTCAAATCCTCTCCGCATTCTCCACCCTGATCGGAACATTCCATCTGAGGGATGCGGACCTTGTCGATGAACTCGACACGTCGATCTGGATGCTGGAGGACGGCGATGAGGCCGGTGCGGCCTGGTGCGAAGAACAAGGCTATGACGGATACACCTCCTATGCCTCGCTCGACGATCTGCCCATGCGGACCCCGGCCTTCAGTGCCCTGAAGAACAAGCTGGACCAATTCGCGAGCGCTTATGCCGATGCCTTGCACTGGAACCTCGATGGCCAGCGCCTGATCCTTGACAGTCTCTGGGTAAACATACTTGCGCCGGGCGGCAGCCATTCTGCCCACCTCCACCCGAATTCGGTGATTTCCGGCACAGCCTATATCACGCTGCCGGAGGGATCGGGGGCGATCAAATTTGAAGACCCGCGGCTTGGGTTCATGATGGCCGCACCGCCGCAAAGAGAAGATGTCCCGGAGACCGGCAAGCGTTTTATCTATCGCAGCCCCTCGCCCGGCGAAGTTCTGATGTGGGAAAGCTGGCTGAGACATGAAGTGATGCCGAACCGCTCTGAAGATCCGCGTCTGTCGGTCAGTTTTAATTACGGCCTTGCCGCCGATCCGGACTGAAAATCCTCGCCCTAGGCCGAGATCATATAGGACTTACGAATATATCGGCGAAGCGCGAGCAAGCCGAGCAATAGCGCATAGGTAATGCCGGCGGCGACCCAGAGAAGAGCTATGCTGTCCTCGCCCGCTCGCAGGGCCTCGAAGGCATGAACAGCCGGTGTCGTTGGCAAGATTAGAAAGAGGTGCCGATACCAGGCATCCTCGGCGATGAGATAGAGCAGGATGGGCGGGGTCGATGCGCCGGAGAAAAACTTCCCCATGGCAAGCGCCTCCACCCGATTGGACGCTACGGTGGACAGAGTGAGCATGAACACAGCCCCCAGCGGTGCCAGCGCCACAGCCAGCAGGCACCACCCGAACAAACCAAAAGGCACCGCGTCCCAACCGGCGGCCACAATCCAGGCAAACAACACGGACTGGACCAGCAACCAGACCACGACGCTCAAAGTGCGGATCAGGGCCTGATGCACAGGGTCCATGGGCAACACCATAAGTGCGGCCCTCGCCCGGGTCTCAACTTCCTCGACAAAAACCAGACCGAACAGCATGCCATAGGTGCCGGCATTGGAGATCAGAAACAGGATCAGGACATAGGGTATCCACATTTGTAGATGGTCTACCCCGAGCACTTCACGGAACTGGCCGGCCAGCCCTATCGCAGCGAGCAGCAGCCCGGTTATGCCCGCCACAGTGATAAGGAAATTATCACGCCAAAGACTTTGGGCGTCGAACCGCAGAAGCATGAGAGCCCGGCCCATAGTGCCTACCTTCCAAACTGGCGCATGAAACGATCATAGTCGCGCACCGCCCAAAACAAGCCCGCGGCAATCCATGCGGCAAGGTAAGCAACGTGAACTGCATATGCCGTAAGAGATATGTTCGCGACTTGAAACCCCACTTCCAGAACTGTCAGTATACTGTAGGATGGAATAAGTGCGAACGCATAAAAGAGAGCGCTGGGATTATCCGGCAGATACGCCATGAGTGGTAGCAGAGCGATGATCAGGGCAAGCGACAGCCTGACGAGAAATCCGTTCACCGATTGTGCCCGGGCTGAAAGGCAGAACCCAACAATAACGGCAAGCGCGTTGGTCAGGACGAGCGAAACCATCATCACGAGATAGTTGAGGTCACCAAGCGCCGCTGTGACTGCCACCAGAATACCGGAACAGAAGCCGAGAAAGGAAAACGACACGATCTTCCCGAAAACATAGTTAAACGCCGTTAGCGGTGAGGTCGATAAGGCCAGAAGCGTATTTCCACCGCGTTCCATCAAGATGAATGCACCGACAAAGGATAATCCTATCACGGCGGGATCGGTGAAGAGCAAAAGTGCAAGCCATTTCGCGTCCACATGCAACGGGGCAAGCAAGTAGGCGACAAGGCAAAGCGTTGCAGTGGTAAAGGCCGTTGCCGAATAAAGGTGACTGCGAATCTGAAGCACAACATCCCAACGCGCCATATTCAGAGCGGTGGACATGACCTAGCCGCCCTCCGCAGTCAGCGTTTCGCCGGTCACATCCTGAAACACCTGATCAAGACTCGCTTCCTGACTGTGGATAGTCTGTAAGCTGCCATTCCGAATGGTGTCGAGAAATTCCTTATTTCCGCCCAATCCCTTCATAGGAAAAACTCTGTCCTCGGACCTACTGTCGGACGTTAAAGTTACGCGCACGGTGTGGCTCCCATACTTTAGCTTCAGAGCCTGGGGCGTATCGATTGTCCGCATACGGCCCCGCGCGATAAACCCCACCTCATCACAAAGCGTTTCAGCGTCGTGCATATTATGGGTTGTCAGAATAATCGTTTTGCCGGCGGCTCGGAGGCCTGAAATCTCAGCCCGGATGAGTTTTGCTGTCGTCGGATCTAGGCCCGTCGTCGGCTCATCAAGGAAAAGCAGCTCCGGATCATGGATCAGCGCGCGGGCAAAGTTCAACCGGACCTGCATGCCTTTGGAGAACTCACTGACACGCTTCGTTGCCGCTTCGGCAAGCCCCACACGGCGAAGCAGATCGACCGGATCGGCCGTAGCGCTCCGGTAGAATGATGCAAAGAATTTGAGGTTTTCGAGGGCGGTGAGCCGCGGATAATGGTTCGGCAGCTCAAAGCCGACACCAACCTTCTCGAAAAGCGTGTGATCCCAATGCAGGATATCTTTCCCCAGCACATCTACTTTCCCACGGTCAATGCGCCGGATCTGCCGGGTTAGAATGCGCTGCACAGTGCTCTTTCCGGCTCCTGAAGGCCCGAGAAGGCCGAATATTGTCCCGCGGCGGACTGTGAAGGAGATGTCTTCGACGGTGGGGGTCGGCGCACCGGGATAGGCATAGGCAAGCCCATCCACCATGATGATATTCTGCCCCTCATCCATGGCTGGAGATATGAGACCATCGAGTTGCAATTGCAATGACCGCCGAACGAGAAAAGCCTGCACAGTCTTGCTATGCAGGCTTGGCGTTCAAGCAATATCGTCTGACAATGTGTCCGCGGGTTGGGCGAAGATAGCTTTGCCTAAGCCTCGCGGTTCAGGAACACATTTATAAGCGAGAGCACCAGAAAAGCGCTTGCAATCATAAATAGCAGCGGACCGCTATCCGCCGTGAAGTGCGAAAGCTCGAAACCGCTTCCACTCGCAAGCGCGGCGCTGAGACCTTCAGACCCTTCGGCATAACCGTTTGGCGTGATCACACCTAAAAGAGGCGACAGGTGAAACACCACAGCTCCGAGAAAAGGAACGACAGCGAGCTTCGTTCCGATCGCATTGCGTGTCCTCGGAAAAATGACAAGAGCGCCGGCAACAACCTCAAGTGTCCCCGTCAAATAATTGACCCATGGAAAGAACAGGCCTGCGCCGGGAAAGCCCAGGACACTCGCCTTGTATTCGATCAGCGGAAAGATATGCGCGCCGCCAGTGAATTTTGTAATACCAAAAAGGATAAGCAATCCGCCCACGGCCAATGAAAGGCCCCATTTTGCAATAGTCATCATTTACTCCGTCATTCTGCTTGGCCGGCGCGTTCTTTCTCAGCGCCAACGCTATGATGATGCGGCCATAATGGGGGCTGAGGTGGCCGGAAAAAGGGATGCAAAAGCGAATGTGAGGTCTTGTGCGCCGCTCGCGAGGCGTGTGTGTGTTTTCGTGAGCGGAATCGGCGGACATTGAACCTATGGCTGAACGTTTGAAATTCCTCGAATTCTTTGCCGGCGGCGGCATGGCTCGGCTTGGCCTAGCGCGCCACTTCGATTGCGTGTTCGCCAATGACAATGACGCAGAGAAGGCCAAGTCCTATCGGGCGAATTTCGGCGAATCCCACCTCAGACTGTGCGACATCGCAGAACTGACCTCGGCGGACCTACCCTCGGCGGACCTCGCCTGGGCAAGCTCGCCTTGTCAGGATGTGTCCTTGGCTGGCAACCGCGGCGGACTGACAGCCCGGCGGAGTAGTGCGTTCTGGCCATTCTGGGAGCTGATGGCGGATCTGAAACGGGAGGATCGCGCCCCAGCCACGATCGTGCTCGAAAACGTCCCCGGACTTTTGTCCTCCGATCAGGGCCGCGACTTAGAGGCCATTGTCGAGGCCTTTGTGTCCCTCGGCTATAGCTGCGGCCTGCTCGACCTCAATGCACAGGATTTCGTGCCCCAATCTCGCAGGCGAGTTTTTCTGGTCTGCGCACTTGGCCCGGTTCCAAACGACATTCGGACTCATAGCCATGACCGTTCTTATGGTGTCACCGATGCGAGCCTCACTGCCGTGGCCGGTCTGCCAGAGAGCCTTGCCCATGCCTGGATGCGCTGGGCGCTACCGGCCCCGAAACTTCAACATGTCAGCCTCGCTGATCTTCTGGAACGTAATTTACCTGCAAAAGCATGGCGATCTGACGAAGACTGCAACACGTTGCTGGCCCAAATGACCCAACGCCACCGCGAGCGGGTCGAAGCGGCAAGGCAGCTTGGCAATTTTCAGGTCGGTGCGGTTTACAGACGCGTGCGGCAGGGAAAAACCCGTTCTGAGGTGCGCTATGACGGCGTGGCAGGCTGTCTCAGGACGCTGAAAGGCGGGTCGTCGCGACAGCTACTGCTGATCTCCGAAAATGGTGATTTACGCTTGCGTGGACTGACCGGACGGGAAGCTGCCCGGCTTATGGGGCTCTCAGATACCTACAAAATACCTGAAACCGTTACAGCGGCCACGAATCTCGCCGGAGATGGCGTTTGCGTTCCGCTTGTAAGCTGGCTGGCGCAGCATCTTCTCGAACCGCTTACCCAGTCCATTCGCACTTTCCCGGCAAAGCGAACCGAATATGCCTCGACAGAACTGTGATTTCACCCACATCCTCAATCAAACCAGTTTGAAAACTCCGCGGCCTGCGCTTAAAAGGAGTGGATTTCCGTAATCAGGATAAACCCAGAACGTAGATGCTCCATCCTTCGACCAAGAAACTGATAGATCGCCTCGCTGAGATGACGGCTCAGCGCAAGATCAGCTGGGCGCTCGGCGAAACAGACAAGTCAATTGTCTATGAGACGGAGGGCTATCGGGTCCTGCTGGAAGGCTCGCCGCTACAGATGCGGCTCACCGATGCCCTTGGAAGCGAGCTTGAAACAGCTAGCTCCGATGATCTGAAAGCGACGAAACACGCCGATGGCGGCAGCTATGCGGATATTCTGGACAAACTCCATACAGAAGCGCTGCGCGTGGCAAAAGGCACCGAAACAGCTATCTCCGCCGTGCTTCAGGGCCTCGCCGATGAAGCCACCACGCCAGAAACGCCAGTGCTAAAAACCGAGGTGCTGGAACCATCTGTAGAGGATAAGCCGAAAGCTGCAACAGCCCCGGATATTGTGGAAGACGTGGCCGACGAGGCGGGCATGCCGTCAAAAGATATCGACACGGATATTCCCGATGTCGGCAAAGCAGTGGCCACACTGGCGGATCAGGTCAATGGCGGCTCTAACAAGATGTCAGAGAGGCAGTCGCGCGCGCCTGAAACAAGGAACGTACAAGAACCTGTTTCCCAACCTGTGAAGGCGGAACCGCCAGCAACGCCAAAGAACGTACCTGCCTCAACCAAGGCCGAAGCACCCGCCGAGGATGGGCAACCGAACAAACCTGCGATGCAGCCGGGAAACACAGGGACTATCCCTCCAAGCAGCCAGCCCACGGCGGAAACGCTGGACCAACCAGCATCCAGTCAACCGGCACAAACACCAGTTCCACCGAAAGCTACCCCCCCTCAAACGCCGCGGCGGAACATTGGCAATGTCGGCGGATTTGGCGACCTGTCTGCTTACCGGAAGAAACCGCCTGCCGCACCGATTCCCCCAGTTGCACAAACGCCACCAGCGAATCCGGTATCACAAGAGACAACGCAGACACCCAAGCCAACGCCGCCAAAAGCAATGGATCCGGGCCCCGCTCCAGCTGGACCAGCAGAGACGGTCAGAGCCGGCAAAATGCCCGCCGATGTGAGAGCCGTTCTGGACGAGGTAACAGCCCAGCCAGCAGCCCAATCGCCGCAGCCTGCCCCGCCCACGACGCCGCCAACCAGCACAACTACGCCGCCACAGACACCATCGCCTGCCGACACGCGGAAGGCTGGCGAGACAGTGTCCCTGAGCGGACTGACATCCGGCATAGGCCTCGGGCCGGTCTCATCCGAGGGTGCGGCATCTCCAGCACCGCCGACAAGCAGTGCGCCGGAGCCAAGCCCAGCACCGCAACCTCCTACGCCAACCACCCCCCAAAGCGAGCCGAAGCCGACCGACACTACGGATATATCGGATCAACAGGTCGAGGAAGAAACCGCCGAGGAGGGTGAAACATCGGGTTCACCAAGCTCGCGGTTTAATCCCTGGATGTAGCGTCAGGCGAGGGTGAGTTTGTAATTCACGCGCGTAAGCCGTGGAAAGTCCAGGTCAACGAGACTCGCAGCACCGAGATCTTCGAGAAATACGTTAGCCCGCGTCTTCGCCTCGCCTTCAAGCGAGCGATAATGATCGAGCGGCCTCTGCAACATCCAGAGGCTGAAAGGAAATATCATGCGATTGCTATTTATGCCCCGCAGCTGAAAATCGTGTGGTCCAAGCGCCCGCGGCACTTCTGTACCTGACGTCTGATCCGCCGCCCAACCGGTCAGGGCCTCCGCGGTGGAAATCAGCACAGGCACAAAGTCGCGCAACTGATTCCGCAGCATAGGCTTCAGCGTTTCAGGTACCTCATCATTCGGAAGAAAGTCGCCGGGGCTAGCCTCCGCATCCCGCATGCGCTCAACCCAATGGGCAACTTGCGGAGCCTTGTCCTTCATCAGATCGCCCGATGCCGGATCCATGTATAAATGGGCGTAAAGAGGCCCAAAGAGACCGAAATCGCCAATCGATGGCCGTGAACCGAGAAGCATGTCATGGGAAGCGAGATGGGTCGCGAACTGTTCCAGGAATTCCACATAGGCCGCTTCGATCGCCGGGACGGTTTCAGGTGTAATCCCCAGAAATGGCAAAGACCCCTCAAAGTAAGTCGCCGTCTTCTTACCAATCTCGAACTGTTCTTCAGGGCTCTTGTCCGGGGCGGAGGCTTCACCGAATTTCTGGTAGGCATAATCCCGATTGTGCGCCCAGCGGTAATGCATCGCCGGAATGAGGAGCCACTCATCGCCAATCACTTCGAACAATAGCGCGGCCAGCTTCTGAACAGGGCTGTCCGGAAAGGCCGATGCTCCCGCATGGCGCTGGTCCAGCGTATCGATGATATCGGACGTGTCCTGTAAAATCTCGTCCTCGGGTCCAGCAATCACCGGAATAACCGGCCACCCGACCCTTGGCAGCAGGATGCGATCATAAATATCACGATCCGGGCGAATTTCGTCATAGTCGAGGCCCTTCCAATCAAGATAAGCTCTCGCCTTGCCGGAGAAGTAACTGAGATCCGCGCCGTAAAGTGTGTACATTCTGGCTCCCTAAGTTTCGTATTACCTGACCCTACTAAGGCACTCCGACATAATTTGTCCATTCAGAACGATGTGAGCGCCACTTGTAACATTTGGTCCGCCTCCAGAGTCGTCTTCGAAAAAAACGCCCGATAGGATTGTAACGGGCATAAGTGGGACAAGAGGGATCGTATATGCACTGGATCGTACGCGCATTTCTTATACTGGCGATGTATTCAGGCAATGCTCTGGCGCAAACTCAACCACCAATCGAAGCGTACGGACAATTGCCCGCAATGTCCTTTGCATCCCTGTCTCCGGATGGCGAAAAACTGGCGTTCATTGCAAGAGAGGATGAGGACAATGTACTTCTCATTTTCGATCTGGAGACGCTCGAACCAGTTGGAATTAGCATTGGTAACACAAAGACTGAACGAGTTAGCTGGGCCGATTCAGAGCACGTTATTTTTCGCGCCTTCGATAATACGAGAATGTTTGGATACCGTGGCAGGTTTCGGTTCTCCGCAGCCCTCGCAATCAACGTCAAAACCCAGAAACATAAATGGCTGCTGCGTGACACTAAGGATCTCTACCCCGCCCAGTCAGGCATGGGGCACATTGTCGGTAAACTGACAAAGTCCGATCGGCTTTTAATGCCCGCTTTCATGGGCCAGTCAAATCCGAGATACAGTCTATTGTCAGTAAACCCTGACAAAGGAAGAGGCACTAACCACACAAGAGGATTGGTCGATACGATAGATTGGTTTGTCGGAGAGGATGGGACTATTTTCGCCCAGGAGAATTATGACAATGAGACCGATCGGTATTGGGTTCGGACGAAAGTCACCGAAGATGGTCGCTGGAAGACAATCCTCGACATCACCCGCCCCGAGGGACCTCTCAGTCTGCTCGGCGTATCAAAAGACAAGAGCTCTCTAATCTATAGCGAAACGGGCGACGAGGGCTTTGGCAAGCTGGTTGGTCTTTCCTTCGAAGGCGAATCTCAGGGTGAACTGCTAGGCCGCAAAGATGCCGAGATCACTAAGGTTATTCGGAGCCTGAACCGCGTCGTTCATGGTGTAGAATACGGAGGCTTGCGCCCGAGCTATGAATTTTTTGATCCTCTGCTCAGTGAGGACGTAAAGCGCGTTCAGATCACCTTCCCGGAAACGTCAGCACGTCTTGTATCGTGGTCCGATGACTGGTCGGTACTTCTATTTCAGGTTTCGGGCACTGGCCATGCAGGCGACTTCTACCTCTTCGATCGAAAAAAGGGTGCTCTACAATTCATATCTTCAGCCAGGCCAGCCATCGCAAAAGACGCCATCGCTGATGTTCTGACCATTCAGTATGCGGCAGAAGATGGCCTCACCATCCCCGGCGTGCTCACCCTACCGCCGGGTAAGGAGATGAATAACTTACCCCTGATCGTCATGCCCCATGGCGGCCCGGAATATCATGATCAGGTCGGCTTTGACTGGATGGCACAGTTCTTTGCCAATCGCGGATATCTGGTACTCCAGCCGAACTTTCGCGGATCAGACGGGTTCGGTACTCAGTTCACGGAGGCGGGATACGGCGAATGGGGCGCAGCCATGCAGCAGGATGTGACAGACGGTGTGCTCGCCCTAATCAAAGGGGGAGAAGCCGATCCGGAAAGAATCTGCATTGTCGGCTGGAGTTATGGTGGTTATTCGGCTCTGGCGGGCGGCGCATTTACGCCAGACCTCTACAAGTGCGTTGCCGCAATTGCACCGGTCTCGGACCTGCCGCGCATGCTCTCCGATGAGAAACGAGACCATGGCTGGGACCATTGGGTCGTTGGCTATTGGGAAAAGGCCATGGCCGATGGTAATGCCACCAAGGAAACACTGCGCGAGCGCTCCCCAGCAAGATACGCCGACGCCTTCCAAGCTCCCGTCCTGCTTTTGCATGGCAAAGATGATCTGGTCGTGCCCTCCAGCCAGAGCAAACGGATGCGAAGTGCTCTGAGTGAAGCTGGCAAAGACGTGCGGCTTGTCGAGTATCGCGGCGAAGATCACAGCATGTCCACGCCCGGGGCAAGACTGGAAGTCCTGCAGGAACTCGACGCCTTTATCGGCGAACACATCGGACCGGATATCAACTGATCCTCAATATTAAGCGGTGTCCCGATATCTTTGCCATGAAACGGGCACAGAATCGCACGATTATCGTCTCATGCTGATGATGTTAGCATCAATGACTGATGGACTAGGGAAAGGACTAAACTCGTGAAAAAGTTTTTGATGGCGAGCGCCGCAGTCGCGCTCATAGCCGCATGTACCACCGATCCGTATACAGGCGAGCGGAGAATCTCCCGCACCGGCGCAGGTGCCGGTATCGGCGCAGCAACCGGTGCTGGAATTGGCGTGCTCTTTGGCGGAAATGACGGCCGGAACGCAGCCATTGGGGCAGCTGTCGGCGCAATCGCTGGAGCCGGTGTTGGTGCTTACATGGATCGCCAGCAACGCAAGCTTGAAGAACAGACAGCCGGAACCGGAATTGAAGTAGTTCGAAATGGTGATCAGCTTCAGCTGAACATGCCTTCGGATGTTACCTTTGCCAGTGGTCAGTCATCTATTGAGCCGGGATTTTATACCCCGCTCAACGATGTCGCCAATACGCTGAAAGAATTTCCTTCCACTGCTGTTGATATTATTGGGCACGCCGACAGCACAGGGCCAGAGGACTCTAATCAGGTCCTTTCAGAGCAACGTGCCGCTTCTGTCCAAAACTATCTTCAAAGCCAGGGTGTCACGCCCGTTCGCCTCGCATCTATCGGCTATGGCGAAAGTCGCCCTATTGCTGACAATGCGACGGTGGCCGGCCGGGCTCAAAACCGCCGTGTCGAGATTATCCTGACACCGATTGTTGAAGATCAGCAGACGTAATCCGATAGTTTTGACTTCATTATATCTTGCGAAAAGCCGGGATCCAATAATCCCGGCTTTTCTGATTCTAATGACACCTATGCTCGAACTATTCGATCGGGAAGTCGCCGGGCCGAATTCCCGGGTCGGGATACTTGGGGTCCATGTCTTCCAGCGCCCCTCTTACCAGCCGCGCGATCATGGCATTCCTACGCGTTCTACTATCGGCTGGCACAATGTACCAGGGCGCATGTTTGGTAGAGCACTTTTCGACCGCGGTCTCATAGGCCTCCATGAAATCCGGCCACAGCTTTCTGTCCTCCAGATCATTAGGGTTGAACTTCCACCTTTTATGTGGCTCCTCGAGACGTTGCGCCAGTCGCTTACCCTGGGTCTCATAGGAAATGTTCAGCATACATTTCACTATAGCGATGCCATTTTCCGTCAGTAGGCGTTCAAAATCATTAATCTGGTCATAGCGCTTCTTAATATCTCGCTCGGCCGCCAACTCCCGGACTTTGACAACCAGAACATCCTCATAGTGTGATCGGTCAAAAATCCCGACAAAGCCCTTTCTCGGCACCGAACCGTGAATGCGCCATAGAAAATCATGGGCAAGTTCGATCTTCGAGGGAGCCTTGAAGGCGTGAACCTGCATGCCGAGCGGAGAGGTCTGGGCGAAGACATGGCGAATGACACCGGACTTGCCGGATGTGTCCATGCCTTGTAGTACGACCAGCAAAGCACGCTGTCCCTCAGCATACAGCGTATCCTGCAGCTCATTGATATGGGCGGCATCCTCTATGAGGCTCGCTCTGGCATCCTCCTTGTTCTCAAAAAGGCTCGGATGGCGTGTCGGCCGGTCAGACAGCTTGAACCGCTCTCCCGGCTCTGCGATAAGCTCGGTTTTGACGGATTTGATGCTCGGTTGGCTCATATCGGGCTAATTCCATAATCCATTCAGCGTACTGGCTCTCCTGATCGGATGCGGTCGTCAAGGCCAGATCTGCTGAATTTATGATCATGGCTTATGGATCCTTGTGACCCGTCCGGCAATTTTCACAAAAATTGATCCATGCAACACCGGGTTTATAAATACATCGGACGTAACATTCCAGCGCGAGGAAAAGTGCGCCCTTAATTGCGGCGGGACGAAGAGGTTTATACGTGCGCTTTAGGGATAGCGATCCTTCAGTAAGCGGAAAAAATGCGGCACAGGCTCCGCAACAGATGCTCGAACGGGTTTACGAGCACACGTCGATCGGCGTGTATCGAACCTCGATGGGCGGCGAGCCGCTGTTCGCAAGCCCCGCGCTTGTGCGGATGATGGGTTATGAGACCGAAGAGGAATGGGCCGCATCCGTATCTCGCATGGATGCAAACTGGTATGTAGACCCCTCTCGGCGTGCCACATTCATAAAGAGAATCATCGAAGATGGCTGCATTACCAATTTTGAGTCTGAAATATATGTCCATCGGACCGGCGAAACGATCTGGGTGACGGAAAGCGCATCAGTCATAAATGACGAGGCTGGCGAGCCAGCATTCTTCGAAGGCATCATCGAAGATATCACCGAACGCAAGCTCCTCGAAATTGCCCTCGAAACCGCAAGACAAAAAGCCGAGCGGCTCTCCCAGGAAGACGCCGAAACCGGCCTTCCGAACCGGCGCGCCCTCGAATACATGATCATGCACAATCGTTGCGCCGAGGACAAAACCGGTGTTGCAGCATTTGTCATTCGTCGGTTTACGGACATTCAAAGCGCCGTTGGATATGAAGAGGCGAACCGGCTGGTAAACGAAGTCGCCTCCCGCATCTCCCAATTGTTCCCCGAGGGCTTCATCGCGCGGATTGATGAGCGGACGCTGGCGACATCGATCGAAGTCTCCGATTTTGAAGCTGCTCTGGAGACATTGTCGGCGATCGTTCATGGCTGCGCGCGTCCCGTGATTCTGTCCCGCGGGGCGATTGATGTACAACTTGTCGGCGGCTTGGCACCGATCGAGGAAACCTCTGACATCAATATCATTGACCGTGCACGGATCGCTGCAGACCAGTCGATGGAAAAGGAACAGGAAGCGGGCGTTTTTGATTCCAAGGCCTATGGAGACCCGACCGAAACCCTGTCCCTGATGACAGAAATGATCGCCGCCATGGATTCCGGTGATTTTTATGTCGTCTATCAGCCCAAATATGAAATCCGTACCGGGCGTATAAACGGCCTCGAAGCCCTCGCCCGCTGGAACCATTATATTAAAGGTCCAATCTCGCCATCCGTATTTATTCCGGCTGCAGAAGCGACCGGTAGAATCAGCGTGATGACAGAATGGATGATCCGCAAGATCATCGAAGAGCAGCAAACCATGCGGGCTTGCGGGATCGAGGCGCGGATCTCGATCAATATTTCCGGGCGGCTTCTCAATGATAAGCGCTTTGTACACCGAACCCTCGATATTCTGAAACGAACCGACGCTCACCTCTGTTTCGAGGTGACCGAAACCATGGTCATTCAAAATCCAAAACAGGCGCTGGAGACGATCCGGAAGTTCCGTGACAGAGGCATCTCAATTTCTATCGACGATTATGGAACCGGCCTGTCTTCCTTGTCCTACCTGAAACAGATTCCGGCTCACGAACTGAAGATCGACCGTACCTTTGTGAAGGATCTTCTGAAGACCGCATCGGATCGGCTGCTGGTCAAATCGACCATCGATCTCGCCCATGCCCTAGGTATGACTGTGGTGGCCGAGGGGATCGAAGACTTCGGTACATTGCGCGCCCTTGCAGGCCTCGGGGCCGACGAGGCCCAGGGCTTTTGCATCTCTCATCCCCACCGGCTTGATCATTGGGTCGACAATGTCGGTGCTTTCCCGAAACGCGCCGAGGAAGTGCGCCGGGAGATTATTAAAAGCCCTGACGTCGCTTGATCCTAAAGGTCTGGGATCCGGAATCAGTTATGCGCGTTGCATCCCTAGGTCCCCGATAAGTGCTACGCACTCCGAAGTGAACTTTAGGGACAGATCCGCAGCCCTGAGCACGTCTCATGTGAGCGCCTAAGGCGCGATACGGAGACAATAGAATATGAGGATAGATCAGGAACTATCCCACGCCTTCAGCGCTGATCGAAGCTCCACTTTCAGGGCTCCGTGGATGACGGAGAGTTCTGTACTCATCCCCCTCGGGACTATCTGTGGCAGGAGGATGGGTGCGGGCTCTCGGGCGGCGCGCATTATCCGTAGACGGTGAGCCAAACGCTTTGCATGGGCCTCGGGTGCATCCATCACCTTCCGTATCGCGATGATCCGCCTTGCAAAGCGCCTGGCGAGGATGTGGGTAGGTGTCACCCGGCGAGAGAGTTCGG
>JBCCUK010000009.1:0-121870 GCA_039196965.1 Pseudomonadota bacterium | reverse complement strand
TGCAAAGCGCTTGGCCCACCGTCTACGGATAATGCGCGTCGCCCGCGAGCCCGCACCAATCCTCCTGCCACAGATAGTCCCGAGGGGGATGAGTACAGAACTCTCCGTCATCCACGGAGCCTTGAAAGTGGAGCTTCGAACAGCGCTCAAAGCGTGGGATAGTTCTTAGGCTATCCTCATAAAAAACGTCCCCCGAAGAAACTCCGGGGGACGTAAAATATTCTCTTTTTCAAAAAGTGCCTTATTCGGCTGCCGTATCCGGTTCCGGAGCAGGAAGTGCAGCAGCGGCTGCAGCTTCTGCCTCGGCAGCGGCCGCCGCAGCAGCTTTTGCCCTGGCATTTCGGAGCCGCGTATCGCGGTCGGCAGCAATCTTCCGATAACGGCGCATGGAGCCGCCAGTACCGGCCGGGATAAGCCGTCCAACAATGACGTTTTCCTTAAGGCCTTCAAGTGTGTCGACCTTACCCTGAAGCGACGCTTCGGTAAGAACGCGGGTCGTTTCCTGGAACGATGCAGCCGAGATGAAGGAGCGGGTCTGGAGGCTCGCCTTGGTGATGCCGAGCAGCACGGGCGTTCCGGTAGCTTCCTGCTTCTTCCTCTTGCGCGCCGCGGCATTCGCCGCCTCGAATTCGAGGATGTCGATCTGCTCACCCTGGAGCAATGTCGTATCGCCGGAATTGTTGACCTCGATCTTCTGGAGCATCTGGCGAACGATCACTTCGATATGCTTGTCATTGATCGGAACGCCCTGAAGACGATACACTTTCTGGATCTCTTCCACGAGGTAATCAGCCAGGGCTTCGACGCCGAGAATGGCCAGAATATCCTGTGGCGCGGGATTGCCGTCCATCAGATACTCACCCTTCTTGATGAAGTCGCCATCCTGAACGGCAAGGTGCTTCGTCTTCGGCACGAGATAATCGACCGGATCCTGTCCTTCGACTTCAGAAACAATCGAAACGCGACGCTTGTTTTTATAGTCACGGCCATACACGACCTTGCCGTCGATCTCGGCGATGATTGCGTGATCCTTCGGGCGGCGGGCTTCGAAAAGCTCGGCCACACGGGGCAGACCACCGGTAATATCCCGGGTCTTCGCACCACCGGTCGTAATCCGTGCAAGAGAGTCACCCGGACCGACTTCATCGCCGTCATTCACCGACAGGATCGCGCTTACGGATAGAAGATAAACAGCCTCACCGCCATTGGCGAGCTTGACCGGCTCACCCTTCTTGTCGATGACCTGGATCGCTGGTTTCACATCCGCGCCCTTGGAGGCAGACCGCCAATCGATCAGAACGCGGGACGATAGTCCGGTCGTCTCATCGGTTTCTTCGCGGCAGGTAACGCCATCGATCACATCGATCAGTTTTACAGAACCGGTCACTTCACTGACGATTGGCTGAACGAACGGATCCCAATCGGCAAGCTTGTCGCCTGGTTTCACTTTCGCGCCTTCCTTAAAGTAGAGGCGTGTGCCGTAGGTCGGCTTGAAGGACTGGCGAACCCGATCATCGGCATCGACGACGGAGACTTCCATATGCCGGCCAATCACCACGAAGACCTTGTCCTTACGGGTGACAATCGCGGCATCAGTGAACTTCAGCTTACCTTCGAAGTTACATTCGACCTGGGACTGATCAGCCACCTGAGCCGTGCCACCAATGTGGAAAGTCCGCATCGTCAGCTGGGTTCCAGGTTCACCGATCGACTGGGCCGCAATAACGCCGACAGCCTCACCCATATTCACCGTGGTCCCGCGAGCAAGATCGCGGCCATAACACTGGCCGCAAATACCATTTGGTGTTTCGCAGGTCAGCGGCGAACGCACTTTCAGGCGATCAAGCCCAGCCTCTTCGATCTGGGGAATGACTTCCTCAGTGATATAGGTTCCCGCTGGAATAACCACTTCATCGGTTCCCGGACGGTTCGCATCTTCAGCCGTAACCCGGCCAAGGACACGCTCGCCAAGAGAAACGACGACATCCGCGCCATCCATGACAGGCGTAAGCGTTATGCCTTTATCCGTACCGCAATCTTCTTCGTTGACGATGCAGTCCTGAGCAACATCAACGAGGCGGCGGGTGAGGTACCCAGAGTTGGCAGTCTTGAGCGCCGTATCGGCAAGACCTTTCCGGGCACCGTGGGTAGAGTTAAAGTACTCCAGAACCGTCAGGCCTTCCTTGAAGTTCGAAACAATCGGTGTCTCGATGATCTCGCCAGACGGCTTCGCCATCAGCCCCCGCATACCGGCGAGCTGCTTCATCTGGTTCTTCGATCCACGCGCACCAGAGTTCGCCATCATGAAGACAGAGTTGGTTTCCTCCTGTCGGCCAGTATCTTCGTCAAACTGGGACTCACCGGCAGCGTCCATCATGGCATCAGCCACTTTGTCCGTACACGTCGACCACGCGTCGACAACTTTGTTGTACTTCTCACCGCGGGTGATCAGGCCATCGGCATACTGACGCTCGTACTCGGATACCTGTTCACGGGTATCTTCCACGAGTTTCTGTTTGGCGTGCGGGATCACCATATCGTCCTTACCGAAGGAGATGCCAGCCTTACAGGCTTCACCGAAGCCGAGTGCCATCAAGCGGTCACAGAAAATCACAGTCGCCTTCTGACCGCAGTTCCGATAGACCTCATCGATCAGTGACCCGATCGCTTTCTTGGTCATGAGCTGGTTGGCGATGTCAGCTGAAATCGTCGCGTCGCGCGGCAACAGATCAGCGATCATAAGGCGTCCCGGCGTGGTGTCGATGATGAGAACAACCGGTTTGTTGTTCTCATCCACCGTCTCGTATTTTGCCTTGATCTTTGCATGGAGCGAGAGCGATCCAGAGTTGAGAGCGTGCTCCAGCTCTGCGGCATCGGAGATCAGCATCCCCTCACCCGGCTCTCCATCCTTGTCGAGGGAGAGATAGTAGAGACCAAGAACAATATCCTGAGATGGAACAATGATCGGACGGCCATTTGCAGGCGACAGAATGTTGTTCGTCGACATCATCAGGACACGGGCTTCGAGCTGCGCTTCCAGCGAGAGCGGCACGTGCACCGCCATCTGGTCACCGTCAAAGTCAGCGTTGAATGCTGCGCAGACGAGTGGATGAAGCTGGATCGCTTTACCTTCGATCAGCTTTGGTTCAAAGGCCTGAATGCCGAGGCGGTGGAGGGTCGGCGCGCGGTTCAGCATCACCGGATGCTCGCGGATCACCTCTTCGAGAATGTCCCAGACTTCCGGGCGCTCTTTCTCGACGAGCTTCTTCGCGGCCTTGACTGTGCCGGCAAGGCCCTTGGCATCGAGGCGGGCATAGATAAACGGCTTGAAGAGTTCGAGGGCCATCTTCTTAGGCAGGCCGCACTCATGCAGGCGCATGTTCGGGCCAACCACGATGACCGAGCGGCCGGAATAGTCGACGCGCTTTCCGAGGAGGTTCTGACGGAAGCGGCCCTGCTTGCCCTTCAGCATGTCTGACAGCGATTTCAGCGGGCGCTTGTTTGTGCCGGTGATAACGCGGCCACGGCGACCATTATCGAACAGGGCGTCAACGGATTCCTGAAGCATCCGCTTTTCGTTCCGGATGATGATGTCCGGTGCGCGAAGCTCCATCAAACGCTTCAAGCGGTTGTTCCGGTTGATCACGCGGCGATAGAGGTCGTTGAGGTCTGACGTCGCAAACCGGCCACCGTCGAGGGGCACGAGCGGGCGCAGATCCGGCGGGATGACCGGGACGATGGTCATGATCATCCATTCGGGCTTGGCACCCGATGCAAGGAAAGCCTCAACCACTTTCAAGCGCTTGGCCGCCTTTTTGAGCTTCAGCTCAGATGTCGCTTCCCGAACTTCCTGGCGGAGAATTTCTGCCTCCGGCTCCAAGTCGATGGCCCGGAGCATTTCGCGGATCGCTTCGGCACCGATCATGGCGTTGAATGCATCCTCGCCATGCATGTCCTGGGCTTCCATATACTCCTCTTCGGTAAGGAGCTGTTTTGGCTCAAGCTCGGTTAGACCGGGCTCAATCACCACATAGCTTTCGAAATAGAGCACCCGCTCGACATCTTTCAGCGCCATGTCGAGGAGGGCGGAAATGCGGGAGGGAAGCGATTTCAGGAACCAGATATGGGCAACAGGAGCGGCAAGCTCGATATGTCCCATACGCTCACGCCGTACCCGGGCAAGCGTAACTTCAACGCCGCATTTTTCACAGGTGATCCCGCGATACTTGATGCGCTTATACTTTCCGCAAAGGCACTCATAATCCTTTACCGGGCCGAAGATCCGGGCGCAGAAAAGGCCATCGCGTTCAGGCTTGAAAGTCCGGTAGTTGATCGTTTCCGGCTTCTTGATCTCGCCTGAAGACCAGGACCGGATCTTGTCCGGGCTGGCAATCGAGATCTTGATCGCCTCGAAGCTTGGAGCCGGGGCGTTCGGGTTGAAAATGTTGGTGACATCCTGGCGCATGATGTTCCGCTCTCTTTCATTTTGGGCGTCGGGATCCGCATGTCCTTCAGCCCACGGGGTTAAACAGGAGGTGGGGTGGGAGCCTGCCGCGTCAGGCTCCCGCTTCCTCCGGTTTTTCTTCTTCGATCAGTTCGACGTTCAAGCCAAGTGACCGCATTTCTTTCACAAGCACGTTGAAGCTTTCCGGCACACCGGCCTCGAAGGTATCGTCACCTCGGACAATCGCTTCATAGACCTTGGCCCGGCCTGCCGTATCGTCCGACTTCACGGTGAGCATTTCCTGCAGCGTGTAAGCTGCGCCGTAGGCTTCCAGAGCCCAGACCTCCATCTCACCAAAGCGCTGACCACCGAACTGGGCCTTACCACCAAGCGGTTGCTGGGTGACAAGGGAGTATGGTCCGGTGGACCTGGCGTGGATCTTCTCGTCGACGAGGTGGTGCAGTTTCAGGAGATACTTGTAGCCGACCGTAACAGGGCGGTTGAAAGCCTCACCCGTGCGACCATCGTAAAGTGTCACCTGACCGGAGCTATCGAGCCCTGCCCGCTCCAGCAATTTCACAATGTCGGCTTCCCGCGCACCGTCAAACACCGGCGTTGCGATCGGCACACCATTATTAAGGTTGCCTGCAAGCTCCAGAATTTCCTCATCGGAGCTTGGAAGGTCGACTTCATCCTTACCGTAGACCGTCTCCAGCGCCTTGCGGAGTTTGCCGGCATCATTGTCCTGATGCCACTCCTCAAGCGCGTTATCGATCATCCGGCCGAGGCCCGAACAGGCCCAGCCCATATGGGTTTCGAGAATCTGTCCGACATTCATTCGCGATGGAACGCCGAGCGGGTTGAGCACGATATCAACCGGCGTGCCGTCCTCAAGGAATGGCATATCCTCGCTCGGATTGATCTTCGAGATCACACCCTTGTTGCCGTGTCGTCCGGCCATCTTGTCACCCGGCTGAAGCTTCCGCTTCACAGCCAGGAACACTTTGACGACTTTCATAACGCCCGGAGGCAGATCATCGCCGCGCTGGACCTTTTCAACCTTGTCGTTGAAGCGGGCTTCAAGGTCCGCGATCGAAGCGTCGAACTGGGCGCGGAGCGCATCAAGTTCACCCTGCACTTTCTCATTCTTCAGAGCGACCTGCCAGAGCTGATTTGGCGGCACTGTGTCGAGATCGGCGAGCTTGATCTTGCCAGCAGCAATACTGCCAGGCCCGGATACTGCTTCTTTGCCAACAAGCAGCTCTTTCAAACGCGTATAGGTGTTGCGCTCAAGGATCGACTGTTCGTCTTCCTTGTCCTCCTGAAGCTGCTCGATCTGCTCCCGCTCGATCTGAAGCGCACGCTGGTCCTTGTCGATGCCATGGCGGTTGAATACCCGAACCTCAACAACCGTACCGGCATCACCAGGAGGTACGCGCAGGGAAGTATCGCGGACATCAGAGGCTTTTTCACCAAAGATCGCGCGGAGGAGTTTCTCTTCCGGCGTCATCGGGCTTTCGCCTTTCGGCGTCACCTTACCGACGAGAATATCACCGGCTTTTACCTCGGCCCCGACGGCTACAATACCGGCCTCGTCGAGGTTCCGGAGGGCTTCCTCACCGACATTCGGAATGTCACGGGTGATCTCTTCAGGCCCGAGTTTGGTATCGCGGGCAGCGATCTCGAACTCTTCCAGGTGGATGGAGGTAAAGACGTCGTCCTTCACAATCCGTTCGGAGATCAGGATCGAGTCCTCGAAGTTATAGCCGTTCCAGGGCATGAACGCGACGAGCACGTTCCGACCGAGGGCAAGTTCACCAAGATCGGTCGAAGGACCGTCAGCAATGATGTCGCCAGTTGTGACCATGTCGCCCACCTGAACGATGGGGCGCTGATTGATACAGGAGTTCTGGTTCGACCGGCGGAACTTGGCGAGACGGTAGATATCGACGCCAGAGCGTCCAACGTCGGCCTCTTCCGTCGCACGGACAACGATCCGTGTCGCGTCAACCTGCTCAACAACACCAGAGCGCTTAGCCACAACAGCCGCACGGCTGTCGCGGGCCACAACGGATTCCATACCCGTTCCGACCAGTGGCGCTTCGGAGCGCACCAGCGGCACGGCCTGACGTTGCATGTTCGAGCCCATCAGGGCGCGGTTCGCATCGTCATTCTCGAGGAATGGGATCAGCGAGGCTGCAACGGAAACCACCTGCTTCGGCGAGACGTCCATATATTGGACTTCATCTTTGGGAACGAGGGTCGCTTCACCGTTCACACGGGCGTTTACGAATTCGTTCTCAAGCGAGCCTTTGCCATCGGTAGTGGCGTTTGCCTGGGCGATGGAATAGCGCGTTTCTTCCATGGCGGAGAGGTAGACCACTTCTTCACCGAGCTTACCCTTCTCCACTTTCCGGTATGGGCTTTCGATGAAGCCGTATTTGTTGATCCGGGCATGGGTCGCGAGGGAGTTGATCAGACCGATATTCGGGCCTTCCGGCGTCTCAATCGGGCAGATCCGGCCATAATGGGTCGGGTGCACGTCGCGCACCTCGAAGCCAGCGCGCTCACGGGTGAGACCGCCCGGCCCAAGCGCGGACAAGCGGCGCTTGTGGGTAATTTCCGACAGCGGATTCGTCTGGTCCATGAACTGGGACAGTTGGGATGAGCCGAAAAACTCACGCACCGCAGCCACAACCGGCTTCGCATTGATCAGATCATGCGGCATGACCGTGTCGATATCGACCGAGGACATACGCTCTTTGATCGCCCGCTCCATGCGAACAAGACCGATGCGGTAATTGTTCTCCATGAGCTCACCGACGGACCGAACCCGGCGGTTGCCGAGATTGTCGATGTCGTCGACTTCACCGCGGCCATCCTTAAGATCAAGGATCACCTTCATGACCGAAAGAATGTCATCCTTGCGGAGCGTCCGCTCAGTGTCTTCGGCGGGCGTGAACTCATCTATCGTCGCCGCGAGGCGCATATTCATTTTCACGCGGCCAACGGCGGACAGATCGTAGCGCTCGGAGTCGAAGAAGAGTTGATTAAAGAGCCCTTCGGCAGCTTCCAGAGTAGGCGGCTCGCCGGGACGCATGACGCGATATATATCGGACAGCGCCTCGAAACGGGTCTCATTCTTGTCGGCGAACAGCGTATTGCGCAGCCAAACACCACGGCCCGAACTATCAATGTCCAGAACCTCAATGGTTTCGATACCCTGATCGCGCAGTTCGGCGATCAGTTCTTGGGTCAGCTCGTCACACGCTTCACCATAGATCTCGCCGGTTTCCATGTTGACCACGTCTGTCGCCAGGAATTTGCCCCCAAGGGCCGTGGACGGCAACAGAATCTCATCCGTCTTGCCCTCGGCAATTTTCCGCGCGCCAAGCACGGTGATCTTTTTGCCGGCAGGCGCGACAACTTTGTTGGATTTCGCATCGACAAGATCGAAATCAGGTTTTGAGCCTTTCCAGGCTTCCTGACGATAGCCGGTGATCCAGCCTTTCTTGTCCAGACGATATAGCGACTTTGTATAGAAGGAATCCAGAATATCGTCTGTGTCATAGCCAAGAGCATAAAGAAGCGTCGTCGCCGGAAGTTTCCGCTTCCGGTCGATACGCACGTTCAAAATGTCCTTTGCGTCGAACTCGAAATCGAGCCACGAGCCGCGATAAGGAATGATGCGGGCAGCGAAAAGAAGCTTGCCGGAAGAGTGAGTCTTGCCTTTGTCGTGGTCGAAGAAAACGCCGGGCGAACGGTGCATCTGGGAAACGATTACGCGCTCGGTGCCATTGATGATGAATGTGCCTTTGTCTGTCATCAGCGGCACATCGCCGAGATAGACTTCCTGCTCTTTCACTTCCTTGACCGACTTCGCGCCAGTCTCCTCGTCAATGTCGAACACAATGAGCTGCAAAAGCACTTTCAGCGGAGCAGCAAAAGTCAGGTCGCGCTGCTGGCACTCTTCGACGTCGAATTTCGGGGGCTCGAACTCATAGGACACATATTCCAGAACAGCCCGCTCGGAGAAATCCTTGATCGGGAACACACTGCGGAACACCCCGCCAAGACCTTCGTCCACAGGACGCTCGTCCTTTGGCGTGTGCATCTGGAGAAAATGTTCATATGAGGCGCGCTGGACCTCGATCAGGTTGGGCATTTCCACCGCCTCAGCGATGCGCCCGAAGGATTTGCGGATACGTTTCTTTTCAGTGAAAGAGAGAGCCATCAATGTGTCCCAGTTATTGCCCTGCCGGATAAACCGCCAAGTGTCTGCCGCTTTAACGCGCGGTCGCGGCGACCTCAAAACTGAGATCGCCGCGCTTTAATCTACCGGGGAAATTGGGTGGTACCGCGCGCCTACCCATCCCCTTACGCTGTGGCCAGCAGGCCAGAGACCTTATTTGATCTCGACCGTTGCGCCGGCTTCTTCGAACTTCTTCTTGAGCTCTTCGGCTTCGTCTTTGGAAACGCCTTCCTTGATAGCCTTCGGCGCACCTTCGACCAGCTCTTTGGCTTCTTTAAGGCCGAGACCGGAGACAACCTCGCGGACAACCTTGATGACGCCGATTTTCTTCTCGCCGCCCGATGTCAGGATGACGTCGAATTCTGTTTTCTCTTCTGCAGGGCCAGCATCGCCGCCGCCTGCAGCAGGGCCAGCAACAGCGACAGCTGCCGCCGCTTTGATGCCGCGCTCTTCGAGGTAATCGTTCAGCTCTTTGGCTTCGAGGATGGTGAGACCGAGAAGCTCATCACCGAGTTTTGCAATATCTGCCATTTGATTTTGTCTTTCAGTTAAAAGGTGAGATTTGGTTTTGCGTTGTGTTTAAGGGCCTCAAGCAGACGCCTGCTCCTGAATTGCCGCAATCGCGCCAGCCAGTTGCTGACCCGGTGCCGCAAGACGTTGACCGACCTGACTTGCCTGACCAAGGAGCCGCGCGGCAATCGTTGCAATCAGCTCTTCGCGTGATGGCATCTTGGCAAGCGCTTCAACGCCTGCGCCGTCCATCACTTCGGCACCCATAATGGCCCCGATGAGCTTTAGCTTTTCATTGTCCTTTGCGAACTCGCTTGTCGCCTTTGCCGGGACCGTAGGGTCGTCAGCAAATGCAATGGCCACTGGCCCCTTGAAAAGGTCCGCCGCCGCATCGCCGCCTTTGCCGTCGAGGGCAATCTTGGCAATCCGGTTCTTGACCACTTTGAGCTGCCCGCCATTCTCGCGAAGCTTGGTGCGCAGCCCAGTCATTTCCGCAACGCTTAGACCGGAATAATGTGTGACGACGACAGCACCCGCCTCCTCGAAGACCCCTTCGAGTTCCTTGAGCGCGACCGCCTTTCCAGCTTTGTCCATTACGGTTCTCCAAAAACAGGTGGTCGGACCATCCGATCACCCTGGTGTCCGCCTTTAGAAGGTCTTCCCTCTTCCAGCGCCTGCCCAGGGCATTCAGTTGGACCGGAGCTGCAACATTCATCGCAGACCCTGCCTCACCTTGCCCCGTCTAACATGGGGATTATCAGCGGGATTTGCTGACCCATGGTCTCGGACAGGAAAACGGGAGTCACCCGAATCGAAATTCTGATGCTCCCGCAAGCCGCGCTATGTAGCGCCTTTGCTATGCTTCCGCAAGAGCCTCCGTGGCATCAATTACAACGCCAGGACCCATCGTGGAAGAAAGGGCGATTTTCTTGAAGTAAGTGCCCTTCGCGCCGGATGGTTTCGCCTTTACCAGCGCATCGATAAATGCCTTCACGTTGGCCTGAAGCGCGTCCTCGGAAAAGCTAGCCTTGCCGACACCGGCATGGACGATGCCTGCCTTCTCGACGCGGAACTCAACGGCACCGCCTTTGGAGCTCTTCACCGCTTCGCCGACATTCGGTGTAACCGTTCCAACTTTCGGATTCGGCATCAGGCCACGGGGTCCGAGGATTTTCCCGAGCCGGCCGACCACTGCCATCATGTCCGGTGTTGCGATCACCCGATCAAAGTCAGAAAAGCCGCCCTGGATCTGCTCCATCAGGTCCTCTGCGCCGACAATGTCCGCACCGGCTTCCTTGGCCTCGTCCGCTTTCGCATCGCGAGCGAACACCGCCACGCGCACGTCTTTGCCCGTGCCGGAGGGCAAGTTTACAACGCCGCGCACCATCTGGTCGGCATATTTCGGATCAACGCCGAGATTGATCGCCATTTCGATCGTCTCGTCGAACTTCGCCTTGGCATTGCTTTTCACGAGGCTGACAGCCTCAGCGACGGAGTATCCCTTATCGAAATCAATCGCTTCGCGAGCGGCTCGGATACGTTTTCCTTTTGCCATTGTCTCTACTCCACCACTTCCAGACCCATGGACCGGGCCTGACCTGCAATGATCTTCGCGCCGGCATCGAGCTCGTTCGCGTTGAGATCATTCATCTTCGTCTCAGCGATCTCACGGCACTGGGCCATGGTCACCGAACCGGCGGTCTCATAGCCAGGCTTCTGTGAGCCCTTCTTGAGCTTCGCAGCCTTCAGAAGCAGCACCGAACCCGGAGGCGACTTCACGATGAAAGTGAAGGACTTGTCCTGATAGTAGTCGATGACCACAGGCACCTTCACGCCGCCTTCCATGCCTTGGGTCTTGGCATTGAAGGCCTTGCAGAATTCCATGATGTTGATGCCGCGCTGACCGAGCGCCGGACCAACAGGTGGGGAGGGATTGGCCTGACCGGCCGGAATCTGGAGCTTCAGCTGCCCCAGCAGTTTCTTCGCCATTTTGTCCTCACAACATTGACGTGGACGGTGGTCTTTCGATCCGCCCGGTTGATAACAGAGGCCCCGCGGTCATGCGCCGAAGCAACGCTCCCGAAAGGAAGAGCGGCGTATGGGGGAGAATAGGCGACGGGTCAAGTGCTGCAGAGGACTTCCGCGGCAACAAAGAAACAGCCTAGCCCAGGCCCATCATTCTGAAGCTGCGCTCGCCTGAAGATCTTCAATCGGTACATAGTCGAAATCAAAGCCGAAATGCTTTGGTCCCATAAGCTCAACACCCCTATCGCTGCGCCACTGCCTTGGTGCTGGGACGCCGACCATGGCCACGCGCTCACCGACGACATAGCCACCATATCCGACACCAAGTGTCGACTCTCCACTCTCCGGATCTAGATTGTAAATATAATCCGGGGCCATTGCATCGAGTTTACCGTCGATCCAACCCACAATATTCTCATTCTTGACATAGACTTTGTAGGACCGTCCGGAATAATCGCCAGTGCCCTCAAACTCGGCTTCAACCCAGTTAAACCCGCGCTCCCCACGTTCTACTGATTTAGCAACAACACCTTCAAACAATTTGTATCCGCCAGCCACCTCAGTCAACGCAGCTACAGGATCCTCGCCCGCTTCTCGTGCCTCACGCACGGTTCGGCCATAAAGTTCGGCCTCAGACAGATTGCCTGCAAGTACCCCCTGCTCCAGTTGCGCCCCCGACATTGGCGTCATGGTGATGGTAGCGTCGCCTGCGCTGGCAACGGCAATGGCCCGGGCGATATCTTCGACGCGATATTCGTCAATAGCATGTTTGATAATGATCTGATCGCCCCACGGTGTGATGATCGCTGTTGGCACGGATGCTATACCGTTAATCCATGGAATCGACTGCTGGACTTCGGGAACCGCACGACCCGTAATGCCGCCATCGAGCGTCGGGATACCCATATCCGCTCCAAGTAAAAGCGCAGTCGCTGTCGCACCAGCCGCTTCTGAACGGACGATGGCGGCCACCTCTTGTCCTGTATAGTCTTGGAAAAGCTCGACTACACCACGCCGTGGATCTTCGATCGTTGGCAAACCCTGCTCATTTGTACGATCAATCACATACTGCCAAGGGCCACCGCCACCAATCCCCTGCACCGCCACGACCATACTGGCGCCCGGAACATCTTTCGGCTGTATAGTTTGAAATACCTTTCCATCTGCAAGCGCCGATCGCACTTCGACGATGAAGGGGCCTGGATCGCAATTCCGGGTCGATTGAATACAGGAGCCAACAAGGATGTCGATAAGGTTCTGCTCACTTAGTGTTCGCAGTTCCGGTCGAGCCGACACCGTTGAGCAGGCGCTCAAGAACAACACCGACAAGAACGCGGCGAAGATAGAATAAGGTCTTGTTTGCAACATTCGAGTTTCAAGAAACGTCGTCGGCGAGAATGATGCAAGAGGAAAGACTGCAACGAGCCGCTAAAGTACCGGAGACAGCCTTTTAGGAACCCTACTCCACTGCCTTCAGGATCAGTGCGGCGTTGGTGCCGCCAAATCCGAAAGAGTTCGACAGCGCGGCCTTCACTGGTGCGCGTTTCGCTTTGTGGGGAATAAGGTCGATCTCTGTCTCAAAGCTCGGATCATCGAGGTTGAGTGTCGGCGGCATGACACCATCACGGATGGCCAGCGCGCAGAACGCAGCCTCGACCGCTCCGGCCGCCCCGAGCAGGTGACCGATGGCCGATTTCGTCGCGGACAAGGAAAGCCCAGAAGCGGCGTTGCCGAAGACCTTCTCAATCGCACGGACCTCGCCTTCATCTCCAAGCGGTGTCGAAGTGCCATGGGTGTTGAGATAGTCGATGTCGGAGGGCTCCATACCGGCATTTTCGAGAGCCATTTTCATGGCGCGGTAACCACCCTCGGCTCCCTCGGCAGGGGCCGTAATATGGAACGCATCGCCCGAAAGGCCATAGCCTGCGACTTCGGCATAGATTTTCGCACCGCGCGCCTTGGCATGCTCATATTCTTCAAGGATGAGAACCCCGGCACCGTCACCCATCACGAACCCATCGCGCCCCTCATCATAAGGACGGGACGCTTTTGTTGGCTCGTCATTGTACTTCGTCGACATGGCCTTCAGAGAGCAGAAGCCAGCAATCCCGAGACGGCAGATCGAGGCTTCAGCGCCGCCCGCCAGCATGACATCGGCATCTCCATCACGGATGATACGCGCAGAATCGCCAATGGCGTGGGCACCAGTAGCACAGGCCGTCACAACTGCGTGGTTAGGCCCTTTGAGGCCATGTTTAATGGAAACCTGGCCGGAGGCGAGGTTGATCAGCGCCGACGGAATGAAGAAGGGGCTAACCTTCTTTGGACCACCGCGGTCAAGATCCAGCGTGGAATTGGCGATGGATTGGAGCCCACCAATGCCGGACCCGATCAGAACGCCAGTCCTGTGGCGTTGCACATCGGTTTCCGGAGCCCAGGCCGCATCCTTCAGAGCTTCATCGGCCGCGCCCATGGCATAGACGATGAACTCGTCCATGCGGCGTCTCTCTTTTTTGGAAACGGCAGCGTCTGCGTCAAAGGCTTCAGGATCGCCCTCACCGCCGCCGCGACCAGAAGTCCACGGCACCTGAAAGGCAATCTTGCAAGGCATATCCTCGGTATCGAAGACATCGATCGGGCCAGCGCCTGACTGTCCATCGATCAGCCGGCTCCAGGATGCTTCCCGATTCCCGGCAAGGGGCGTGACAAGCCCAATACCTGTAATAACGACGCGGCGCACGGCAGCTCCCTTTTAAGAGACGTGTTGCTTGATGTGTCCCACTGCATCACCAACCGTGCGGATGTTCTCCTGCACATCGTCGGGGATTTCGATATCGAACTCTTCCTCGAAAGCCATGACCAGCTCAACAAGGTCGAGGCTGTCCGCGCCAAGATCATCGATAAAGCTCGCGCTCTCGACGACTTTGTCGCCCTCCACGTCGAGATTATCGACAACGATTTTTTTAACACGCTCAAGAACGTCAGACATGAGTCACCTTCTCTTTAGTTGATGTCTGAATGGGTGGCCTTAGAGGCCAGAAGTGTTGCGGTTAGCACACAGTTTTGCCGTGCGCCAAGCCCGGAAGCTGCTGACTCCCCTAATGGTTGTATCAGATCATGGCCATGCCGCCATTCACATGCAGGGTTTGGCCCGTCACATAAGCGGCCTCATCGGAGGCAAGATAGGCCACAGCGGCAGCGATATCACTGCCTTGTCCGAGCCGTTTCGCCGGTATAGCCCCTAATAGCGCATCTTTTTGCGCATCCGGCAGGACATCCGTCATCGGCGATTCGATAAAACCGGGAGCAACGCAATTGGCCGTGATTCCCCGGCTGGCAATCTCCGCAGCAAGGGATTTCGTGAAACCAATCATACCCGCTTTCGAGGCGGCATAATTCGCCTGACCCGGATTTCCGGTGACACCAACCACCGATGTGATCCCGATGATTCGGCCGTGGCGACGTTTCATCATGCCCTTCAGAGCGGATTTTGCGAGGCGGAAATAGGCACCGAGATTGACGTTCAGAACGGTCTCCCAGTCCTCATCCTTCATCCGCATGAGCAACTGATCTTTTGTAAGCCCGGCATTGGAGACGAGAATGTCGAGGGGACCGACCGCCTCTTCGGCTTTGGCAACAAGCCCTGACACGGCCTCGGCGTCGGAGAGATTACAGGTCACGACAGCCGCTTCATTGGCGCAATCAGCCTTAACCTCCTCCAACACGGCTTCGCGTGTCCCGGACAGGGCGACCTTAACCCCGGCCGCTGACAGAGCCGTCGCAATGTCGCGCCCGATACCGCCGGAGGCCCCGGTAACAAGGGCCGTTTTTCCGCTTAGGTCGAACATTGATCTTTCTCCTTATCCGCCTTGCAGGCTTTCCGCGAAAGCCTGCAGGTCTTCCGGTGTCCCAAGGGTGACGCCTTTTATGTCTCTTGCTGTACGGCGGTTCATCACAGTGAGCACTTTCCCTGCGCCAGCTTCTGCGGTCCGGGATATGCCGTTTGCCGCCATGAACTCGACGCTTTCCCGCCAGCGAACGCGCCCCGTCACCTGCGTAACAAGTTGAGCGCGAATGGCTTCGGGATCACTGGTGGTCGCCGCTGTAACATTGGCGATCAGTGGCACTTTCGGCGCTGTGATCTCCGCCTTTGCAAGCGCCACACGCATCGCTTCCGCAGCGGCTTCCATCAGCGAACAATGGAACGGCGCGCTGACAGACAGCGGAACCGCTTTCTTCACGCCATGCTCCCTTGCGTGCATACAAGCGGCTTCAATAGCCGCGACACTGCCGGACAGGACAAGCTGGCCCGGCGCATTGTCATTTGCGATCTCGCAAGTGCCGCCAGCCTCAGCCATGCCTGCCGCGCACGCTGCCTCTGCTTGTTCCGTATCTGCGCCAAGAAGCGCAGCCATGGCTCCCTCCCCCGGAGCAACAGCGGCTTGCATGGCATTGCCTCTGATACGCAGGAGCTTGGCGGTCTCTGCAATTCCGATCGCCCCTGATGCTGCAAGGGCGGAATACTCACCAAGGGAGTGGCCCGCCACATAGTCAGCCGCATCAACGCCGATACCAAATTCCGCTTCCAGCGCCCGCATGGCAGCGACGCTCACGGCCATAAGTGCCGGTTGGGTGTTGGCTGTGAGGGTCAGGTCCTCCTCCGGACCTTCCCAAATTAGGCGAGACAAGTTTTCGCCTAGAGCTTCATCCACCTCATCGAAAACGGCCTTGGCAGCCGGATAAGCATCCGCAAGTGCCTTGCCCATGCCGACAGACTGGGCTCCCTGGCCCGGAAAGATGAATGCACGCCCAGTCGCCATCGCCACCACGCCTCCTTGCTGGTGGCTCGTTTAGGCTGCACCGCGCAAGGTGGCAACCGCCTCATGTAGACGAAATCAGGCTTCTCCGATGGTCAGCGCGACCCGGCCGACACGGAACCCGAAATAGCCAATCGTCGCATTATTGATGACCTTACCCTCATCGGAGAGCACAAGGATATCGCGGAACTTCACATTGCGCGTCCCACCGTTTCCATTTGGCAGCGCCATGATGTACTCAAGGCGAAAGCCGTTTTCGACCTGAAAGCCTCGGGCCGTGCCGACGACATCTTCGCGCGTGCCCTCATACTCGCCATTGGCGAGCTTCTTCAGACGCCAGGTCTTCTGGTCGATTTCGCCGTCGTCGAACACGAAGTCTTCCACGAGGGTCAGGGTCTCGCCGTCCCAGGTGCCGTTGAGCTTCGCTTCGAACCCCCGGTCGACACCAGTGATTGTCGTTATTTTACCGCGACCGATGGTTTCGCCGGCCAGGGCCTCTTCGATAATGAAAGGACCCGCAGCCTCCTGTGGCACAGGTGGTCGCGTGGCACAGGCTGCCACAAGGGGGACAAGCGGGAGGAGAAGCACAGTTTTTGCGACTTTGCGGATCATGGATCTAGCCTCATTCTGTTATGAGGCAGGAGCTATGGCGGATGTCCCGCGGGACAAGGGATTTTGGCTCAGAGGCGCTCGGAATAATTCTCTCAAGACACTGACGCCAATTGCCGGAAGTCGCGTATACAAAGTCGTAATGGAGAACCTATTGATTCCCACGTTAAAGACAGAACGCCTGACACTGCGTCCGCCCTGCGCCGAGGACTTTGAGGTTTACCGCGATTTCTTTGCGGACGAAGAGGCGTCAGCTGCCTATGGCGGCCCGCTTCCCGCCGACAAGGCATGGCGAGTGCTTGCAACGGATATCGGGCACTGGGCGCTTCGCGGATATGGCAGATGGGCAATGGTTGAGAAGGATACCGATATCATGATCGGTGGCTGCGGCCTGTGGTGGCCTGAAGGATATCCAAGATCGGAGCTTACCTGGTGGATCGTTCCGGCCGCCCGGCGGAAGGGCTACGCCAAAGAAGCGTCCATTGCAGCCATCGCGTTCGGCTACAATCAGCTCGGCTGGTCGCTGGTTGAAACGCATATGAACGACGACAATGACGCCGCCCGAAACCTCGCTTTGTCGCTGGGCGGCAAGGTCATTGCGCGAGAGCTGTTTCCCGACGGCCTCACACGCGATGTGTTCGGACTGCCTCCAGTCGAGCCCTAAGGCGCAGACGGCGAGAAACGCTGATATTCTTGCGACGCCGAGAGATGGTCCAGAAACTCATGGACTGCGGGCAAACTCCGCAAGATGATGATCGCCTTATCGGGCTGCGCAGTCGCAATTAGCTTTTCGATTATCCCGCGGTTGGAATTGCGGGTCTCCCAGATCCACTGAAAGAACTCCCAGCTGAACCGTTCCGGGCAACCATCCGGCAAATCCGGCCGGGTTCGTCCGAAATACTTCAGGGTACGCAGAACAACCCGCCAGAGACGAGTATGGACTGGAAAGTCGAGCCAAATCAGCGTGTCGCAGCGCGCAAGCCGCTCTGGCCATGTCACCGAATGACCGCCTTCGAAAATCCACTCCTCACGAGCATGGACAGCTTTGCAAAGCCTCGTTTTTTCGTCCATAGCCGTTTCCACCCATCCTGGATTCCATAGGATCTGATCGATATGCACGACGGGCAGCCCCGTCACCTCGCCGAGCTTCCGGGCGAGAGTGGACTTGCCCGATCCCGGTTGGCCTATGATCATGGCGCGCTTCATGATGTGGTTTTCTCTTTCCGAGGTATTGCGGAGACGCACAAATCAGATCGGTGAGCCTATAATGCTCTAGATCACCTTGAGTAAAGTCAGTCGAGAAACGTCATCCATCTTAGCTTGTTCGGCATTTCGGCACTTGCATTCCCGACTCTTTTCCGCTTTATGCCGCCACTTGAAACCGGTGTGCGGTCTCCACGCCACAATTGTGTGGAACGGAGGGCCATCGTTTACAGAGTACCCGCTCCGTAGGCGCCGCGCACCAAAAGGGATGTAAATCTAATGGCATTTTATGAGCACGTGATCATCACGCGGCCGGACATCTCACCTGCGCAGGTGGATGCTTTCGTCGAGGATGTGACGTCTTTCCTGACTGAAAACGGCGCAAAAGTTGGCAAGACAGAATATTGGGGTCTGCGCAACCTCGCCTATCCGATCAAAAAGGTGCGCAAAGGGCATTACAGCCTGCTGAACGTTGATGGACCGGCACCAGCCCTACACGAGCTGGAGCGCCGCCACCGCATTTCCGACGATGTTATGCGCTATATGACAGTGAAAGTGGATGAGCTTGACGAGGAGCCCTCCCCTGTCCTGTCGCGTAAGGATCGCGGCGAGCGGAAACCACGCGACTAGGCCCCGGAACAGGAAAGACGAAACATGGCACGCAAGAATACATCCGGCCTGAATATTACGAATATTCCCGCCCGCCGGTCCTTTGGCCGCCGCCGCAAGGTTGATCCTTTCGCAGGGAATAAAGGTCCGAAAATCGATTATAAAGACGTGAAGCTCCTGCAGCGCTACATCTCCGAAAAAGGCAAGATTGTCCCGTCACGGATCACCGCTGTCAGCTTCAAGAACCAGCGCAAACTCGCCAAGGCGATCAAGCGCGCACGGGTTCTGGCGCTTCTGCCCTTCACCGTGAAATAGGAGATAGATCATGCAAGTTATCCTCCTTGAGCGCGTGGAAAAGCTCGGCACGATTGGTGATGAAGTCAGTGTAAAGAATGGCTTTGCGCGGAATTTTCTAATTCCCCAAGGCAAGGCATTGAGAGCAACCGAAGCAAACCGTGCTCGGTTCGAGCGGGAACGTGAAGCAATTGAAGCGCGCAACGCAGAAGCCAAGTCGGCTGCGGCAACCGCCAGTGGATCGCTGGAAGGTGCTGTTCTGACCCTGATCCGGCAGGCTGGCGACACGGGTCAGCTTTACGGTTCTGTGTCCGCGCGGGACATAGCGGAAGCCGCCTCAGAAGCCGGCCATAAGGTCGCCAAATCTCAAGTGCGCCTCGACAAGCCGATCAAAGCGATTGGTCTGCACGAAATCAGGGTGCGTCTGCATGCTGAGGTTGCTGTACAGATAATGGCCAATGTCGCTCGCTCCGAAGACGAAGCCAAGCGTCAGGCAGCCGGCGAAAACATTATCGAAGCCCTCCAGGCTGAACAACAGGCCCTGGCCGAAGAGCAGGCTGGCGAACTCGCCGAAGCTGCCGCGGAAATGGCTGACCAAGTTGCCCCGGAAGAAGACGTTTAATCTCGTCGACTTCCAACACTTCGCAAGATAGCCGCTTCGGAGAACCGGAGCGGCTTTTCTTTATGCGGAGTATTTCTTACCGGTGGCGCGCAGCTGCCAGTCAAACCGATAAGTTCCCGGGCGGACAATATACGCATCGAGGGCGTCGGGTCCGCAGGCCCCTGTGCCTAATCCACGCATAGCCACATCAATGCGCACCTCTGTCGTGTCAGCCATATCCAGTTCAGCAAGCGTTGTCGCTCGGGTGAGGTCAGCGTCATGGTGGGGCCTTGCCGTGAAGCTCAAGGGACGCGGCAGGAGAACTTTCAGCCCCGCACCGTCTGCATCGGTGAGGCTGAAAGCTTGTGTTTGCTCGTGCGCGCCATACTCCTGGGGCCGGACATAGGTGTGGTATTGATCCTCAACCTTTGAGGTCCAGCGGCCGTGGGTCTGGGCCTTACATCTGTCTGGATAGGATTCGTCCGGGCCAAGACCAAGCCACTCAAGATTGGCAAATGCTCTAGGAACTTCGAATCTGATCCCTATCCGGGGCAGATCATCCCATTCCGACGGAACAGTGATTTCCTCGCTGATATCCGCTCCCTCTCCCAACAAGCTCCAGTTTGTTAGATGACGAAGTATCCGTCCCCCGGATCCCGCATACTCTCGCAATAGGGCGACCGTCGGGCAATCATCTATATTTGCCACGACCCGCTCGGATCTGACACAGGTGAGCGCATTCAAACCCCAACTCGCCCAAAGACGGCTCTTGCCGGGCGTGGACCGAAGATCCCAATCGTGTTGCCCGCCATCATTGTCGGTAGGTGCTCGCCACAAGCTGGGTACAACATCGCTCACAATGACACGCTGACCATTTAGGCAAACCGCCTTGATTTCGGCACCGTCGCCAAATTCGATGGCTAGGTCTCCAGTTTCGACGATTGGACCGCCAGCCTTTCCCTCCATCGGCCAATTCAGGGCTGGCAGGCGATCTACTATGGCGGTCTCTTCAAGCCTGACCTGATCCCAACCCACGAGGTGGCCTTTTTCGGCCCAAGGTGTTTCAACCTTTAAAACCCATGCAAACAGAATATGGGTCGCATTCCTTGGGATGTCGTCAACTAAATCACCAGTAGGAATTTTCATCTCAGCCCCCGGAGATATTTCCGGTTTGAGCGTCCCGGCTCCGATGGTCTCGCCATGTTCCTGCAAGGTCCAGCGAAGTTCAAGGTCATTCGTACTCTGAAAGATACGTCTGTTCACAAATGATGCGATTCCATCCTTATAGCCCGACAGCGCCACTGGCCGCGCGGCCCATTTGTACTCCTTGAGCGCCGGATGCGGCTCGCCATCAGGACCAACCAAACCATTTATGCAGAAATTGCGGTCATTTGGCTCGTCGCCGAAATGCCCGCCATAAGCCCAGTAGAACCGGCCATTCTCATCGGTTTCGACCAAGCCCTGATCACGCCAGTCCCAAACAAAGCCACCACCCAGGGCGGGTTCCGTGTAGAAAGCATCCACATATTCCGCAATCGATCCATTTGAATTTCCCATGGCGTGGGAAAACTCGCAGAGGACAAGCGGCCGATCCTCCATGCCTGTCTCCTCCGCCCACCGCGCCCAATCCACAATACGGCCAATCGGTGCGTACATGGGACAGACAATGTCTGAGCTCGCTTTCTCTTTGTAGGTCGGCGCACGATGAACATCGTCCGTGCTACCTACAGAAGGGAAACTCAGCCGGGCAAAAAATCCGCCCTCATATTGTACGAACCGGGAGGGATCTTCACCTCGCGCATAACTCGCGGCGGCGATATGCACGGCGCTATGGCCGCCCTCATTACCTATGGACCACCCGATGACGCTTGGATGATTACGGTCTCGCGCAATCATCCGTGCCGTCCGTTCCCAAATGGCATTTCGGTATAGAGGACTTTTGGACACTTCATGATAGCGGCCATGGCATTCGAAATTCGCTTCATCAACAACATAAAGCCCCAGCTCATCGCACAGATCGAGCAGAGCCGGATCGTTCGGATAATGTGCCGTCCGCAATGCATTTATATTGTGCCGCTTCATCGTCAGAAGCTCGTCGCGGATCTCGGCTTTTGTGGGGGATTTTCCATTCTCCGGATGGTGGTCATGGCGGTTCACCCCGATCAGAACCACAGGCTTTCCATTGATGTTTAGACGGCGGCCTGACACGTCCACGCTGCGAAACCCTATCCATGTCGCGCTCGCTTCCACCACACCGCGATCAGCGTCCACAAGCTCTGCAATCAGACGGTATCGAACTGGGTTTTCCGCAGACCACGGATGAATCTGGAGATTGGGAATAGTTTGCCGAGCCGTATATCCGTGGAAGATGTAGGAGGACATCACACGTTCATGGTGAGAGCCTTCGGCATCGAATTGCGCAACTGAGACCCCGGAAAACTCTGATATGGTTTCACCATCCGCTGTTTCGATGCGACCCGCCATTGAATAGCCAGCAGAAGAGCCACGCACGTTCATGCGTATACTGGCAGATCCAAACTCCGTGTCTGGATCATAGTCAGCGTCGATTACCAGATCCTCGACATGCACTTTGCCGCGTGACTCCAGGAACACCGAACGGTGAATACCACCATGGTGCCAGTGATCTTGATCCTCGATCCAGGTGCTTCCACTCCAACGGATCACCATGACCGCAAGAGCATTCTCTCCTTCATGCAGACTTGCCGATAGATCAAATTCGCTCGGCAAACGGGAATCTGTCCCCATGCCAATAAATGTTCCATTGCACCAAACAAGCACGAGGCTTTCAGCGGCACCGATATGCAGCACGGTTGTGCGATCAGCCCATTGGGCGGGAAGATCGAAAGTTCGTCTGTATAGCCCCGTCGGGTTTTCCTCCGGGACGTCCGGCGGATACTGCTCTGCAAACGGCATAACAATGTTCGTGTAATGGGGAAGATCATCAAAGCCCTGGCGCGTCCACACACCCGGGACCTTTATCTGTCGCCAATCAGACACATCATAAACTTCCGCGGTCCAATTGGTGGGCGCTGCCTCGGGACGATCAACAAGCTGAAAGTCCCACGCACCGTCGAGAGACAATCGCCAGTCCGAAGAGCCGCCTGCCCCTGCTTTCTCCGCAGACGGATAAGGCGTCCGCGTCGTATGCGACGGCAGTCGATTGATCTCTGTGAGTGTAGGAGAGAGCAGAGTTTTCAGATCAAGAGGAAGCATGGATCTTAGCTTAGATTTGATTTGTCGGGTGAATTCCAGAGCTAAGCATACGCCATGGATAATATGAACAGGGCTTTGGACAGGAAACTACCGAGACAAGCTCGCTAATGCACCGCCCGAATCTAAAGCTGGAGTTACTCAACCTTAGACGGCTATCACCAAGAGCAATGCAGACCTGAAATACATGTATGTCACGGTTTGGACCGCAGAAGCTTGTCGTGCCACATGCACAGACGCTAGACTGATCTTCGGTAATAATGGTGGGCGAATGCCAGAGAGCATCGAATTTCTTCTCGCGATATTCGGGGGATATGTCCTCGGATCGGTTCCCTTCGGCCTCGTGATCACGCGGGCAGCGGGCCTTGGGGATATCCGCGAGATCGGTTCCCATAGCATCGGTGCCACGAACGTCCTCCGCACAGGGCGGAAGGATCTGGCTTTCGCAACGCTGATCGCCGACAGTTTCAAAGCGGGTATCGCCGTCCTGGTCTTCACGGCGCTCTTCAATCGGAACGTCGGACTGGTGACCGGTGCCGCAGCTTTCCTCGGTCACTGTTATCCTGTCTGGCTAGGTTTTAAGGGTGGCAAGGGCGTTGCGACCTATACCGGGCTCCTTGCCTTCGCCTCCTGGCAAGGCTTTGCCGTCGGCGCGCCGATCTGGCTCGCAATATTCGCTCTCACCCGTATCTCTTCGCTGGCGGCGCTTACGGCAGCGTCGGCAGTCCCCATAGGAGCGTGGCTACTTGGAGAAACGGAATTCGCAATTCTTATCCTTGCAGCGCTCTCTATTCTCGTATTCTGGACGCATCGAGCAAACATCAAGCGGCTTCTGAATGGCGAGGAGCCTAAATTCGGAGCCCGTAAAGGCGCTGGTCAGTGAAGCGCAAGGCGCTCAGTGACGATGAACGACTCGACTGGCTAAGACTCGCCAGAACACGAAATGTCGGACCCGTTACATTCGCAGAGCTTCTGAAACGCTTCAAAACACCTGCTGCGGCGATAGAGGAGCTTCCTGCATTATCGAGCAGAGCTGGCCGGAAGCGTGCACTGACAGCGCCGAAACGGGAGGATGTGGAGGCAGAGCTAGATGCTACTTTGAGCTATGGCGCGAGAGTCATTGCCGCTTGCGAGCCGGACTATCCGCATCTGCTCGGCGCTCTGGATCCACCGCCACCGGTCATTACCGTGCTCGGTAAGGTAGATCTGTTGAGCGAGCGATCCCTGGCCATTGTCGGCGCGCGCAATGCATCAGCTGCGGGGCGCAAGATTGCGCGGGATATGTCGGCAGAGCTCGGAAAGAGTGGGATTGTTATTGTCTCAGGCCTCGCCCGCGGCATCGATGGAGAAGCCCATGCCGCAAGCTTGTCCACGGGCACGGTGGCCGTCCTTGGGGGCGGCATTGATCATGTCTACCCGCCGCAGCATGACCGCCTCTATGCGGCAATTGCCAGCGAGGGGGCGGTTGTTTCAGAGAGCCCGTTCGGACATCGCGCTACCGCGAGAGACTTCCCACGCCGCAACCGGTTGATAACCGGGCTGGCGATCGGAACTGTTGTGGTGGAGGCTGCGGAAAGGTCGGGATCCCTGATTTCGGCGCGAACGGCCGGTGAACAAGGCCGTGAGGTTATGGCAATACCGGGGTCACCCCTCGATCCAAGAGCTGCTGGAACGAACCGACTAATACAGCAAGGTGCCGCGCTGGTGAGATCAGGACAGGATGTGCTCGATATACTGTCTGGTCTTGGTACGTCACGGTTGGAAATGGCACCCGGACCATTGTTTGAAGATCCCCCGGACAGCGGTACTCCACCGGAGGATCAGATTAAGGCCGTTAAAGAAGCGCTATCGCCAAGCCCTATGACGGTTGATGAAATTGCCCGAGCGGCTGATATCGGCGCTGCCCGGTGCGCAGCAATCCTCATGGAATTGGAGCTTGCAGGGGAAGCGCTCACACTTCCAGGTGGGCTTGCGGCATCGGCAACTGGCTAGCAGATAAGACGAACCAAAGCCCGAGCATGCTGATCAAGAACGCTGGACGTTGGCACGCGCTCCATCTAATCAAAGAACTGTGAACTGACAGGTGCGGACATCGCCAGAAAGCGAGAGGGATCACGAACGTGACCAAATGGGCAGCAAGCCTTCTTTGTGGACTTCTTGCCGTTTTTTCTACAGCCATCGCAATCGCTCAGGAAACAGCCGAACAGGTTGTGCTGGAAGCGGATTCGATTGCTGAGGAAGATGATGGGAACCTGATTATTGCCACGGGAAGTGTGGAAGCGACCTATGGTAGTAGAATACTGCGCGCCGACCGGTTGGTTTACGACAAGCGCACTGGCAAGGTTCGGGCTTCGGGCAATGTTGCCATCCTGGACGAGGATGGAACGCAGAATTTTGCTGACGAAGTCGAGGTCAATGACAAACTGCAAGATGGCTACGCCGTGGGTTTCTCCATGCGGCTGCCAGAAGGCGGCGTAGCAACAGCGAACTCCGCTGTCAGGCAATCGACCGGAACCAACGCCCTCGATCAGGCTATATTCACGGCCTGTGACGTTTGCGAAGAAGAGGGCGTTCGGCCAACATGGGCGGTCAGGGCGCGCCGCGCCGTCCTCGATCAGAATAACGACATTATCTCCTATCGCGACGCCGTTCTGGAGGTTGGTGGCCTTCCAGTTTTTTACCTGCCCTACTTCTTTCACCCAGATCCAACAGCGGGCAAACGCTCGGGCTTTCTGTTCCCGAGGCCTGGTGCGTCTGGACGCCTAGGCTTTGTCTATGGACAACCTTACTATCAGGTTCTTTCCCCATCTTCAGACATTACGGTAACACCGACATTCTACACCAGAGTGAGGCCTTTACTGGAAGCGGAGTATCGCAAGCGCTTCTGGTCCGGCGAAATCAATGTGAGTGGTTCCATCACCTTTGAGCAGGACTTCGACAATAACGGCGAGCGCTTTGGTGATGAGGAGGTTCGCGGCCATGTATTTGGACGAGGGCTGTTTCAAATAGATGAAACATTCGAATGGGGCTTTGGCGTCGAACGCGCAAGCGATGATCTGTTCACCCGCCGGTACTCGATAGACGGAGGCAATGTGCGTCGTGGCCTTTACGATGGCCAGCCGCGGACATTTCTGACTCAAGTATTTGGAGTCGCCCAGACCCAGAATTTCTACGGCGATATCGCAGTCCTCGAATTTCAGGACCTCCGAGCCGAAAACCCGTTTCTAGAGCAGCCCCCCGTTACGACACCGATCCTTTTCTCTGAACGCCTCCTCGATCTTGGCAGGTTTGGGAGGGGAAGTGTTCAACTCTCATCTGCTGTACTTTCAAGAGATGCGAGCGAAGGTGCAGCGCCTTCGATCAATCCAGACAGCCGCCGCGTCTCGCTTGGGGCAGAATGGGCCGTAACACGCGTGCTGCCAGGCGGTGTCGTCGTGGAGCCTTTCGCCGATGCGCGTGGCGACTATTACAACTTGGACGAAGACGCTACGGGAGACGCCAATATAGGTCGATTTGTCGGATCGGTTGGGACTAAGCTTTCCTGGCCGCTTGCTCGTCCAGGCAAACATGTTGATTTGATCGTAACCCCAACTGTTCTCGGAGCTTGGGGGCTTTCCAACTCCAATGATATCGACATCCCGATAGAAGACAGCCAGCTGGTTGAATTCGACGAGACCAGGCTATTCGACTCCAACGGTTTTGGAAATTTTGACCTCTATGAGGGCGACGGCCGACTTTCGGTTGGGGTCGCTGGCACAGCGAAATTTAAAGGCGGCGCACAGATCCAAGCGATAGCCGGCCGGCGCTGGCGCTCAAGCATTGACGAAAACTTCGATGTCGGCACGAATCTCGATGGCAATTCTTCAGACTGGGTGGCAGGCGTATCAGCCAGTTTTGGGCAATTGCTGCGCATAAATACCCGCATGCGCCTCGATAGCGAGGATTTCTCAATTAACCGGCTGGATGCGCGCGTAACCACAAATTTCTGGCGTTTCAACGGATCAGCCAGATACTTCCGGGTTGATCCGGATGTTCGGCCAAACATTGACGTTCCGGATGAGGGCATAGATTTCAACTCGACCTTCACAATCACCAAAAATTGGGCTGTTCGGTACGGTCAGCTCCGCGATTTCACCGAACAAAATGACCTCCGGCGAACTGTTGGATTTGTGTATTCGGATAATTGCTCCTCGTTCGAACTCGCCTACTTGCGAACCGAATCAATTGACCGAACACTGGGGCCGAACGACGCTGTTTTCTTCCGTTTCACATTGAAATCTCTCGGAGAATTCTAAGCAACGGTGCGCCTTTCGGATAAATTATCTTTAAGATTTGATGAGAGGCTGTCGTACAAGATTGCGCCAACGCAATGAATTTGCCAAATTTTATGCCATAAAGTCAGTTCATCTCGACAGCATATTGAAAGTAAGGGTCTATGCTTCGTACCGTTTTCACTAGTTGTGCCGCCATTGTCCTCGCGGAGGCGGCCAGTTTCGCTCAGCAGCCAGCTGAGGATGATATGACTCAGCTCGAAGGGGTTGCCGTTGTCGTCAACGACGAACCAATCTCATTTTTCGATGTTCGCCAGAGAACCCGGATGCTGATGATGACGCTGGGCGCTGAGCCGACACCAGAAGCGCAACAACAGCTTCTCGGCACAGCGCAGGAGCAGCTTATCGAGGAGCGCTTGCAACTTCAGGCGGCCCAGGAATTCGAACTGGAAATCAGTGATCGCGAAATTGCCGGCGCGGTTTCAAATATTGCCGAGCAGGCCGGGGTAGACCGGGATACGCTCTATCAGCAATTCTACTCAAACGGCATCAGCCCCCTGACTCTGGAAGAGCAAATGCGCGCTGATATTGCCTGGCGTCGAATTATGCAGGGCCGCTTTGGATCACGCATACGGATATCCGGTAACCAGATTGACGATCAGATTGAGCGGTTACGCAAGAGCTCGCAGGAAACCGTCTACCAGATGGCAGAAATCTTCCTGTTTGCACCGGATGAAGAATCCCAGATTCAAGCTGAAGCAGCATCTGACTCAATTGTCGAACAGCTTCGCCAGGGCGCGCCTTTCCGTGCAGCCGCTCAGCGGTTTTCCTCAGCACCAACCGCTGCTTCGGGCGGAGATATGGGCTGGGTATCGACCGAGGATCTCGACCCGTCCCTTGCCAATGCCATCCTTGAAGCCGAGGGTCCAGGAATTCTGGAGCCGATCACCACGGAGACCGGAATCTATATTCTCGCCCTGCGAGGCAAGAGAGACCCGCAAAGAGAGACATCAACCATCACGATGAAGCAGCTCGTTGCAATAAATGGCTCGGTGGAAACCCTTGAAAACGCCATGCGCCGTCTCGACGGTTGTGACAGTGTGGACAGCGTCGCTGATCGGTTTGAAGATGTAATCGGCGTTGAGCTTGGCACAACGAAACTCTCCGAGCTCTCCGCATCGTCGCAGGAAACAGTGAATGGCCTTTCTATAGACGGCGCGAGCCAACCTTTTGAAATCAGCGCCGGATGGTCGACACTTATACTTTGCGACCGGATAGATGGTGTTGAAAACATGCCGTCTCGCGATCAGATAGAGGACCAATTGTTTGGTAGACAGCTCGGAATGATCTCTGATCGCGAATTGCGAAATGCGAGGCGCGAGGCAACAATCCTTCAAAGGTAGCCATTAAGCCTTGCAAATGAACGCGTAACTCGCGACATCGACGCGATGACGTTGCCTGAACTAAAACCTCTTGCCCTTACCATCGGCGATCCGGCCGGCTGCGGCCCAATCATTACCCGAATGGCGTGGCAGTCATTGAGGAACTCGTCTGAACTTGCCTTCTTCGTTGTCGGATCGGGCGAGCTGTTTGAGTCTACAGGTCCAGTACAATGCATACAGGAACCGGCGGACACTATATCGGTATTCGCAGATGCACTTCCTGTTATTGAAGTTGAAAATGCGACAACACTACCGGTCGCGGGGCAACCGGATGTTGCGTTCGCTCCAATCATTATTCAGGCCATCGAGACGGCTGTGACTTATGTGAAAAATGGCGACGCCGGTGCGGTTGTAACCAATCCAATCAACAAGGCGCTTTTGTACGGAAGCGGGTTTGCACATCCAGGGCATACGGAGTTTCTAGCCAAACTCTGCGCGGCGGAAGATACGCCTGTACCCAGGCCGGTTATGATGCTGGTTGGCGGCGGTCTTCGCGTCGCATTGGCAACCATCCACCTGCCCCTTGCCGATGCGATAAAAACGCTTTCCATCGATCTTCTGACCAACATTGCAAAAATTACCCACAATGCGCTGCAACAGGACTTCGGTCTTCCAGACCCCCGCCTCGCATTTTCCGGGCTTAATCCCCATGCCGGTGAAGACGGCACCATCGGCCGCGAAGAGATAGACATAATAAACCCTGCTGCGCGGATCTTGCGCCATGAGGGTATCGACATCTCCGACGCACGGTCAGCAGACACACTATTTGCAGAGACCCTGAACGGGGCATTCGATGCAGTGATTGCGATGACCCATGATCAGGCTCTGATCCCGGTTAAAACACTTGATTTCTGGGGCGGTGTGAATGTCACCCTCGGTTTGCCGATAATCAGGACAAGCCCGGATCACGGCACAGCCTACCAGGCAGCCGCAGAGGGCACCTGCAGGCCTGACAGTCTGATCGCTGCCATAAGGCTGGCTGCCAAAAATGTCCGGTGGCGGACCCATGGCTAGGGACCGGCAACCTTTAACTGATGCGCCAGCAAAGAAGAGCCTCGGTCAGCACTTTTTACATGATCCTGATATTTTGCGCCGTACAGCGCTCGCAGCCGGGCCTGTAAAAGACCGGACCGTCATCGAAGTCGGGCCGGGGCCTGGCGGGCTGACGCGTGCGCTGCTAGAGGAAGGTGCAGCCCGGATCATAGCCGTAGAGGCTGACCAGCGATTTGCAGACGCGCTTCGTGCATGGCCCGATGCCAAGACCGGACGTTTGCACGTATACGAAGCGGATGCCCGCAAGGCAGACTGGCAGGATCTTATCGCTGCTTCAGGCGGAACCGAGCCGGCAATGATGATCGCCAATCTACCATACAATGTCGGTACACCTCTCTTTGTTGAATGGCTTAAGGCAGGGACCTGGCGAGGGGAAATGGCCCTGATGTTTCAAAGAGAGGTTGCAGAACGCATCTGTGCGGAACCCGGCAGCAAGCATTATGGCAGACTGGCAGTTCTGGTTCAGGCAGTGGCTAAACCACATATAGCCTTTACGCTGCCGCCCGGAGCCTTTCGCCCGCCGCCAAAGGTCGAGAGTGCCGTTGCCGTTCTTCACCCACTCTCAGATGGAGCCCGTTTCGGAAACCTGGAAACACTAGAGGCAATTACGTCTGCTGCATTTAGCCAGCGCCGAAAGATGATACGCGCAGCCTTGAAGAGCTTCGCCAAAGCCAGGAAAATTGATGTGGCCGCATGGCTTGCCGCCGCCGATATTCAGCCCGAAGCGCGCCCGGAGACTATCGATCAGATTGGTTGGAGGCGGCTGACGGATGCATTCTCCGGTTAGAGCCTAATCATTCCCTAATAGCCTGTTTCAAATGTGCTTAATCGGCGGAACCTCATCTTATGAGACGACTGCTACAGGTTGAGTAAGCGGGAGATTAGTCATGAAATCGGGGCTATCATGTCTGAAAGAAACGCTATGATACTCGAAGAGCCGATCCTCCACCGTGAGGATCGAACGAGATCGCGTATATTGATCCTGTACGGGCTCGGTTTTCTTCTGAACCTAACCATGCTGATCCTTCAGATCGCCATTCTGGGCAATGGTGCAGCTTTTGGTCTCGGCGTTGGCATTATCATATCCGCGGTCTGCATCGTTGCGTTTGTGTGCACCTGGAAACGTTGGCACATGATGCTTGTTGCCCGTATTGGAATGTATAGTTGCGCCGTCGCGATTTTTTCTGAGATTGCCGTATCCGGAGGAATGTCAGGCTATTTCGGACACAGCATAATTGTCCTGCCGGTGATTTCAGCACTGGTTCTTGGCATTCGGGAAACACTGATATTTACAGGCGTGAACATAGCCGCTGTGGGTGTGATGTACTGGCTACAGATCAATGAGGCGCTTCCGCCGTTCGAACTTACCGACACAACACTTGTCCTCGTGAGTTCGCTCACCACACTTTGCACAATGGCAGGCTGCACATTTCTTGTCGTGATACTCGCCCGTGAAACCCAGCGGGCTGAAAATCGTCTTCGCGATGTCCTGGAACGGCAATTTCACCTCGCAAATCATGATAGCCTTACCGGCTTAAAAAACCGAGCGGCCGCCATGACGCTGCTGGAGGGCTTGAATCCGGTCCTGGATAATGTCCATATTTTCATGCTCGATCTTGATGGCTTCAAGGCCATCAACGACACGATGGGTCACGGCAAGGGCGATGCAACGCTGAAGCGAGCGGCGGATGCGCTAAAACATGCCATACCCGATGCGAGGCTGATCGCGCGCCTCGGCGGCGACGAGTTTCTCATCGTGACCAATGTTATCCAGGGCATGCCAGTATCTCTCATCGGTGAACTCATCACCAACTCACTTCACTGGACGGAAGAGGCCGAAGGGGTGCGCAAACCCATTACCGTGTCCGTCGGCAGTGCAACATATCCGGCTGAAGGAAGAAGGATCCGCGATCTCCTGGCCCATGCCGATGAAGCTCTTTACGCCGCAAAACGCGCGGGCAAGTCGCGGCACTGTATCTATGAGGGCGAGCGCGAAGACGTACCCCGCCAGACGCGGCGTAGGGCCGCCCGCTAAAGCAAACGCCCGCGCTGCAAGTCCGACAAAATACTGATCTGACCCGGCTCGCCGCTCAGCCGGTGGCGATAGACCTGAACATTCTCCAGAACGCGCTGAACATAGTTCCGCGTCTCGGAGAATGGGATAAGTTCAACCCAATCTATCGGATCAATCTCACCACGGCGTGGATCCCCATAATCTATGATCCACTGTTTCGGACGCCGCGGCCCGGCGTTGTAGGCCGCTGCGGTCATAATGTAGGAACCGTTGAACTGATCGAGCAGATCATCAAGATGGGCTGCACCAAGGGTCATATTATACCCCGGATCGTCGGTTAGCCAGGACACCCTGAACGGCAGTCCCTCGCGCCGCGCTTGTGTGCGCGCCGTTGCCGGAATCAGCTGCATCAGCCCTCGCGCATTGGCGTGAGAAATAGCACGCGGGTTCAGTTCGCTCTCCTGACGCGAGAGCGCCAGCACGAGCGCATTTTCAACGCGAACATCACGGCGGAGCGGATAGGATACCACAGGATACGCAGCTTCCGGTGCGATGATCCCCCGACCGAGGCCAGCCTTCGCACCACGAACGCCGACATCCGGCTGGTGATAGTGGTCGCCGATTTCAGCGAGGAGAAGCTGCTCCACCGGTGTTTCGAGCTGATCGTCAAGGTGGAAGGCGAACTGACGGAACAATCCCCTGTCGCCTGCCTCACCAAGTAGCCGAAGGACGCGAACGATGGATCGATCCTGAAATCCGTCCCGTTCGGCCTCGGTCGGCTCAGGCGTTGCGGGCAAAGCAATAAATGGCTCACCAATCTGCTCGGCCGCCAGTTGGCCATAATAGGCATAATTATGAACTGACGCAGACCGAAACGCCGCCTCCGCTTCCTCGGCTGCGCCGAGCTCTTTTAGGGCGCGGCCATGCCAGTAGTCGGCACGTGAGAGGCTGATGGGGGTGGATACGCCCTTCTTCAGGGTTGCAAAATGCGCGGCGGCTTTTTCGGGTTCACCCAGCATGCGCAGCGCTATCCATCCGGCAATCCACTCCGCATCGGCGAAGTCAGCCCCGGAAGAAAGACCGTGGGGGGCAGCCAGATCATAGGCCGTACGATAGTCACTTTTCTTGAGCGACGCCCGGATCGCGATGTTGCGTTCATCCCAGAGATTGTCCCGCCCGGCAAACGGCACATCGAGGCCATCGATCTTCACTAGCAGAGACGTCGCCCCTTCCTGATTCCGTGCCCGGCGACGACGCCAGCGCGCCCGGTCAAAGAGGAGCCCGGCATGCTCTTTCAGGTGATCGGGAACAGCAGCCACTTTTGCGTCAACGCTCCGTCCACGCCATTTCAGGGCGATCCGCGCATCGACGAGGGCCTTGTAGTCCGCTGTGAGGTAGCTGCGGAGGCGGTTAGCGGCTCCCCGCTGGTTGGTCCAAAGGAGATAGTCCACCCGTGCGCGGTGATCGTCCTGCGTTAAAAGCTCCGGATACCGGGCTAGAATATCCCGCTCGGTCGCTCTGTTGATCGTATGATTGCGCCAGGAATCGCGGACATAATCATAAGCGGATTCAACCGATCCCGTCCGGCGCAGTGATTCGCCATAGGCAGCTTTACCCTGCCCTGAAATCGGGCCGCCTAGCGCATCAAACCATAGAATTCGCTGCTCGTGGGACAGCGCGCTCAACACAATCGCTTCTTCAGCCCCGATCCGGAAGGATCTTGCACGCGGCCAGTCACTGAGACGTGTCATGGCCTCGTTTAGGGTGTCAAAACCCACCGCTGGCGTGCCCGCACGGGCGAGTTGCCAAAGCACGAAATCCTCAACCGCTTCGTCCCGAGCCAGCTGGCGCAACTGGCGCAATTGTGCCCAATCGCGGCGATCTGCGGCTCGGATCGCCTCCCGAACAATGGCGGCATCCTGTGTGGAGACAACCTCCGAGGCATAAACCACCGGCGGTTTTGCACTTGGTGGCGACGGTATTTTCGCCTGCGCCGTACCGAAGCAGAAAAATGCCCCGAGAATGGCCCATTTTGCTCTCTTCATCATCGCGCCCTTGGTGTTCACGGTTGACCATGCCAAAGACCACGTCATACGCGGACTCGCAAATCGGTATAATACAAAACGACAAGAGCTATTCATGTTTCAAGGTTCCATTCCGGCCCTCGTGACGCCATTCAAGAATAATGCCTTTGATCGTGACGCTTATGTGGCGCTGACTGAACGGCAAATAACAGAAGGGTCGTCGGCTCTTGTTCCCGTAGGCACCACGGGGGAATCGGCCACGCTCAGTCATGAAGAACACCGTGAGGCCGTTTCGCTCTGTATTGAGACAGCGAGGGGCCGTGTGCCGGTGATCGCCGGATGCGGGTCAAATGCCACCGCAGAGGCCATAGGGCTTGTAGAACACGCAAAAACTGTTGGGGCAGACGCCGCACTCGTCGTGTGCCCCTATTACAACCGGCCGGATCAATCGGGGCTTGAGGCCCATTTCCGCACGATCGCCGATGCGGTTCAGATGCCGCTGATCCTCTATAATGTGCCAAGCCGGACGTCCTCCGATATTCTGCCGGAGACCGTCGGCAGGCTCGCCGCACACCCGAATATTGTGGGAATCAAAGACGCGACCGGGGATCTCGCCCGGGTGACGCAGCACCGGGTCTTTGCCGGCGAGGAGTTCATCCAGCTATCGGGCGACGATCCCACGGCACTCGGCCACCGGGCCATGGGCGGAACGGGATGCATCTCCGTGACGGCGAATGTGGCACCGGATCTTGTGGCAAACATGCACAAAGCCGCCACTCTCAGCGATCTGAACACCGCCCGAGCTATAGAAGCGCGGCTGATACGCCTTCATAAAGCGCTGTTTGTGACACCAAGCCCCGGCCCGACGAAATATGCCCTGGCAAAACTCGGGCTTTGCACCCCTGATGTCCGCCTACCGATCACACCGCCGGATTCCCAGGCGGAAGCAGATATCGACGCGGCTCTAAGGACGGCAGGGATTGGGGTTTAAACCATGGCCAAGGCAAAGAAGCGCTCCGATGGCCTGATTGCCGAGAACCGCCAGGCCCGGCGGAATTACGAGGTTGAAGACACGCTGGAAGCGGGCATTATGCTTGTCGGGTCGGAGGTGAAATCCTTGCGCGAGGGCAAGGCCAATATCGCTGAAGCCTATGTCAGCCCGGAGGATGGCGAGCTGTGGCTAATCAATGCAGACATCCCGATCTACACCGCTGCCAACCGCTTTAACCACGAGCCGAAACGGAAACGAAAGCTGCTGGTCAAAACGAGGGAGCGGGCGCGTCTTGCCCAGTCGGTCGAGCGCCAAGGCCGCACCATCATCCCACTGAAGCTCTATTTCAATGAGCGCGGCCTCGCCAAATTGCTGATTGGAGTGGCCTCGGGCCGAAAGAACTTCGACAAACGCGACGTTGAAAAGAAACGCGATTGGGACCGGCAAAAAGCGCGTATTCTCCGCGACGGTTAGTTCCCCTGAAAAGCGAATGTCTGAGAGACGGTGGCGGGGATAGATTCGCTGTTGAGACTCTCAGTTCCGGCGCGCTGAGAGTGTCTGAGAGTTTTATGGGGATAGATTGGTCTTTGTCATCCGGCCAAGGCGTGTGAACGCCGCTGAGCCGGGACCCAGAACATAGATCGCGTCCTGTTTAGTCTGGGTCCCGGATCTCGCTCTGCTCGTCCGGGATGACAGGTGAAGGCGCACCTAACGCGGCAACAGTCCGGTCTGGCTGGTGCTGGCGAGAAATGCTCCGTTCTCAAAGAAAAGCCTCTGCTCGATATGGGCAATACCGCGCGTGATGGACAGAAGCTCGCGAGCACAAAGCACCCAGCCGCTGCCCGCTGTCGCGCCGATGCGCAGCGTATTATCGAGGGTGCGCCCGCCTCGGGTCAGCGGATGCACGCCGAGGATAAAGTCGGAGATGATTGCCAGCAGTCCCGCCGTGCTCGGAATATCCGCCTTGGGACGGATCCACATATGTTCAACAGCGGCGTCATTGTCTTCAAATGCCGTTCGGCGCTCGAACTGACCGATAAGATTGGCGTCGGTGGTAAACGTGGTGTCGGTTTTAATGGGACAATCGGCGGCTGCGGGCACATCCGGCATTTTTGTGAACTGGCCATCACTGCCCGGTTTGCTACTGCCGAGCGCAGCGGCCATGCGCGCAATGGGCGCTCCGGCCTTCGACGCGATCACTTCGGCCTGAATCACATTGCGCCCGCCACCAATCTTTTCCGCGCGGAACTCCACGGTTTCTCCCCGCATGCCGGTGTTCATGAATTGGGTCGTTGCCCAGAGGAGCGGCATGTCGAAGGTCGCCTCGGCCGTCTCAATCGCTGCGGCCATGGATGAGCCACCCATGAGGAACTGCATCTCCGGCGGACCAACACAAACCGGGTCGGTGACCTCAAGCTGAAAGACCGGCGAGCTGTCGCCCGTGCGCTTTGGCATCCAGAAAGTCATACCTTATCCCTTCAAACTTTACCCCGTCGGGGTTTAAGCTGGCTTGATAAGAACGAAAAGGGGGAAGACGCCATGACGTCATACAAAGACCAGTGCATCGTGATCACAGGCGGCGCGACAGGTATCGGCTTCGCTCTGGCGAAGGCCTTCGGCGCGGAAGGAGCCAAAATCGTGATCGGCGAGCCGAGGCAGGAAAAGCTGAAAGCTGCAGCGGCGGAACTGTCGGATCTCGGTGTCGAGGTTTCGACGATGGTGATGGATGTAACGGATCCGGAGAGCATGGAGGCTTTCGCGAACTTCGCCTGGGGCACCTATGGCACGGTGCACGGCCTGATCAACAATGCCGGGATCGGCCAACCGCGAAAGACCGTGACAGACCTTCCGCTGGGGGATTTGCATCGCGTATTCGATGTGAATTTCTATGGCGTCTGGCATGGCTCCGCAATCTTCGGCAAAAGGATGATTGAGCAGGGAGCACCCGCCTTCATTTACAATGTCGGCTCGGAGAACTCCTTCTTCCCGGCGGCACCGCTCATGTCGGCTTATGTCGCGACCAAGCACGCTGTGCGCGGCTTGACCGTAGCGATGCGGGAGGAGTTTCCCGAGTTTATAGACATCGGGCTGATCTGTCCGGGTTTTGTGAAATCGGATCTTACGCCGCCGCCCTTCGGCGAGTTCGCAATGGATACCAATGAGTTCGCCGCGAAAGTTGTCGAACAGATCCGGACCGGCGAGTTTTACGTCGTTACACATGCCTACAATACGGAGCGGTACCGACCGATCCATGAGGAAATTGATGCGGCCTATGCCGCCCACGCCCCACGCTATGATGGCGATGAGGAGTATGATGTTCGAACACTGATACAGAAATTTATGGAGGCTCAAGGCGAATGACGGAATGGATGAAAGCGGGAAACACCGCTGTGGTGACCGGGGCCGCCGGCGGCATCGGCTTGGAAGCCGCAAAACGGTACGCCGCTGCGGGGATGAACGTTGTCATAGCCGACGTGAAGGAGGAACTGAGCGCGGCGGGCGATGAGTTGTCGGACATTGCCGGGAGCCCGGACAGAGTGCTCGCCAGAACCTGCGATGTGTCCGACCTGAAGCAAATGGAGGCACTACGGGATGCGGCGCTCGCCAAATTTGGCAAGGTGCACTGTCTGATGAACAATGCCGGCATTGGCCGACCAGGCACACTGCCCTGGGAGGGCCTCGATCAGCTCCATGGCATTCTCGGCGTAAACCTTATGGGCGTTGTCCATGGCTGCCATGCCTTTCTCCCGTCCCTGCTTGATCATGGCGAAGCTGGCGCGGTCATCAATACAGGCTCGAAACAGGGCATTACGCGGCCACCCGGCAACTATGCCTACAACCTCTCAAAGACCGGCGTGCTCGCCTATACGGAAAGCATTGCCCATGCTTTTCGGGGTTTGGACAATTGTGCCCTAACGGCGCACCTGCTTATTCCGGGCTTCGTCTACACGCCGATGATCTCAGGTTTCGTGCCGCAAAAACCACCGGGAGCGGCCACGGCCGAAGAAACCGTGAGTTTTATGCTGGACGCTCTCGACAAGGGCGACTTCTATGTTCTGTGCCCAGACAATGAGACACCGCGTGAGCTCGACGAAAAGCGGATGCAGTGGATGGCGGACGACCTGATCAAGAACCGCCCAGCTCTCTCCCGCTGGCACCCGGATTTTGCTGCAGAGTATGAGGCCTTCATAAAAGGCTAGGCTACATCCTGAACACGCCGAACCCACGATCCGGGAACGGAGCATTCAGGCTGGCGGACAAGGCAAGACCGAGGACACGGCGCGTATCGGCCGGGGCGATGATACCATCATCCCATATGCGGGCCGTGGAGAAATAGGGGTTGCCTTCGGTCTCATAGGTTTCGCGGATCGGAGCTTTGAAAGCCTCTTCCTCTTCTGGGGACCATGCCTCGCCCTGGCGGTCCATCCCGTCGCGTTTGACGGTTGCAAGGACCGATGCGGCCTGCTCGCCGCCCATGACCGAGATTCGGGCATTTGGCCACATGAACAGGAAGCGGGGCGAGTAGGCCCGCCCGCACATGCCATAGTTTCCTGCACCGAAACTTCCGCCTGTCACCACGGTGAATTTCGGCACACTGGCTGTCGCCACAGCCGTCACCATTTTCGCACCGTCCTTGGCGATGCCGCCTGCCTCATATTTCGAGCCGACCATGAAGCCAGTAATGTTTTGCAGGAAGATGAGTGGCGTGCGGCGTTGGTCGGCCAGCTCGATGAAGTGAGCTGCCTTCTGGGCGCTTTCCGAGAACAGAATGCCATTGTTCGCGAGGAGCGCCACAGGCATGCCGTAAATGCGGGCAAATCCGCAGACAAGGGTTTCACCGTAGAGTTTCTTGAACTCGTGGAACTCGGAGCCATCGACGATCCGTGTGATGATTTCCCGAGCATCGAAAGGCTCACGCACATCTGATGGAACAAGACCGTTCAGTTCACCGATGTCATAGATGGGATCAAGTGGTTCCGCGAGGTCGAGTGGCTGCGGCTTCGGTTTGTTCAGAGTCCTGACAATCGAGCGGACAATAGCGAGGGCATGGTCATCATGGGCGGCATAATGATCGACGACGCCGGATTGCCGGGCATGGACATCCGCGCCGCCGAGGTCTTCGGCAGAAATCTCCTCGCCCGTTGCCGCTTTTACGAGTGGTGGTCCGCCAAGGAAGATCGTGCCCTGTTTGCGGACAATCACCGTCTCGTCTGACATCGCCGGAACATAGGCACCGCCCGCCGTGCAAGAGCCCATAACAGAGGCAATTTGCGGAATGCCCTTGGCGCTCATATTGGCCTGATTGAAGAAGATGCGGCCAAAATGCTCCCGGTCTGGAAACACCTCGGACTGGTGGGGAAGGTTAGCACCGCCACTGTCCACAAGGTAGATACATGGCAGATGGTTCTCCATCGCCACTTCCTGGGCACGGAGATGCTTTTTGACCGTGATCGGATAATAAGTGCCGCCCTTCACGGTGGCATCGTTGCAGATGACCACACATTCCCGTCCCTCGATACGACCGACACCGGTGATGATCCCTGCTCCGGCGATTTCATCTCCATAAAGACCATTCGCCGCCAGGGAGGAAAGCTCCAGAAACGGCGCGCCCGGATCAAGCACGCGCTCCACACGTTCCCGCGGTAAGAGCTTTCCCCGCGAAACGTGTCGCTCTCGGGAACGCTCCGAACCGCCAAGCGCCGCGGCGGCGGTTTTCGCTCTCAACTCTTCAACCAATCCACCCATGGCCCGGGCATTCATGGCAAAACTCGGAGACGCTGGATCAAGTTTGGATTTCAAGACTGGCATGGAATAAGCCCCCGAAGCACGCTGATCGCCCTCACCTAGCCGGGACCTAGACGTCTGTCACCCCATGTCGGAACGCGCATTCGGGTGGCGTATTGTCCAGTCTGGAATCGATCCCGCCGCCAAGATGTACCAGCAACTTCACGAAATCCTCACCTTCTTCGCACATAATATGTGACAAGCGTGATTGGTGCCTGAGCTGGACACAACTTGTACACCGAGTGATAGACAGCATGTTGACGAGCATGAGTTTAGATGTCGCCAGTTCCCTGAAGACTATTCCTTTTTTGAAGGATGCCCCGAGGCGTGCCCTGAAAGCTGCCGGGAAAGAGGCGTGCTGGTTCTCGCTCAAAGCCGGCATGCCGCTGTTTCTGGAAGGCGAACCTGCCGCGAATATCTACTTCGTAATGTCCGGCACGCTTGGGGTTTTCCGAACCCAGGATGGGTCTGAGGCAGATTTTCTGGGCCATATCCGCGCTGGCGAACCCGTCGGCGAGATGGCGCTCTTCTCCGGCGGACAGGGACTGGCCGCCGTACCGCACACGAACTCGGTCTATGCGCTACGGGACACGGAGATCCTGTCTATCAGCCGGAAAGGCTTCGACCGTCTGATAAAGGCGGAGCCGGAAATCCTTGAAAGAATGATCCGCGTCGTTCTGTTGCGTATTCGGCATTCCGGGCGGCGTTCAGCGCGAGCAGAGCCGAAAGTCTTCACTTTCGTGGCCGCATCGCCAACGATCGACATCAATCAGCGGGCTGAATTGCTGAAAAGCTCTCTCGAGGACAAATCGATTCGCGTCGCAGTCATCGACCGGCAGACCGGCGAAGAAAAGCCGACGACCTACTTCGACGACATAGAAGCGCGAAATGATGTGGTCATTCTGACCTGCACGCTTGGAGACAATGGCTGGTATCGTCAATCAGTCCGGCAAGCCGACAGGATCTGGATTTTTGGCCGCGCCGACGCCGTGCCATCTGATCCGATTCTGCCAAAAAACCAGTCTCCGGCCCAACGATTCAAACTCGTCGATGTTGTGCTCTTACACAACAAGCGCGAACGGCTGGCCGCAACGCCGGCCAAATGGCTCTCTGCGGCCAGCGCTAACAGGCTGTTTCACTGGTCGGGCACGCGAGGCACAGATTGTGAGCGCCTGTCGCGAGTGATCAGCGGACGCTCGGTCGGTATCGTCCTGTCGGGCGGCGGCGCGCGAGCCTATGCCCATATCGGCGTTGTCCGCGCGCTGAGAGAACGCGGTATACCGATCGATTTCGCCGGAGGCACTAGCATGGGCGCGCTGGTGGCGGCCTGCGTTGCCATGGGCTGGGACGATGACGAAATCGACCAGCGTATCCGGAAGGCCTTTGTCGAGAGCAACCCTCTTGGCGATTATCAGCTTCCTGTTGTTGGCATGGTGAGCGGAAAGCGCGTGGACCGCCGGCTGAAAGAGCATTTCGGCAAAGCCACCATTGGCGACCTGGAAATTCCGTTCTTCGCGATTTCCGCCAACCTCACGGATGGCAATGTTCATATTCACCGACGCGGCTTTGTCAGGCACGCCCTAAGAGCGTCCATCGCATTACCGGGCATTCTACCGCCGGTGATCGACGATGGCGATGTTCTGGTCGATGGCGGCGTGCTGAACAACTTCCCCGTCGACACAATGCGCGGCTTCCACCGGGGCTATGTCATTGGCTGCGACGTCGCTCGTCAGCGCGCTGGCTTTCCTGCGGACGAATTCGTCGATCCGCCGGGCTTTTTGCGGTGGATATGGAACAATGGCTTCTCACGGACACCGCCGATTGCGTCCCTTCTGATGCGGGCCGCCACGGTTTCAGTGGACCCTTCGGCAGGCCGCGAGCTTGCGGACGTCTGCGTCGTGCCGGGGCTCGACGAGATCGAGCTTCGGGATTGGACCAGCTACGAAAAAGCTGTGGAGACAGGATACGAATCCACGATCAAGGCCCTCGAGACATCGGACCGCCCGTTCAAATTCGCCGAGGCCGGACGGCACGTTAAACTGGCCGCCGAATAGCTATTTCGCCATCAGCTCTGCGAAGCGTTCAAACAGATAGAAACTGTCCTGCGGGCCGGGGCTCGCTTCCGGGTGATGCTGAACCGAGATGATCGGCTTGTCCTTCACGGCGAGGCCGCAATTGGTCCCGTCGAACAGCGATGTGTGGCTTTCTTCAACGCCGGCGGGCAGCGTTGCGGTATCGACCGTGAACCCGTGATTCATAGACACGATTTCCACCTTGCCGGTCACCAGATCTTTCACGGGATGGTTTGCACCGTGGTGGCCCTGAGACATTTTTTTGGTCTTCGCTCCCAAAGCTAGCGCAAGCAGCTGGTGGCCAAGACAAATGCCGAGGATCGGCGTTCCAGTAGCAATGAGAGCCTCGATCATTTTTCCGGATCTCTGGATCGTTGCGGCGGGGTCGCCGGGGCCGTTGGACAGAACAATCCCGTCAGGCTTCAGCGCCATGATCTCGTCCGCCGAAGCATCCCCGCTGACAATGGTCGTCCTCGCCCCGACATTTGAGAGATTACGAAGGATGTTCTTCTTCACACCAAAATCGACAACGACCACGTGGTGGCTGGCATCGCCAAGTGCGGGAAAAGTGGCGTCTGGCTGCCAGAGTTGTTCGGCATGGGTGTAGGCATCGTCTTGCGAGACCTGCGCGGCGAGATCTGCCTCTTCAAGCCCCTCCCAAGACGCCGCCTGCTGAGCGAGGGTATCGATATTGATATTGCCGTCCGGCGCGTAGACAATAGCCGCCTTTGCCATGCCCTGCTCGCGAATGCGGCGCGTGATGGCACGCGTATCGACTTCGGCCAGGCCAACAATGCCGGATTTACGCAACCAGGCACCGAAATGGTCCACGGCACGCCAGTTCGATGGCGGCGTGATCGGCGCGCGGAAGATGGTTCCCTTTGCAGCCCGCGTGGCCGGTTCTGAACTGAATTCCAGATCCTGATCATTCGCACCGACATTTCCGATATGGGGAAATGTAAAGAGAATGATCTGCTCGGCATAGGAAGGGTCGGTGAGGATTTCCTGGTAGCCGGTGACCGCTGTGTTGAAACAGAGCTCTCCGATGGCCACGCCCGGTGCCCCGCAGCCGCGCCCCAGCCAAGCCGTGCCGTCGGCGAGTACAATTGCGCCGGTTGCGATCTCGTCTTGCTTTTCAGTGGGGTTTGCCATGTCGATGTCGCCTCGTTCCGGTGCCCAGACGGCTCGCGGAGAGAGTAGCGAACCTTGCCGGGGGTAAAGCGAGCGGCCCTTCCCCGTCAAGCAGATAGCGCTGATAAAGGTCGCTTAATGGGTAAATGTCTGTGGGAATGGCGACGAGCAGGACGTCCGACGCCCTCAAATTTGAACGGAGACCGCGAATCAAGGTGTCGATTCAGGATGGATTCATTCTGATGGAGCAACTATTTTAGGCTTGTGAGCGGTATTCGTATCCCCGACGGTTTTCTTGATGAGCTGAAGGCCCGCCTTCTGCCCTCCACTGTGATTGGCCGAAAGGTGAAGCTGAAAAAGCAGGGCAAGGAATGGGTCGGCCTGTCCCCCTTCACCAGCGAGAAAACACCGAGCTTTTACGTCAACGACCAGAAGCGTATCTTCAAATGCTTCTCGTCCGGCCTTGGCGGCGATGTCATCAAATTCGTTCAGGAAACCGAACGGCTCTCCTTCATGGAGGCGGTGGAACGCCTCGCGGACGAAGCAGGCATAGCGCTGCCAAAGGCAACACCGGAGGCGAAAGAAGCCTATGATCGCCGTCGGAAACTCTTCGATGCTTGCGAGGCAGCCTGCCAGTTTTTCGAGGCGACGCTACGCGGACACGAGGGGGCAGACGCGCGAGACTATTTGCAGGGCCGTGGCCTGTACGAAGCGGCCTGGGCAAGACACCGGCTTGGTTTCGCACCGGACGAATGGCGGGCTCTCCTCGATCATTTGAAAAAGAGCGGGTTTACCCAAGCCGAGATCGTCGAGGCGGGCCTTGCCGTGCAGAAGGATGGCGGTGGAGATCCCTATGACCGCTTCCGCGGGCGGGTGATCTTCCCGATCGAAGACGCGCAGGGCAAAGTTATCGCCTTTGGTGGGCGCGGCATGGCTCCCGATGCGAAGCCGAAATACTTGAACTCCTCGGACACACCACTCTTCAACAAGAGCCAGATCCTCTACCGGTACAAGCGGGCCCGCGAAGCCCTCGGCCATGGCGAAGGCGGCGGCCTCATTGTCTGCGAAGGCTATATGGACGCCATCGCCCTCACTGAAGCCGGTTTCGCCAATGCCGTCGCCCCGCTCGGCACCGCGCTGACCGAGGATCAGCTCGGTCTTCTATGGCGTGTTGGGCCCGAGCCCATTCTCTGCTTCGATGGCGACCGGGCGGGCCTCGGTGCGGCTCATCGCTCCATCGACCGGGCTTTGCCCCATCTGCAACCGGGACGCAGCCTGTTTTTTGCCCTGCTGCCCGACGGCCTCGACCCCGATGATGTGATCCGCCAGCGCGGCAGGGACGTGATGGCAACGTTCCTCGACGGCGCAGTCCCCCTCGCTCAGCTTCTTTGGCAAAGGGAACTTGCGTTCGATACAGTCGACACGCCAGAGCGCCAGGCCGGTCTGGATAAGAGACTGAAAGCCGCCGCCAGCCAGATAAAGGACCCTGCGGTGAGATCGGCCTATGAGCGGGACCTCAGGCGGCGTTTGAACGACTATTTGTGGGAGGCACGTAGCCGAAACAGAAAGTCAGATCTTGGTCCCGCACTAAAGTCAGAAGCGAAAACGCGTGGACTAGGTCTCGTCGTGCGTGTGCTCGATAATCCTGCACTACTGGAAATGAGCGGCGAACGCCTTGCTACGGCTGACTTTCCCGACCCGGACGTAAATGCTATCCGGGACGTAATATTTGATCTCAGTGATGCGAACCAACCACTTGACCGCGACGCAGCAAAAGCCCATTTAGTCAAAGTTGGACGAACCCGCGCGTCTAAGCTGCTCGAAGAATACCCTGTCGCCTCTCCCCTCACCGTTGACGGACCGGAAGGCAAGGAATGGCTCATAGCCCTTGAGCAATACAGCGCCGCAGATGAGTTCGATGAGGATGGCGCAGATCGCGCCGGAAACGACGCCACGGCGTCGCTTTCGTCGTGGAAGCGGCATCATCGGAGAGTAGCGGAACGGCGGGCCTTGCGCGCGCGAATGAACGAAGCAGCTGAAGAAGCGGATCAAAATTAGCTGGATGGGGCATCATCTGGCCGGACATTGAAATTTACGTTCTGGAGCATGCGGCAGGTGCTCATTGGGCGATGAGGAGAATTGACGGGAATGGCAACAGCCAAATCGAAGACAAAAGAGAAGCCAGCTGAAAAACAGGACGGCCCCCTTCTCGACCTTACCAGCGCGGCGATGAAAAAATTCATTAAGGATGCGAAAGCAAAGGGCTACGTGACCCATGATGAACTAAACAAGATCCTCCCACCGGACGAACTGACCTCCGATCAAATAGAAGACACCATGTCGGCGCTCTCGGAAATGGGCGTGAATGTCGTGGAGTCCGAGGAAGAGGCTGAGGCCGAGAACACGGCGCTCACGACGACGGACGATAAGAAGGCTGTCGCAAAGAAAGGCAATGCCCGCGGCACGGACCGGACCGATGATCCGGTTCGCATGTATCTGCGTGAAATGGGCACGGTGGAACTCCTTTCCCGCGAGGGCGAGATTGCCATCGCCAAACGCATTGAGGCCGGCCGCGACGCCATGATCCGTGGCCTCTGCGAAAGCCCCCTCACCTTCGAAGCCATGATGGTCTGGCGCGACGAGCTGATGAATGAGCGCATTCTCCTGCGCGACGTCATCGATCTCGAAGCGACCTATGGTGCGGAAAACCCGCCCCCTGCGCCGAAAGAAGAAGAGGAAGACGAAGAGGAGGAGGAAACCGAAGCCTCCACCGATGAAGAGTCTTCCGAAGGTGAGAGTGAAAACCGCTCCGACGATGATGACGACGAGGACGATGATGAAGGCGCGGCCATGTCCATGTCGGCGATGGAAGCAGAGCTTCGCGAGGGTGTTCTGGAAACCCTCGATGCCATCGCATCGGACTTCGCCAAGTATCGGAAACTGCAGGAAAAGCTCGTCGGCCGCCGCCTTGAGGGCAAGGAACTTACCCCCAAAGCTCAGCAGGACTATGACGGGACGGGCACGCGCATCGTTGAGAACCTCAAGACGATGCATATCAACAATGCCCGGATCGAAGCGCTGGTGGAACAGCTCTACGCGATCAACAAAAAGCTGATGGGGCTTGAGGGCCAGCTGATGCGCCGGGCCGATGCCCACGGCATTCCGCGCAAGCAGTTCCTTGATAACTATTTCGGCAAGGAGCTCGACCCAGAGTGGATCGAGAATGTCACCGAGATTTCCGCCAAGTGGAAAAAGTTCACCGATATCGAAGCGGAGAAGATCGCCAATATCCGCGATGAAATTTCCAATGTTTCCCAGGAAATCGGCGTCCCGATCGACGATTATCGCCGCATCGTGCAGACCGTCCAGAAGGGCGAGCGCGAGGCGCGCATCGCCAAGAAAGAGATGGTCGAGGCCAATCTCCGCCTGGTGATTTCCATCGCGAAAAAGTATACCAATCGCGGCCTGCAATTCCTCGACCTGATTCAGGAAGGCAATATCGGCCTGATGAAGGCGGTCGACAAATTCGAATATCGCCGCGGCTATAAATTCTCCACCTACGCGACGTGGTGGATCCGCCAGGCCATCACCCGCTCTATCGCGGACCAGGCCCGCACCATCCGTATTCCGGTGCACATGATTGAGACGATCAACAAGATCGTACGTACCCAGCGCCAGATGCTGCACGAGATCGGTCGTGAGCCGACCCCGGAGGAGCTTGCTGAAAAGCTCGGCCTGCCGCTGGAAAAAATCCGCAAGGTGCTGAAGATCGCCAAGGAGCCGATAAGTCTAGAAACGCCCATTGGCGACGACGAGGACTCCAATCTCGGCGACTTCATTGAGGACAAGATGGCCCTCCTGCCCGTCGATGCGGCGATTCAGTCGAACCTTCGTGAGACGACGACGCGGGTCCTCGCCTCGCTCACGCCGCGGGAAGAACGCGTGCTCCGCATGCGCTTCGGCATCGGCATGAATACCGACCACACGCTGGAAGAGGTCGGCCAGCAGTTCTCGGTGACGCGGGAACGCATCCGCCAGATCGAAGCAAAGGCCCTGCGCAAACTGAAGCATCCGAGCCGCAGCCGGAAGCTGCGCAGCTTCCTTGATACCTGATCGAGGCCCAGCGCAGTCAACGCACGGTGCAATGGGGACGGCAGAACGAGGTGAATAGATCGCGCCTCCTCGTCCCTCTTCCCTTTTCAGGAAAATCTCATCACTAGAGCTGTGAGAGGCTTCCGCATGGGCGGGCGCGATAAGGGATGGACGCAATATGCTGGAACGCATTCAAGGCGAAATTCTGAATGTCGGGATCTCCGGCGAGTTCGCGCTCTGGCTTTCCATCGCCATTGTTGCGGCCGGGATCATTCTACTCGCGATCTTCTCCTATATCATCATGCGGCATGTGATCGTCGCCTGGCTGATCCGCGTCATCTCCAGATCGAAGTCAAAGCGGGACGATGTTTTCACCCGGATGAAAGTCTTCTCGCGGCTGTCGCACATCGCGCCGGCGGCGGTGATCTATCTGAGCGGAACGGTGATCTTCCAGCCCTATCCCGTGCTCGCCGCCGCGATTGAGCGGCTGAGCCTCGTCTATCTGACGCTGATGATCGTTCTGTTTTTCGACGCGCTGCTGAGTGTCGGCCTTCGGATCTATCGCACCTATCCGATCTCACGCACCTTTCCGATCACAAGCTTCGTGCAGGTCGGCAAACTGCTGCTCTACTTCTTCGGCTTTGTCGCGATCATCTCGCTGGTGCTGGGGCAATCGCCGCTGACCTTCCTTGCCGGGTTCGGCGCGTTGGCGGCTGTCCTGATGTTCGTGTTCAAGGACCCGATCCTCGGCTTTGTCGCCGGTATACAGCTGTCGGCGAACAAGATGGTGGCCGTGGGTGACTGGGTGGAAATGCCGAAATACGGCGTCGATGGCGACATTATGGAAATCGGCCTGACGACGGTGAAGGTTCGCAATTTCGACAAGACGATCACCACAATCCCGACCCAGTCGCTGATCAATGACAGCTTCAAGAACTGGCGCGGCATGCAGGAAACCGGCGGGCGCAGGATCAAACGGGCGATTCATATCGATCTCGGCTCGGTGAAATTCTGCGACGAGGAGATGCTGGCGCGGTTCGCGAAAATCGAGCATATCGCGCCCTACATTGCCGAGAGGAGCGAGGAAATCGCGACACACAATCGCGAGGCTGGCGTAAACAAGGCGCTGACAGTGAATGGTCGGCACCTCACCAATCTCGGCACATTCAGGGCCTATGTCGAAGCATATCTGCGGGCACATCCGAGGATCTCCGAGGAGTTTACCTTCCTCGTACGCCAGCTAAAGCCGAGCGAACACGGCGTGCCGATCGAGATCTATGTGTTCACGAACACGACCAACTGGATCGAATATGAGGCCATACAGGCGGATATTTTCGACCATTTGCTGGCGGCGGTCCCGGCCTTTGATCTGACAGTGTTTCAGACGCCGACAGGCGCGGACTTCGCGGGCGCACTGGGCTAGTCGCCTCCTAATCCTACAAGCATCTTATAGATCGGCACTTCACTCGACGCCATTGAAAACGAATTTCTGGACGCGGCGGCCAGTATTGACCTCGGTCGTGTAGAGATTTCCATCGCTGTCGACGTCAACGCTGTGAAGCCAGATGAATTCACCGGGATAGCGGCCATTGCGCCCGACCGCGCCGAGTATCTCATAACTCTCCGCATCGAGAATCCAGACCTGCCCGTTCATCATATCGGCAATGTATAGAAAGGCTCCATCAGGCGACCAGGCTGTATCGGACACTGTGCGTGTACCGCCAGTCTCGGGGGCGATAACAATATCGGCATGGAAGACCGTGTTGCTATCTGCATCCGTGTCGAACACCTGAATGCGATTGTTGCGCCGGTCGCAGACATAGATGCGGCCATCAGGCCCCTTGTTCACGCAATGAACGATGTCGCCAAAGTTCTGCGAGGCTGGGTCCGCACCACCATCGGTGTTGCTGGAGGCCTGGGACTGATCAAAAACGCCAGCGCGAGTACCGCCATCGGGCGTTGAGGCATAGGCACCGAAAATGCGCCGGGCTTCTGAGCCAGCATCATCTGATGTATCGAAGCCGATAATGCGCTTGTTGATATATCCGTCGGCGATCAGCGTCTCATTCGCCTCGGTATCATGGGTGATATCCGCCGGGTTGCCGAGAAGGCGGGAGTCAAAATTACCGCCGGTTTCGATTCGCTGGCCGAACTGACGGATAAAGCCGCCCTCATTATCGAAGTTCAAAACCACATGATCGCCATCGCCATTACCGGCGATCCACACCGTATCATCGGCATCCACATAGATGCCGTGGACGTTCGCAGGCCATTGATTAACACCATCGATGTCGGGCGCATGTTCCGGGCCGCCCCACCCGGCGAGGAAGGTCCCATCCTGAGCAAATTTCAAAACATGGGGCGCAGCGCGGCAACAGACTGCGGTGGGCGGGTCCTGGTCAAGACCAATATCCGAAAAGCCGAGGGAGTTCGGTCTCTGGATGATCCATACATTATCGGCACGATCGACAGAGACACCCGGCATCTGACCGAAGATCATATCGTCCGGAAGATCAGGCCAACCGGCATCGACATCGAAGTGCGGAATGGGTCGATCTGTAAATTGCTGGGTATACGGAGCGACCAGAGTGCGGGAAGACGCGGTGTTCTCAGCTGGTGAAGCGGGATCGTCGGTCGCCTCGTCGGCAGCGACGCAAGCTGTGGCAAGCATGAATGCGGAGAGGAGATATCCACGAAGTGCCGAGGTCATGGGCTTGCCCTTTGTTCTGGACGTCGAAAGTTAAAACGCGCGGCTAGGAAATGTACAGGCCGGCCTCGTGATTTCACCTACTCTTTAGCCCCAGTGACCGGGCATTCGCCCTTTGCCGGTGCTTTAAGGCGGCGCTTGGTGCGGTGGTCATCGGCCTTTTCGCCGGAATGGGTTTGCCCGCGCATATAGTGGCGCTGCCAGCGAGCCTTCATGGCCTCCTGCTCGCGCGATTCGAGGCGCTGGTTGAAGTCAGCCCGGCTGTCGCGCCAAGCCTCATATTCGGCCTTGAGGTCTGGGTTGTCATCGAGCCGGTGGATCTTCGGTTCGATCTGTTCGAGCTTCGGGTGCTCCATTAGCGTGATGAAGCAGAAGGGCTCACCGCGCTCGAACTTCACGCGGCCGGGCTTTGTCATCTGCCAGTTCATCGTGAACGGAAAGGGCAGCCAGTCGGTCTCGATCAAACCGGTCAGCGGGGCGATGCCGTGCTTGATGTGGTTCGGGCTGCCAGTGGCCCAGACGCCCCAGCCAGGCGGCGTGCGGAAGAGATAGCCGGTATGGAAGGTCACGATGCCACGGCGGAAATGGCTTCCGGCAAAGCTTGCGACGCCATCGGGATGTTCTTTTGACTGGAGGCGGATCGCCTTTTCCATCTGGCCACCATCCCAGACGATCTCAATATCAAAAGGACAGAGGATTTCCCAGCCCGTAGAGTTCGCCATCGTTAGTGGCAAGCATCTGTAGGGATGGCGATCGGGAAAACTGTCCATCCAGCCACGCTGGCCAATGCCTGGGCGGATCTCCGGAGCCGTATTGTAAATCTGATAACAATCGAGCTGCATTGTATCGTCTTCTACTCCCTCGCCTTGACGGCATGCATATTCTTTGCCGAGAAGCTGAAATGCTATCAAGTGCCGAAGACCTTTTTGCCTATCTTGATCGGTTGGAAATCGCCCATGAAACCATGTGGCATGAGGCTCTTTTTACGGTTGAAGACGGTAAGGATCTGAAGGCAGAAATGCCCGGCGCGCATACGAAAAACCTGTTCATGAAAGATAAGGACGGCGTTATCGTGCTGATCTCGGCACTGGCAGACAATGCGCTAAGACTGAACCAGTTGCACAAGGTATTGGGCACGCGGCGGTTGTCGTTCGCGAGCCCGGACCTCATGCAGGAAGCACTTGGCGTGGTGCCAGGGTCTGTCACAGGATTTGCGTTGGCGAACGATACCGACGGCAAGGTTCGGTTTGTCCTCGACGCCGCGCTTGAGGCTTATAAGGAGATAAACTTCCACCCGCTGACCAATACCGGGACGACACGGGTGAGCCTCGAGGATTTTAAGCGGTTTGTCACCGCGACTGGGCACAAGCTCACGGTCGTCGATTTCAGCATGTTCGCCGCCGAGAAAACCGAATGATCAGGCCGCGTTCAGCGCCGCGCGGAGATAGGCTGCGGCCTCCGGAACCAGGCGGTGCTCGATAAGCGACAGATGCAGGGAAATGCCCTCGCGAACCGCGCCCTCAGCCCGATTGTCAAGAAGGTCCATCTCTCGCCGATACTCAAGACTATAGCGCAGAAGTATAACAACTGCTGCGGTCAGATCCCGGAGAGTGTCCTCTTCCCAGACAAACAGACCATTGGCGATCATCGCACGGTAGAAAGCAACAAACTGTTCAATGGTGCGATTGAAGAGATCTGGGATAGCCGTCTTCAGTGTCTCCGTGAACTCCCCGAAATCGGTTTGGTCGCGATAGAGAAAGCGGTGTCGGCGAAACTCGGCCGCCATGGATACCAGGAGAGCGGCATATTCCTCAATGACATCGCCATCCTCGCTTGGCCGGATCATCAGGCGCTCATTGATGTCGTTGAGAAACTCTTCCGAGAGCGCATCAAGCAGGTCGCGCTGGGTGTGAAAGTGATACCAGATGTTTCCCGTCGCGATGCCAAGCGCTTCAGAAAGGACCTCATTGGTCACCGCTCCGTAGCCCTTCTCATTGAAGAGCGCCCGGGCGGTGTCCATGATACGATGCCGCGTGCCTTTTGCCATCAGGCCTGATAACCGCGCATCAGCGCGATAGGAACCCGAAATGACTAATGTTGAGCCTCCGGCATTTTTACCGTGAGGCCGTCATGCTTGTCCGTAACCTCTATTTGGCAAGCAAGCCGCGATGTTGGCTGAACGTTTTCAGCAAAGTCCAGCATAGATACTTCCATATCGCTTGGCGCACCCGTCGTATCGGTCCAATCGGGTGTTATGAAAACATGGCAGGTTGCGCAGGCACAGGCTCCGCCGCAATCGGCGTCGATACCCGGAACACCATTGGAAACAGCTGTCTCCATTAGATTCTGGCCGGTTTTCGCTTCGACCTCATGGCGCGTTCCATCATGTGCTACAAAGGTGATCTTCGCCATCTCAGCAGCTCCCCGCCTTCGGGTGCACGATCACGGGAACTGTCTCATAGCCCATGACAAAGTTTGACAGGATCCGTTTAGGCTCACCAACCAGCTCGATGCGATCGAACCTTTTCAGGATCTCCTCCCAGAGAATCCGGAGCTGCATCTCCCCGACCCGGTTGCCCATGCAACGATGGATACCGAAACCGAAGGAAAGGTGGTGCCGGGCCCGTTCGCGATCGATGAGGAATTCATCGGGATCAGAGATAACCTCGTCGTCCCGGTTACCGGAGACATACCACATTACGACCTTATCGCCTTTACGGATGGTATGCCCCTGAAAGTCGACGTCTTCGAGGGCTGTGCGGCGCATATGACCAAGCGGCGTCTGATACCGTATGATCTCGGAAACCATGTTTGGGATCAGGCCCGGATCCGCCTTGAGCTTTGCGAACTCGCCCGGATTGCGGTTCAGTTCAACGACACCAGCGGAGATTGAATTGCGCGTGGTGTCATTGCCGCCAACGATCAGCAACATGAGGTTGCCCAACAGCTCCATCGGGTTCTTCACCATATCTCTGGTGTCCTCGCCGTGGGCGAAGAGAGAGATAAAGTCCATCTTACGAGGCTGCGCGGCCCGTTCGTGCCAAAGCCGCGTAAAATAGGCGAGACAATCATGGAGAATGCGCGCGCGCTCATCCATATCGACATCGACGCCTACGGTTTCGGAGGTTGTCGTGATATCTGACCAGTAAGGCAGGAGGTGACGGTCTTCGAAAGGAAAATCGAAAAGCGTCGCAAGCATCTGGGTCGTGAGTTCTTTCGATACGAGCTCCACCCAGTCTATCTCTTCGCCAACCGGCAGGCCGTCGAGGATCGCACCGACGCGGCGACGAATTAAATCCTCAAGCTCCGACAATTGAGTTGGTGCCACGGCGGGTTGAACCGTCTTCCGCTGTACGTCGTGCTTTGGCTGATCCATCGCAATGAACATAGGCGTTTCGAAATTGTCAGGAGCGTCGCCAATAACGATATCGCGGTGAGACGAAAACCGCCTATGGTCGGTATCGATCGCCACAATGTCATGGAACTTGGTGATCGACCAAAACCCCCCGAATTGACTTTCCGGGCAATAATGCACCGGCGCTTCAGCCCTCAGGCGGCGAAAATATTCTCCATGTAGATTGGCTTCATAAATCTCCGGTCTGGAAACATCGAACGTTTCCAAAGAGAGTGTCCATGGATCGGGAATATCCCTGTGCGCCCAAAGCGCGGCTGTATCTGCCATTTGTCTCCTCCGGTTTAGCCATATCGGTTTTCTTTTTTGCCGGCTGGGTTCGACGACCGTTTCTGCTTGCCGATTTCCAATTTGAACGCAGCCAACCGATTTAGGCTATTTAGCCTAAATTCAGGTTCTGGGCAACTGGATTGTCGTGACCTGCAGATCGGTTTCCAATGTATGATGGCGCGAGAGCTTACTGCGGCTTGCACCGATTGCGGTTTGCCCCCAAATGTGGCGGGTTTACAGCGAATAGAACGAGAAGAGAGCCCCGCCGATGACTGCTGCCCCGCCAGATGCCCCGTCCGCGACCGAAACCAGTGAAAACGTTATTCTGGGGTCAGACGACACCTTCATGGCCGATGTGGTGGAAGCATCGCAATCTCAGCCAGTGATCGTAGACTTCTGGGCCGAATGGTGCGGCCCCTGCCGCAGCCTGATCCCAATTCTCGACAAGGTCGTGAATGAAAAGGCGGGCCAGGTGAAACTGGTAAAGATCAATATCGATGAGCACCCGGCGATTGCCGGACAGCTCGGCGTACGGTCCATTCCCGCTGTATTCGGTTTTGACAAAGGCCGCCCTGTGGATGCGTTTGTCGGCGGCAAACCTGAAGGTGAGATCCGGGGTTGGATCGACAAATTGTTGACCGGCACCGATAGCGCGAAGGAATTGGCTGCGGCGCTCGATGCGGCAGAACAAGCGTTTCAGGAGGGAAACATCCCCGAAGCTGCTCAAGCCTATGCGGCGATCGTCAACGCTGACCCGACCAATCTAAAGGCAATTGCAGGGCTGGCCCGATGCTATCTTGCCCATGGCGACAACGAGCGAGCTGAAGAGGTGTTGAAGCTTGTACCGGAAGATCGGATGACCGATCCGGACATAAAAAGCGTTCTCCTCGCCATGGAGTTGACCGCAGATGCGCCGCCCCCCGACGAGTTCGCTGAAGCGCTTGATTTCGTGACCCAGAATCCAAACGACCACGCTGCGCGCTTTGATCTCGCACAGAAGTACATTTCAGCCGGCAAGAACGATAAGGCCGTTGACCACCTTCTCGCCATCCTGACCAGCAATCTCAACTGGGAAGGCGGCAAGGCCAAAGAAGAACTGTTGAAGGTGTTCGAAGCTGCCGGAAACAAAGACCCGATTACGATAAATGGTCGCAAGCGCCTCTCATCTCTTATGTTTGCCTGAGACGCGATTACGTTTAATTTATTGGGTAGACGGTTGGGAAGCGAAGAAAGGTCCTTACCATGCCTTTAAGGCAGTATCGCCGCCCGGCGGATTTACCAGAAACTCTGGCAGTGTTTCCCCTCGATGGCGCAGTCCTTTTTCCACGCTGGCAATTGCCCCTGAACATATTCGAACCGCGCTATCTCAATATGATAGACGACACCATGTCGGGCAGCCGCTTGATTGGCATGGTTCAAACAACCGGCGGCCCCCGCAATCAGCCAAACCTTGCAAATGTCGGTTGCGTCGGACGCGTGACGTCGTACGGCGAAACCGATGATGGCCGGTATCTCATTACGCTGACAGGCATTTGCAGGTTCGGCTTTTCAGAAGAACTGGAGGTTCAGACTCCATATCGTCAGGTGAAAGCAGATTATGCAGCCTATGAAGACGATTTGCGTGAACCGGTGATCATTGGAGGTAAGGGACTTCGCAAGACACTGGAAACAGCTTTGGAACAGTACGCTGAAGCAAATGAGATCCAGGCCGATTGGGAAGCCGTGGAGAAAGCCCCGCTGGAGACGCTTGTCCACGCCCTTGCAGCTGGATGTCCATTTGAACCGATAGAGCGCCAGGCGCTGCTGGAGGCTGAAGATCTCAATGCAAGGTGCGACGCGCTGATTAAGCTGCTGACCATGAATTGTAATCCAGAGAAGGAAGGTCCTCTGCAATGAGCGATGGCCATGAAACCGAAGCGGCAACGCCGGACCCAAAAATGCTCGAACTTCTGATCTGCCCAGTAAGCCGGGGTCGCCTCGAATATGACCGCGATGCACAGGAGCTGATCTCTCAAAAAGCCGGCCTCGCTTATCCTATTCGCGACGGTGTTCCGATTATGTTGGAAGACGAGGCGCGCAGACTTGATGACACACCATGAGTTCGGATGCAGCCTGGCCCACGGAACTACGCTTTCGCCGAAGCGCAAGAGAACTTGTTGTGACCTTCGATGACGGCCTGGCAGGGGCGATTCCCTACAAATTTCTCAGAGAAGAAAGTCCGTCTGCGGAAAATAAAGGCCACGGTAATCGCCGTCCTCTTCCCCGGTTTCCCATACCGGACACAATCGACGTCCTCAGCGCAGAAGCTGTCGGCCGCTATGCGGTGCGCATAGAATTTTCAGACGGCCACAAAACAGGCCTTTATACTTGGCCGTTGCTGCGTGAGCTGAGCGGCGTCGACAGCTCCGCCTAGGAAGCCGGATTTACGGAGATGAAGTTATCATCCTCTCCGAAAGACAGAGTACTCCAATCGACAAGCCCAGCTTCATTTGCCCCCAGAACAGCCACGGCAGCGATGACGAGCGACAGGCTGACGATGCTCAGCACAAGAAGCATAAATGTTCTGAAAACAGTCAGAATCCGTCCCGTATCATAACTCTTACGCATGATGCGATAAAAATAGATTGGGATTGAGATGCCGAAGATCGACCATGCCCATCCCGGGCTCGCATTTGACAATAGAATTGCGAGACTCGCGGCAAGATAGAGAAATGTCTGCATATGCAGCGCCACAACAACATGATTGTAAATATAGATGCGGCGTATCCAGAAATGTAGCAGCGTCAGTATTACAATATTGAACGGGACCAGAAGGAAACTCACCCTGGGAGCCCAGATCTGAACAGCATTGAATATCTCCTGACGGCTGGCGGAGACCCGTTCCATTCCTTTAATTACTTCCACCATCTCGGCCTGCTCTTCCGGTGGAAAATCGTCCACATCCTCCGATAGGTCCGCTAGGAAATCGACAACCTCGTCCATATCCAATGAGCCGTCTTCACTGAAAATATCATCGAAGCCGTCACGTCTGCCGAGCCGCTCACCTTCGATCTGGATGTCGGCAATTGCCTCCCTCGCCCCGTTTCCGCCGATAATGTCGTCGCCGTCCAGAAAGCCAGTACGCTCCACCATACCAAAAATCAGGAGAAAGAACGCGACGGACGAAAGCAGGAACAATCGGAACGGCGGAACATAACGGGCGCGCTTGCCATCTATGTAAGATCGGGTGACATGGCCGGGTCGAAAAAGGAGGGCAGGAATGGTCTTCCACGCCCGGCCATCAATAGACAAAACCGAATCGAAAATATCCTTGAGTAGCGTAAAAATCGGCTGCTGAAGGTCCTTAGCGCTCTGACCGCAGCTTGAGCAGTATTCGCCATCCAGAAGCACGCCGCAATTTGGGCACGGCCCATCCAGGAAGCCATCCCCATCGATGTCCCTTGCGACCGCACCTGCGGCTGCGGTTCCAACAATTTCCAGCTCGTCCTGCAAACTACTCCCCGGTGTAGCGTTACGTTTACGCGTTGAATATGGCCATAATTTCACGATCTGATGCAAGTTTGGGTCCTCATCTGCGACACTTGCATCGGCACCCGCTCGCTTTACGGTCTCAATAATCGAATTTTGGAGATTCTATATGATCACTCGCGCCTGGACTGTAACCCGTCAATATCTGGCGGCATGGAGCGGGGTAATGGCTGTCTTTTCCCTACCGGCGATCGCTGAGGATACCCGGATCCTGGAGGCTATTGATCAAAACTTCGATGCCCAGCTTGAATTCCTTGAAGACACAGTGAACCAGAACTCAGGCACGCTGAATGTCGAAGGCGTAAAAGCGGCAGGAGAGCTTTACAGAGTCGGGTTTGAGGATATCGGCTTCGAGACAAGATGGATCGATATGCCGGAGGAGATGAAGCGCGGCGGCCATTTCGTCGCGACGCGGGAATTCGGTCCGGGACCGCATATTCTACTGATTGGTCATATCGACACAGTGTTCGAGAGATTCAGCCCTTTTCAAACATTTGAACGCGATGGGGACCTTGCCCGCGGACCCGGTATTTCGGACATGAAGGGCGGCAACGCCGTCATTTTGTACGCCATGAAAGCGCTCATCGAGGAAGACTTGCCAGAGGCAGGCAAGGTCACGGTGTTCTTAACAGGCGACGAAGAATCAGCCGGGTCGCCACTGGAGCTCTCGCGGAAGGACCTGATCGCGGCGGGAAAAGCAGCCGATGTGGCCCTGAACTTTGAGGGCGGCAGCAATGAGTGGGCGGTTACGGGCCGTCGCGGCTCATCGAACTGGCGTGTGGAAACATCAGCGCCGCAGGCCCATTCGTCAGGCATGTTTTCCGATCGAGTGGGAGCGGGCGCGGTCTTTGAGATGGCCCGGATCCTGAACCGATTTTATGGCGAAGTGCGCGGGCCGTTTGGCTTGACGTTTAATCCGGGCGTTCTCGCGGGGGGCACAATTGTCAACGAAGGCAACAGCTACTCCTCCCAGTCTATTTATGGAAAGACAAATGTCGTTGCCCAGAAATCCATCGTCTATGGCGGCTTAAGGTTCCTGAACGATAATCAGCTGGAAGACGCACGGGACAGAATGCGCGCCATCGTGGAGGATAGTCTGCCGCTCACCGAGGCGGAGATCTTCTTCGAAGACCGATACCCCGCCATGGAGGAGACGGAGGCCAATCTGGAGCTGCTGGACAAGTTGAATGCCGTTCACACCCGTCTCGGAATCGATCCCGCAAAACCCTATCCGCCTGAGCGTCGCGGCGCTGCCGATATCAGCTTCATCGCGCCCTATGTGACGTCCATGGACGGCCTCGGTGTAGACGGACGCGGAGCCCACTCCCCCGGCGAATATATGGAGATCGCATCAATGAAAGACGCAACGCGCCGGGCGGCATTGCTGATCGGGGATCTGCTTCGGGAATAGCGAAGCAAGCGCAATGACGAGCTGACGCTAATTGGCCCGCAGTGCACGCTTGTCCGTGATCGGAGATGTATAGGCTGGGTCATGGGCTATGGGCAGGTCGTAGCCATCCCGCAAAGCATCCAGGACATCGGTAAATGTCGTATCGTATTCGAATCCCAGGTCGCGGCTGATCCGCGTGCCGTCATAGATCCGGTCGATCCGATCCGGCAACTTCCATTTGTTGGCCGCGTAGAGCTCCGGTGCATCTGGAAAGAGATCAGCAACAATCGCCGACGCATTCTGTTTTAGTCCAGGCGTATGCTCTCTTTGGAAAGGTGTCGGGGCTGAGACGATGTAAAGCCCGAAACCGATGTCAGGAGCGCAGTCCAAAGCTGTCAGATGTGCCCTAGCCATGTCGCCTACGGTGGCACGTCGGTTCAGCAATTCATTGGCTTTGAGATTCGGGCCAGGAACCCCTGCGATCGTGTCGTCTTCTTCAGGAAAGAAGCGCGACGTGCGCAGAACAACAACGTTCAGTCCGTGCACAATATGATACATCCGAAACAGGCTTTCGGCAGCGAGTTTGGTGACCCCGTAAATGTTGCGCGGCTCCAGGGGACGATGGTCCTCATCAAGCCAGATGGCTTCTTCGCCGCGGCCGTCGCGAATGCTCTGACTGATCATTAAGGATGTCGTCGATGTGAAGACAAATCGTGTAACCCCTCGCTCTGAAGCCGCCTTTAAAAGATTCAGGGTGCCGGTGACGTTAACGTCAACAAAGGTCTGTTCCGGGTATCGAACGATATCCGGCTTGTGCAACGCGGCGGCATGGATGACACCGTCAAAGTCATGTTCGCGGAAAAGATCCTGAACAAGGTCAGCGTCCGCTATGTTCAGAACGCTATCGGTGAAGTCAGAAGCGACAATATCGACACCATACGGCTCTTGGCCAGCTTCCCACAGCAGCGGAATCAGAAACCTCCCCAGCCAGCCAGACGATCCAGTAACAAGGATTTTCATATCGCGGGTTTACAAGGTCTTTCACAGGGTTCAAGCGCAGCCATACAATACATTGTTTATAATATAATTTTCTACCTTTACTACACAGATGCGTGAACCACCCCTTCAAACAGATCGCCGAGGATCTTATTTATGACACGAGGGCGAGGGATACTTATCCTCACCAAAAATTGGCTGTGACAAAATTGCCACCGAGTGGAATTGCGGATTACGGCCCAATATGGCTGCGCCAAGTGCCGCAACGCGGGCCTGGCAAATTCGAGAAGGAGGCCGAATATGGCCGAGACACGCGCATTAGCATTAAGCCCGGAACAGGGCCTCTCACGTTATCTAAGTGAAATTCGCAAATTCCCCATGTTGGCGAAGGAAGAAGAGTTCATGCTCGCCAAACGTTGGCAGGAGCACGGCGACTCTGACGCCGCCGAAAAGATGGTGACGTCACACCTGCGCCTCGTTGCCAAGATTGCGATGGGATATCGCGGCTATGGCCTGCCGATGGCCGAGGTGATCTCTGAGGGCAATGTTGGTCTGATGCAATCGGTCAAAAAATTCGACCCGGATAAGGGCTTCCGTCTCGCCACCTACGCTATGTGGTGGATTCGGGCCTCTATTCAGGAATACATCCTGCGCAGCTGGAGCCTTGTGAAGCTCGGCACGACGGCGGCGCAGAAGAAACTGTTCTTCAACCTCCGCCGCATCAAAGGCGAGATCAACGCGCTGGAACAGGGCGATCTGACACCGGATCAGGTGACAGAAATCGCCGATCGGCTGAACGTCTCCGAAGACGAAGTGCGCTCCATGAATGGGCGAATGTCCGGCTCCGACGCATCGCTGAACGTCCCCATGGGCCAGGAAGGCGACATGGAGTGGCAGGACTGGCTCGCCGACGAAGAGCCGAACCAGGCTGCAAACTTTGCCGATAGTCAGGAATTCGGCGCGCGCATGGAGCTGTTGCAGGCCGCCATGGCCGACCTCAATGAGCGCGAGCAGCATATCCTCCAGGAGCGCCGCCTGACCGACGAACCAAAGACACTGGAAGAACTGTCAGAGGTCTACAAGGTCTCGCGCGAACGTATCCGCCAGATCGAGGTCCGCGCATTCGAGAAGCTGCAAAAGGCCATGGTGCGCATGGCCAAGGAGCAAGGCCTGCCGATGCGGGGATAGAGTTTTCCTTGCCGGAGCCGGTGCAGCGTGAGACATCTCTGACATGATCAGATGTCTTTCTGCCGCCCTCGCCCTATCCATTGCCCTTCCTGCCTGCGCCCAAACAAGCGTGCCTCAGACGGCTGTCGCGCCGCCTGAGCCCCGTCCGCAAGCTGAAGGTCCACCCTATTCATCGGTGATTGTCTCCGGAGACACAATCTATCTGGCAGGACATCTCGGCTTTGTGCCAGGCACACGGGATTATCCTGAGGGCGGAATTAGCGCGCAGACGACCCAGACGATGGAAAATATTGGCGCAACACTGGCCACTGTCGGCGCGGGCCATGCCGATCTCGTCAGATGTCAGGTATTCCTCGCGGATATTGCCGACTTCAGTGAAATGAATGCCGCCTATCGGACATTCTTTCCGGACACGCCGCCAGCGAGAACAACGGTGGCCGTGTCAGGGCTGGCTGCCGATGCCCTGATCGAGATCGAGTGCACCGGCCGCGTCGGTCATGGCAACCGCTAGACAATATAATCCGATGATCCCATCCGGTCGGTCGCGGATTTCCAGGCGAAGAACGAATATACAAACAGTATACTGATTAACGGCAATAGAATGCCGATGAAGAGCCAAACCATCATCTCTATCGGAGCGATGCCGGACAGGGCGATCGCCAACAGGCCGGCAAGAATGAACAGTCTGCCGCCGAGGCGATGGGTTTTCTCCCAGGCCGTATCGCTTGTCAGGGTCCACGGGGTGCGAATGCCGAAAATAAAATTAGCCCGCGTTTTCGGCATGTAATTGCCGATCACTATGAAGAACAGACCAACTGCGGCGAGAATCGCGCGGGGGAACTCTTCTCCCGGCACAAAGTGGCCAGTCATACTTGCTGCAATCCCGATCTGGACGAAAATGAGCAGCGCGGTCACGCCGACCCAGACTGCATTATAGGCCTTAATGCTGCGATCGAGATTTTCCCGGAAAGGCTCAAGGGACGGCATGCCGGCGAAAAGCATCCCTGCAAACACGCAGGCTCCCGGCACAATCCACAAATAGAGGCTGGCTGTTGACGCATCAGCAAAGCGGTCGGGCCCGTTTATGCCCCAGTGGACCGGCACCTGTGCACCCTCTTCGAAGTATCCCGGCGCAATGAGCGCAACCGCTCCTGTTACAACCAGACCGATCAGCGTGATCATCAACCCACGAATTCTAACCGCCTTCATTCCGCTGCCTCCTTCATATCGTCATCCAGATCATTGCCATCGTCGGCCCTGATCAATGCCAGCACGGCCGCCGCCGCATCCTCCAGAACACTTGTGTTTGCCCGATAGAGAATAGACGTCGCCCGCCGCTCAGCGGTGATCAGATCCGCCTCTTTCAACGTTGCAAGGTGGCGCGACACTGTCGGCCAGCTCGCGTCGAATAGATCTGCCAGTTCACCGGACGTCTTCGCCCCGGAGCGGAGCGCTTCCATGATTTGCCGGCGGACCGGATGGGCAAGTGCCTTAAGCGCTTTAATTTCCATATTTGCTAATTAGCAATTATGCTAATTAATATCAAGAGGCGTGCACTCAGGAATTGATGGAGGCGACCAGAAACGCTCTAAGGCCCCATGGCGATCATTCCCGTCTCCGACCTCCATGATCCAAGGCTCGCGCCTTATGTCTCCATCCGGGAGCGGGGCCTGATGCGCGGCCATGGCGGCCAGTTTATTGTTGAGGGGAAGGTCACTTTGGATGCCCTGATCCGCCGATCACGATTTGAGGCGGAAAGCCTGTTCTTGACCGAAACACGCCTCGCACCGCTCCAATATCTACTGGAAGATCTGGACGACGCAGTGCCGGTCTATGTCGGCGAACAGGCGCTGATGGATGAAGTGGCCGGGTTCCCTGTACATCGGGGTGTGCTCGCTTGCGGGAAGAAAGGGAAGCCAGTCGAGATCGGGACAGTTATAGCAGAGGCGCAAACTGTGCTTGTCCTCCTGGGTCTATCCAATCACGACAATGTCGGCGCATGTTTTCGAAATGCGGCCGCATTCGGCTGCGAAGCCATTCTCCTAGATGCGGGGTCTTGCGACCCGCTTTACCGGAAAGCGATCAGAGTATCGGCTGGCACAGCGCTCACCCTGCCCTTTGCCCATGACGGAACAGAGGCAGATATTCTCACCCAACTCGAACGGTCTGGCTTTGATATCTGGTGCATGACGCCAAGCGCCAGAGCGGTTCCGCTTCATGGGCTAAACCGTCCCGATAAAGTCGCCATCGTTCTTGGCGCGGAAGGTCCGGGGCTTTCCAATGATATACTCGCGAAGGGAAAGCCGGTTCGCATCTCCATGACGGAAGGGTTTGACAGCATCAATGTCGCCACGGCAGGGGCTATTGCGCTGAGCTATCTTTACCGATCGCCCGATTAATCGCGTTTCGGGCGTGCTGCCTGGACATTGCCGCAATCATCGGGTGTTGTTGGGTCATCGCTGGGGAGCGCACTTGAAAAAGAGGCACCCGTGCAAAAGTATCTCGCGCTAATCGCGCTTCCCGCCGCTACTATTTTCGCATCCTGTGAAACAAATCCAAGGCCGCTGACCTTGAATGATGATGTCATCGTCAAGGGAGAGCGCATTGGCGACGTCGAAATCGGTATGACGCTTGGCCAGTTACTCGCGCTGAAAGGCAATCCGCAGAGCACGACGCCACTTAGAGGATCCGCCTCAACAAGTTACAATTTTGATGGGCTCGCCGTCGCCGCAAGCGATGAAGTCTACTGGATTATTGCAACCGATACCCGCTTTCGCACCCCGGATGGAATTGCTCCGGGGGTTGAACAGATCTTCGCCAGATCCCGCGCTGGCCAGCCCATTTGCGTCATCAATCGCCAGTCTGAAACGAGTTACGACTATGGCGATTTTTATTTCGATGTTGATAACGCCAGCGGCAAGGTCACAGAGGTTGGTGTGCGGTCACCGCAAAACGTCTGCTCAGAGGTTGAATAATCTAACTGAAGCACTCGCCTCACTCTCTAGGACGTGATTTCATCTGCGGACCTGGCGCATCCATATGAGCCGGGCAATTTCGAGAAGGTGAGACAGATGAACGTATTTCCGATCGGAAGAGGTCTCTTGATCAGCCTGGCCATGCTGGGGCTATCCGCCTGCGTTTCCAGTGGACTGATACCGGAGAGTCAGATTCAGAAGTCGGCAGATTCTGAATGGCAGAGCATTCTCGAAGCGAAACCGCCAAGCACCAACCTGACGCAAACGCGCCTTGTCTCGATCACAAGCGATCGCATACTGCGCGCAGCTGGCGAGGACCCTTCCGAATGGCAAACAGTGCTGTTTGATGATCCAGAAACGGTGAATGCGTTCGCGCTCCCTAACAACAAGATCGGCATTTTTTTCGGTCTTGTCGGACATGTTGAAAACGAAGATCAGCTCGCGGCAATCATCGGGCACGAGGTTGCCCATGTTCGCCTCCGTCATGCTGAAGAACGCCTGAGCAGAGGATTTGCCCCGGGCGTGCTGATCGGCGTTGCGAAATTGCCTGGCGCAGTGACAGGCGTAGGTGCACTGGAATCTGTCGGAGAGGTTGCAGGCGGCGCTGTGGCCGCCGGAACGATTTATCCGTTCAATCGAAATGATGAGCTGGAAGCAGATCTTGAGGGCCTGAAATATCTCGCCGATGCAGGTTATGATCCGAATGAAGCTGCAGAATTCTGGCGAAATCTGAATAACTCGGATGCCGGGAAGAAACGCAAAGTTCCGGAGTTCCTTTCAACCCATCCGAGCGACGAACGGCGGGTAGCCGCCCTTGAGAAGGCCGCTAGAGAACTGACGCAATAAATCGGGACGCTGACATATCCGTTACCGAGAGTGAGGCTTTCGTGGGTAGCGGAAAGTAGTGGGCTCGCTCACATGAGCTGTCGGCAGGCCGCTGGGGTCCTGCCCATCAAAAGGAGTTCCCAATGAAATTGCGCACACTTGTTGCCGCCGCTGCTCTCATCGCAACGCCAGCCCTGTTCGCGTCCCACGCCATCGCTGAAGACGCCGTCCCGCAGGTTTTCACTGCCGCTGAAAACAATCTCGCCGTCGGCGGATATGACAGCGTTTCCTATTTTTCCGGTGAGCCGGTCGAGGGCTCAGCCGATTTTTCAACCACCCACGAGGGCGCGACTTTCCAGTTCGCCAGCCAGGAAAACCTCGACACGTTCCTCGCAGATCCGGCGAAATATGCGCCAGCCTATGGTGGCCACTGCGCATGGGGTGCCTCACAGGGGGCAGCCTATCCCGGCGACCCGAAGGTCTGGGCCGTTGTCGATGACCGCCTCTTCCTCAACTATAATACCGAAGTACAGGAAGGCTGGGACAAGGACCGCGCAGGCTTTATCGAAGCCGCTGACGAAGCATGGCCGGGCGTTGTGAACCCGAAGCCCGCCAAGGCTTCTGGCTCCTAATGTTCAACGCGTAAATCGTGTTTGGAAGGCCGGAAGCCTCAAGGGTTTCGGCCTTTCTCTTTGAGCGTTTTCGGTGATCAGATATCGGGGCGTCCTGTATACCTTGCAGCGCATTGTTGAAAGTCATCGGTGACGCAAACAACTTCCACTTTTACATTGCTGCCTCTCGCCAATGCTTCATTTGAGGGCACACTGATCCACCAAGCGCGTCCGTCTTTCAGTTCGATAAGTGCGCGTTGCTCAATTTTGGCACCAAGCCCCATGCCTGCAGCGAGCGCCGCAACAACACCAATGAACTCTCCTTGCTTCATAGTGAATTTCGGCGCGCTTAAGGGGAGAACAACGAAGACGTAGACCATGCCTGCGCAAAGCAGGGCTGGAATTGAGAACTTTAGGACATCCGTCGGTTTGAAATTTGCCATGGGAAATCAGATGGGGCCCCATCACCATGACTTAAAGAGCAAACCGCGATTGGACCGCGGCGCATTGTGGGCCATATGGCGGGCATGACTGACAAAGCTCCCGCCCTGCCGCTACTGCTCACCCTTGCAGGCATTTTGCCCTTTATCAGCCTCGCAGCCCTGTCAATCTATGTGACGGGTGACGGCAATCTGATCGGTGAGCAGAGTTTCCCAGTCTTGTTTCTGCTGTTCTATGCGGCAACGATACTGAGCTTTCTGGGAGGCATTCGCTGGGGCGCGGCCTTACTGGCAAAACCTTTTGACAGCTGGAGCCTAGGACTTTCCGTGCTGCCGTCGCTCGCGGCCTGGGCCATCCTTATCGGTGTAATGTTGACATCCGCTTTCAGCCTCGCACTGTTCGCGTTCGCGGCATTGTTCGCCATTCAATTGGTGTGGGACCGATTGGCGTGGCAGGCAGGCAAGCTTCCTGTATGGTTCAGGGTATGCCGGTACAGCGCCACGACTGGAGCAATACTAAGCCTCCTCGCTGCAGGGATCGCGATCCAGCTGGCCTAACGCTCGAACGGATCCCGCATCAGGATGACATCTTCACGTTCAGGAGACGTCGACACCAGCGCCGCAGGACAGCCGACAAGTTCTTCTAGGCGGCGGACATATTTGACAGCCTGGGCAGGTAGGTCATTCCAGCTTCGTGCGCCCTTGGTGCTCTCCGACCACCCTTCCATGTTTTCGTAAATCGGCTCTACGGCGGCTTGAGCGGCGGCGGTCGCGGGAAGGTAATCTAAAGTCTCATCGCCGAGTTTGTAACCGACGCAGATCTTCAGCTCTTCAAAACCGTCAAGCACATCAAGCTTCGTAAGTGCGAGCCCCGTTACGCCGGAAACGGCGCAGGCCTGACGCACCATCACCGCATCGAACCATCCGCAGCGGCGCTTACGTCCCGTCACTGTACCAAATTCATGGCCAGCCGTGCCAAGGCGCTCGCCAATCGCGTTGTCTTGTTCCGTGGGGAACGGCCCTGACCCGACGCGTGTTGTGTAAGCCTTGGCGAGGCCAAGCACATAGGTGACCGCACGGGGGCCAAGCCCTGTCCCTGCGGCGGCTTGCCCGGAGACGACATTAGATGAGGTGACAAACGGATATGTGCCGTGGTCGACATCGAGCATAACACCTTGCGCGCCTTCAAACAAAATGCGCCGCCCCAAACGCGCGGCTTCATCCAGGCGTTTCCAGGCAGGCCCAGAATAAGCGAGTATGCGCGGCGCAATCGCCAGCAGCTCGGCTTTGAGGGCATCAGCGTCCGGCGCATCAAGGCCGAGACCTGCACGCAGCGGCGCATGGTGAGCGATCAGACGGGCGAGCTTCATATCGAGGGCGGCTTCGTCAGTTAGGTCAGCAACCCGGATAGCGCGGCGGCCAACCTTATCCTCATAGGCTGGGCCTATGCCGCGCTTGGTCGTGCCGATCTTTGCCTCGGCGAGTGCGCCTTCGCGCGCAGCATCGAGGTCACGATGCCATGGCAGGATGAGGCATGCATTCTCTGCAAGGAGCAAATCGTCTGGGCCGAGCGATATGCCGCCTTCTGCCATCGTATCGACTTCCGCAAGGAGCTGCCAGGGATCCACGACAACCCCGTTTCCAATGACGGAGAGCTTCCCGCCGCGGACAACACCCGACGGCAAGAGGTTCAGCTTGTAAGTGTTGTTGCCAATCACCAGAGTGTGGCCAGCATTGTGCCCGCCCTGAAAGCGGGCGATCACATCAGCCCGGTGTGATAGCCAATCGACAATCTTGCCTTTACCCTCATCACCCCACTGGGCTCCGACGACCACGACGCCTGACATACAGCTTCTCCGACTTGATCAAAGCCGGCGTCAGGGACACTGTTTGTCGTATGATTGCAAGAGAAAGCCTGTAACTTGACGAGAAATTGCCTCAATTTACTTACGGCTTTGTCATCTTAGTTGGCGAGTTTCCGCTCCATGATTTGTAGAGTTTTGATACTGAGCGCACTGACCCTCTCCGGAGGCAGCATTGCGCAGGGGGCGGATACTGCAGAGAGCGCAGGGTCGGCTTGTAGCGGGGGTGTTCGCGAGGACACATCCATAGGGGCAACAGGCGAACGCATTGTTGTATCAACAATAATTCAGCCAGGCGCGGCGAATGAGGGGCCTGTATTCGACCAGACCATACGCCGCCAGACAGGAGAGAGGATACTTCGCGTGGAGGCGCGCGGCCTGTTCGACAATGCCGGCCCTATCGCATGCGAAGACCGGCTGGCGGCTGCCCAGCGCCAGCTAATGGAAGAGATTCAGACCGCAGAGCGCTTAACGCTGAGCGATACGGGCATTATGTCGCTGCCGGTCAGAATGGCACAACTTTCCGCCTGCCTGATCAATGAGGAGGCCTGCAACAGAGAGCCCCATTATGTGAATCCGAGCGACGATCTTCGGAAGTATGGAGCCGAAGCTCTGGACACGCTCGTGGCAGAAGAGCCTCTTACCTTTTCGGTTTTCATCACAGACTGCCAGCGCGATACCTATCTCTATGACCCAGAAAGCCTCACCGTTCTGAATGTTGAAAGCACAGGCTGCTAGAGCCTGATCGGCAGCCATGCTAGGCGCGAGGAATGAAGATGTTCTACGCGCCGCAGCAGGCACACCATGCGCCCAAAGCCGAGCTGCAAAACGGCGAAATGGTACCCTATGCGGAGACGCCAGCGCGGATCGACGCGATACTTGAAGCTGTCGGCACGCCCCTGCCCAGCCAGGATTTCGGAATCGACCCAATCCTGAGCGTTCACGATGCGGGCTATGTTGATTTCCTGAAGAAAGCGCACGGGGAATGGGCTGAGGCCGGAAGACCTGGCGACGCGTTTCCTTATGTGTTTCCGGTGAAAGGCCGCAGGCCGCTGGATCTTGATCGTATTGACGCAAAGCTCGGGCGATACGCCTATGACTGCGGTACTCCGATTACCGGTCATACGTGGGATACAGCTTACTGGAACGCACAGACGGCACTTACCGCTTTACAGAATACAAGCTCGAATGGCGGGACCTCGTTCGCCTTATGCCGACCGCCGGGACATCATTCGGGGGCCGACTATATGGGGGGTTATTGCTACCTCAACAATGTCGCCATCGCCGCGCAGAACGCCATAGATAAAGGCATGTCGCGCGTCGCGATCCTCGATGTCGATTATCACCATGGCAACGGAACGCAGGATATTTTCTATGAACGCGGTGATGTTCTGACCATATCTATCCATGCTGATCCAAAAACGGACTATCCGTTTTATTGGGGGCATGGGGATGAAACAGGTACAGGTAAAGGCGCGGGCTTCAATTTGAACATTCCTCTTCCCCGAGGCACAGACTGGCCGTCCTATGCTGACGCTTTGGGCAGGTCCTGTGAAACCGCGGCGAGCTTCAAGCCGGAATTGCTGATTGTTCCCTACGGCGCAGACACCTATGCCGAAGATCCGATTTCCAATTTTTGTCTTCAGACAGAGGATTACAAATCGATGGCTGAGCAGATCAGCGAGCTCGGCCTGCCAACACTCGCCTGCATGGAAGGCGGCTATGCGATCGACGCACTGGGCGCAAATGTCGCTAGCTTTCTTTCAGGCTTTGAGGCGCTTTATGGTTAATTGCTCACGCTGGATTTAAGCCTTTAAGCAACCGGTTTTTCAATTCCATCCGTATAGAGCACAACCTATGAGGCGGCAATTTCATAACTTTGCAACCGGCCGTGCCGGCCTTGCGAGCTTGGCCTTCGCGGCTTTGGGAGCACAAGCAAGCAGCGCCAGCGAGATGGACAACCCCGCTTTCAACGTTCAGGGGCTTGTTATTGTCTGGGGTGCGGACGGCTTTGATCCGGCAGGCGCAGTTCCGATCGTATCGGACTTTATCATTGACACAGGGACTGGGGCTACAGGAGCAACGTCGGGCGACATCGATCTGATCACCGGCGACGTACATACCATTGTAACAGGCAGTCTGACACCAACGGAAGACGCAGCCGTGTCTACCAACGGTGTACCCTTCCGTGTGCAGAGAGTGGCAGGTGGAGGCTTTACCACCGACTTCAACGATAATGATATCACCGATCCCGATGACACGTTCAGCCCGTTCACCATAAGAGGAAATAGCGACATAAATACGAGGCGCGCAGAGTGGGATACGAGTTTCTATGTGGCCTCAAATACCGCCTTCGCCATCGATGGACAGGCAACTGCATTAAACGGCACAACTCCGGATGTATTCAACCGCATGCGTGTACGCCTCAGGGTGACCCAATCCGGCAATGATGGCGGGTTATCCTTCGGCAGCGCTTCGCAGTTTCCCCATACCGGAGGTGCCGCAGGTGGCAGCCAGGCGAACTTCCGTAGACTGTCGACAATGGAAACAGCGAGACGCGTCTTTCTCGGCAACCAACGCACGGCCGCCGGACCGGGCACGATAACGGATCAGTCTGTAAGATTTGATCTTACGTACAGATACAACTCTGGAAACATCGATCTGTCAGATGGCGTGATCGAGGCATCCGCCGAGGTAATTTACACCGTATACGTACCCTAGCTATGCTAGACAGCGCAGTCAGCCAATAAGCTCGTAATCCTCACGGCGGATTTCTTCAACGGCATCTCGATAAGCGTTGACAGTGCCGGACCAGTTCTGGGTGATGAAACCATCTTCCGTTTTATACCAGGAGCCGCCGCATGCCTCATCTCCCCAGACCGTGTTCTTAAGATCGGCCTGGAGCTTGCCGTTGAACTCACTCTGCGCTTCCTCTGTAGGAGCAAGCGCGACAGCGCCGGTCTCATCCAGCACGGCGAGAGCATTCACGATGTGGCCCATCTGTGCTTCCATCATCGATGTGATGGAGTTGTGCCCAAGATTGGTGTTCGGTCCATAAAGCATAAAGAAGTTCGGGAAACCGGATACGCTGATGCCATAATAGGTCCTCGGGACATCAGACCAAGCGTCTTGCAAGGCCAGGCCGTTCGCGCCACGAATATCCACCGAGAGGTTCCAGTCGGAGGTGTTAAAGCCGGTGGCAAGCGCGAGGATATCGCAATCGACCATGCGGCCATCTTCAAGCTCAACAGACTTTGGGTGGATGCGCTTAATATGAGTTGTTTCCAGAGTGACGTTATCGCGATTGAGTGTGTCGTAATAATCCTCACAAATCAGAATGCGCCGACAGCCAATTGGATAGTCCGGTGTCAGAGCTGCTCGAAGATCTGGATCGGTGATTTTCTCATTCAAATAGTTCAGGGCGCGGGCGGTAAAGGCAGCACGGCCTTCCGGCGTCCATTCAAAGGCCTTCCAGCTCAGTCGCTCCGCATTTTCATAAATAAGCTGCCGGTTAAGATTATATATCAACATAGCGCTTTCGAGATTGGACACGGCTAATGCTTTGTCTTCCGGCGTGATGGGCTGGTCGGGCCGCGGCACGATATAGTTCGGGCTGCGCTGGAAGATGGTGAGGTGTTCAGCGGTCTCTGCCATGGGTGGCACAAGCTGGACCGCGCTGGCACCTGTTCCCAGAACACCGACCTTCTTACAGGCCCAATCAACAGAGCGATCCCACCTCGCCGTATGCATGGCAGGACCTTCGAACGTTTCCAGCCCTTCAATGTCCGGCAGCTTAGGACGATTGAGCTGACCCAACGCGCTAACAAGGGCCATGGCTTCAATCGTGTCGCCACTCGCGGTGGTGATCCGCCAGCTCTTACTATCATCGCTCCACTCGGCGCGGCTGGCCGCCTCCTCAAGGCGGATGGATTGGCTAAGTTGATATCGCTCTACAAGTTCGTTGGCGTAGGCCTCGACCTCATCAGCGATCGGATAGCCTTTCGACCAAACCATGGACTGGGCAAAGGAGTATTCGTAGAGCGCCACCGGAACATCGCAGGAGCAGCCCGGATACTTGTTTTCGTACCAGGTGCCACCAACACTTTTGTTCTTTTCAAGCAGCGTAAATGTGTAGCCGGCTTCCTTCAGCTTGATCGCCGCCAAAAGGCCACCAAGCCCGCCGCCAATCACCACAATATGCCGGTTGTCCATGGCTGTCCTCCACTGATCATGTCTTTTCAGCGGAGCGTGCGTTCAATGAACAAAGTTGGCAAGAGGTTGAGCGCGGAATCAATCGCTGCGACCGAACCGGTAGTAAAACCGACCGCCAATGGAATCATTTCCCTGATTGCGCCCGTCGCCAAGGATCTGACCGTGGGACAGATGCTCATAAATCAACTGAACGCCCCAGCGCTCGCCAATATGGCGGTTGATGGCGAAGGTGGATCGGAAGAGATCACGCGATCCAAAAAGAATATTGTTATTGTCGAAAGCGGCATTGGCGGGATTGGCCGGGTCATTCGGGAAAGGAATATCGATTTCGCCGGAGTGAACGATATAGCCAAGACTTGTTTCGATCTCCCAGCGTTTGCGTTTGCCGAGCTGCCAATCCCAGTTCAGGCCGAAACCGCCAAAACTTGTATTGCCGGCCGTGTTCCAGGACCCGACAATGTAGGGCTCCGGATCGAAGAAGTATTTCCAGCGAAGTCGTTTTGGTGTGTGGAACTGGATTTCCACCTGGATGTTCTCGCCCTCTTCCTGATTCTCTGCGTCCGCGCTGCCACCGATTGGAATGTTGTGGGCAAGGACACCGAAGCGCACTTCACTGACAATATCAGAAAATGAGGTCCTGCCGTCTTCTTCGGATTGAGCAAGCGCCAAACCTGCGGTCGAGATCGCGCAGGAAACGGTAAGAATAGCTGCTTTAAGAGGAAGCATGGAATCGGCTCTCTGATAGACGTTCACACGATCAGAGAGCCGAGCCAATCTTACCTGTCAAACCAAAAACGCGCGACTTTCCGGTCTTCGCGCAAACTGTAAAGTACCGCGAAATCAGACGCCTATCGTCGTTAAGCACAGCCCTGCGCATTCTCCATACCTAGAAGGTCAGAACCTTGGCGTATCGGATGTGCTCCATCTTGTGGAGTTTCTCCAAAGTGGCAGCCGGCGGCTCAGAATCGATGCCGACAAGCGCGATGGCTTCGCCGCCTTCGTCTGTCCGCCCAAGATGGAAGGTTGCGATGTTCACATCGGCTTCACCGAGAAGCACTCCGAGGGAGCCAATGAAGCCCGGAATATCGAGATTGTTGACGTAGAGCGTGGTCGCCGAAAAATCGCCTTCGAGCGCCATACCCTTCACTTCAACAATGCGCGGTCGCCCAGCAGACACAGTGCCTGCAAGCGTCCGCCAGCCACCTTGAGGCGCATTCTCTGTCGCCTTGGTCAGCACCTTGATCCTGATCAGGCTGTCATAGACGGGGCTTTCCTCAGTCTTGGTCTCGGTCAACTTGATGCCGCTCTCTTGGAGGATCGCAGGAGCAGACACCATGTTTACATCGCCTCGGCTCGGACGGAGGAGACCAGCCAGCGCCGACGCCGTGATCGGCTTGCGGTTCAGCTCTGACACCTCCCCTTCATATTCGATGACCACTTCTTCAAAGCCGTAGTCGGAAATCTGTCCGGCGAAGGCCCCCAGCTTTTCAGCAAGCGTCGTAAAGGGCGTCAGGCGCGGCGCTTCCTCAGCTGTGACGGATGGCATGTTGAGGGCGTTGGTGACCGCACCCGTAAGCAGATAATCGGACATCTGCTCTGCAACCTGCAAGGCAACATTTTCCTGGGCTTCAGCAGTAGCAGCTCCCAGGTGCGGCGTTGCAATAAAGTTCGGGGCACCGAACAGCGGATTGTCTTTTGCGGGTTCCTCAGCGAACACATCAAGCGCAGCAGCAGCCACATGTCCGCTCTCAAGTGCATCCTTCAGGGCGGCCTCATCGATCAGGCCACCACGGGCGCAATTGACGATGATGACACCCTTCTTCGTCTTGGCGAGATTGTCCGCTGACAGAATATTCGCTGTCTGATCCGTCAGCGGCACATGGAGTGTGATCACATCGGCGCGGGCGAGCAGTTCTTCGATCTCAACTTTCTCGACACCGAGTTCAACGGCCCGCTCCTCGGTCAAAAACGGATCATAGGCGGCAACCTTCATGGCAAGACCGCAGGCCCGCTCAGCAACCCTGCTGCCAATATTGCCGCAACCAATGAGGCCAAGCGTCTTGTAGGAAAGCTCGGTTCCCATGAAGGCTTTCTTCGGCCAGTCTCCAGCCTGGGTGCCGGCATTGGCCGCCGGGATCTGCCGGGCCGCCGCAAACATCATGGCGATCGCATGCTCTGCGGTGGTAATGGCATTTCCGAAAGGCGTGTTCATCACGACAACGCCCTTGGCCGTTGCGGCCTTGATGTCGATATTGTCGACACCAATACCCGCGCGGCCGATGACTTTCAGATTGTCTGCTGCGGCGATGACATCGGCGTCGGGCTTTGTAGCCGAGCGCACGACCAAACCATCATAAGCAGGAATTTCAGCGATCAACTCCTCTTTTGAAAGGCCGGTCTTTGTCTCTGTTTCAAGGCCGCGCTGTTTGAAAATATCAACGGCAGCAAGGCTGAGCTTATCAGCAATAAGAACTTTAGGCATTTAAGTGTCTCCGGTGCGCCAGTCGGCGCGGTTAAGGCGATAAACAAGGCAGTCGTCGCCGTCGAAATTGCGGCGCTCGACAAATTTGAATCCCAGCCGTTCGTAGAAACGGTGGGCACGTGTGTTTGACGTAAGGGGATCAATAAGAATGGCTTCGACCGCTTCAGTCGCAAAGGCGTTTCCAATCGCCAGCGTCATCATCTGCGTGCCATAGCCCTTACCGAGGCAGTCTGACTCACCAATCCAGATATCCATCGCGCGCAAGTTTGGCGGGCAGTCCTCTCCCCAATAGTGCGTTCTCTCAAGGGCAGGATCGATGACCTGCATCGCGCCGATAGGGCGCTCCGCAACCACGGCAATGAAGTATGCGCTGGCTGGATCCTCGTCGGTAAGTTCATCCGCCCATACAGCACCCTCGAATGCTGTCTTGGCATCCGGATCATCGCTCGTAGCAGCGATGACATGGGGCTGAGTGTCCCACCTTTCGAGAAGGGGGACATCCGCCAGGGTGGCAGGACGAAGGGTAACGGTCATAGCAGCGTCTCTAAAGAGACGTGACGGTCTCTTGGAAAGCCCAGTCGAGCCAAGGCGTCAGAGCCGCGACGTCGGAAGGCTCAACGGTACCGCCGCACCAGATGCGCAGCCCGGGAGGGGCCTTTGCATAGCCGGCAGCATCGTAAGCTACGCCTTCCGCATCGAGCAGCCCCATCATCTTCTTGACGAAGGCACGCTGACCGGCCTCGTCGAGTGAGGCGACACGGGGGTCGACGATCTTAAAGGTCACACCTGTGTTCGAGCGCACGGATGCATCGGGGCAGAGAAACCCTACCCAGTCCGTGCGGGCTTCCCATTCTGTAAGCGTGGCGAGACTTTCGTCGGAACGCGCCTTAAGGGCTTGCCATCCGCCGAGGCTCTCGCACCAATCGAGCGCCTGTAGATAATCCTCAGTGCACAGCAAGGACGGCGTGTTAATTGTTGCACCCTCGAACAGGCCATTATTGAGTTTGTCGCCCTTCAGCATACGGAAGAGCTTCGGCAGCGGGCGATCCGGGGTGTAGGTTTCAAGCCGACGCACAGCATTCGGCGACAGGATCAGCATGCCGTGGGCCGCTTCCCCGCCCAGCACTTTCTGCCAGGAATAGGTCACGACATCGAGCTTTTCCCATTCGATCTCCTGGGCGAAGACCGCCGAGGTGGCATCGCAAATCACCACGCGATGGGGGTTGGGTTCGATCCAGTCAGCGTTCGGCACGCGAACGCCAGACGTCGTGCCGTTCCAAGTGAAGACGATGTCGGCGTCATCACGGGCAGCTGCGAAGTTTGGCAGAACGCCGTAATCGCCGGTGTGAATCTCGCAGTTTTCGAGTTTCAGCTCGTTGACCGCATCGGTGACCCAGTCCTTACCGAAGCTTTCCCAGGCGAAGATATCGACCGGCCGCCCGCCGAGCATGGACCACATGCACATTTCGACGGCCCCCGTATCGGAGGCTGGGACGATGGCGACCCGGTAACCTGCGGGCAGTCCGAGAACCTGTTTGGTGCGGTCAATCGCTTCTTTCAACTTCGCCTTGGCGAGAGACGAGCGATGCGAGCGCCCAAGCGCTGCGTCTTGCAATTGTTGTAGAGAAAATCCGGGGCGCTTGGCCGTCGGTCCGGAAGAAAAATTGGGGCACGCAGGGCGCACCTCCGGCTTGGTAGCCGTTGTCGTGGTCATCTGTTTATCTCCTATCCTTACAGATAGGCTGGACACCGTTGGGGGTGCCTGGCCCACGAGCCATATGGGGCAAACCGGCCACGAAAGCAATCTGATAAGTGTTGATGGCCGAGTGAAAGAACTTAACAGAGCAATAGCCGAAAGATGTCAGCACACATAACGTCCATTCTGTTCGCACATGGCCATGGTCCTTTCGACCCAGCCTCGAACCGACTTCACGCGGACATATACAGCAACTCTTTCGTCGAAGGCCTCCCCGGGATTGGACTGGGACAGGACCCCGACAACCAAGGGCCCATCACCATAATCCACATAGAGCGGCGACCCGCTGTCGCCGACCGCCGGACTGACTGAGCCCGAGCCAGCGCCGTTCAGCACAGCTTCACCAATCTCGTCGAGCCGCATCGGACCGCCTGTGAGAAAGCGCGAGCCGCCATTCGATCCCCAGGCCGCATAATAGGCATTGTCAAAGCTGGTTGCGTTCAGGCGCATGTCATCATCCTCAAGGGTGGCAATCGGAACGCCTTCGAAGGCGACCACGTCGTCTAGATAAAACAGCGCCACGTCATTTGGATATTTGTAGTAAGTGATGCCATGGGAGGCATGGCAAACCGCTCCGGTTATTGACGTGGCCAATGCCCCTTCGGTTCTTACATCCTCGGTCTGCGAGATGGCGATGACATCATAGATAGGTTTTCTTTTGCCGGGGTCTGTTTCTTCAAAACAGTGGGCCGCTGTGAGGAACCAGTGTTCGGAGATACGCACACCGGCACAATGGGTCCGTTCGGTCCCTCGGGGCGATTGGATAATCTCGAATTTTACGAGGCCAGGATGGTCGGCGAGATCCGGAAACACTGCGGGTGGGACCTGATCGTTGAGGCTTGGACGACGATCGGCTGGATCGAGCCAGACAGCACCCGCTGGTGGTTCGCGCTCGGGCTTCTTAAGGCATTTGCGGAGGCTGAATAGCTGAAGATCTTCATTGGTGAAAGGTTCACTGCCGAAATGGCGCGGCGCAACTTCAACACCGGAGTTATCCGTTAGAACGACATTGCTTCCAAGCAGACGCCCATACAGATCACCGATCAGGCTCCGCGTTGGCTCGTTTCGATCCGCATAAATCCCGGCAGCTGCCCCAATCAGCAGTGTCAGTACAAAGAAAATCAAACCACGCATTGCCGTCCCCTTCTTATCCCCCGCCGGGAAGAACACTACCACGTTGAAATCATGGTTGCGATCTCTAGGTTTGGATCGCCCAATCAATTGCAACCGATCCGGACAATCGCCGCTTGACCTTGCAGACTTGAAAGGCCACCTGCAACACCATGGAGACTCGCCGCGACACAACAGACTGGCTCCTGTTTTGGACCCTATCCATCATCTGGGCTGGTGCCTATGCGATGACACGTGGAGCGGTCGAGTCGCTGCCTGTTGGCGTGATCATTCCGGCGCGCCTTGGTATTGGCGCGATCATTCTGAACGTCGCGGTTCTGGTATCCGGCGAGCGCTACCCCGCCTTCGGCGATATGAAGCGTTGGGGCGCAATTGTGCTAATGGGTTTCCTTGGAATGACAGGGCCGTTCTTCCTAATCACCACAGCTCAGCAAACGGTCGACTCAAGCCTTGCCGCGCTCTATGTGGCCGCCACGCCGATCTTTGTTGTTATTGGGGCCAATGCGCTATTTGCCGATGAGAAGCTGACCCAACAGGTCGCTATCGGTATTGGGATCGGCTTCCTGGGCGTTCTCGTTTTGCTGGCTCCGGACATCATGGAGAACTATCAGTCCGCCTCGGCCATTGCGCAGCTCCTCTTGCTCCTCGCCACAGCGCTTTATGCCAGCAGTACATTGCTTGCTCGGGCCGCCCCGCGAATGTCCCCGCTGGTCTTCGCTGCAGGATTTGTCACGGCAGGCGCGGTGCTAGCCGCACCCATGCTGCTGAGTGTCGATTGGGAAGCCCTTGACCCGAGCACATCCTCCATCATGAGCGTAATCGCACTCGGTGTTGGTCCATCAGCTGTCGCGTCCATGCTTTACATGGCCCTTGTTCAGCGGGCTGGAGCCACGTTTCTATCGCTTACCGGCTACCTCATACCGGTCATCTCGGCGGGCCTCGGCTGGGTCCTCTTCAGGGAGCAGCAAAGCTGGAACACACTGCTCGCCTTCACGCTGATACTCGGCGGGGTCTGGCTTGCCCAGCGTCCGGCGAAGTCACCTAAGCCTAGACGTAAAACTGCCCCTCAATGACCGTTACCGACGTACCGGATAACTTGACCCGCTCGCCCTGCACTTCCGTACCGATCCATGCACCCCGGCCGGGATAGGCTTGGAAACAGTTTAGCTTGTCTTTATCCAGCTGCGCCGACATGAGTGGTGCAACCATGCAATGCCACGCCCCAGTTGCAGGATCTTCGCCAATGCCCGAACCCGGCGCAAAAAATCGGCTGATGACATCGGCACCACTCGGTCCGCCTGCGGCGACGCAACCTACATTTCCGAGATCCCAGCCCGGCGCGCTTCCATCAATCTTTGCAAGCGCGGCATAGTCCGGAGAGAGGTTCAGGATGGCTTCGGTATCAGCAAAAAGACAGGCAAGAAAATTGCCGCTCCAGGCCGCAAGAGGACGGGTCCCAAGCGCAGCTTCCATCTCAGGTGTCACCTCGACTTGCTTCAAAGGTGAAACAGGAAAGTCCATGATCAAACCAGTATCGGCCCTCGAAACGAAGAGCTCACCGGATTGGCGCGTGACGAATGTCACCTGCTCGCCATCGTATCCCAAATGCTCGAAGACTACATGGGCGGATCCCAAAGTGGCGTGACCGCACAAGGGCACCTCCACGGTTGGCGTGAACCAGCGCAGCTGCCAGCGTCCCTCCCCGTCAGGAACGATAAAGGCGGTCTCGGCAACATTGTTTTCCGCCGCAATGACCTGAAGGGTTTTGTCAGGCAGATAGGCATCAAGCGGCATGACGCAGGCCTGGTTTCCTTCGAAGGGCTTTGATGCAAAAGCATCGACCTGAAAGAATGGAATAGACGTACCCATGTTAGGCTCACTCTGTTGCGAGGAGAGTGCTTAATCCACCAGGCCATTGATCGGAAACGATGAATTCTAAGCAGTCGAAGAGAATTCCTATCGGCGAAGATCAACACCTTTGAGCACGCCCTTTGTTCAACATCCTGTCACGGCCTAGGCAGACAGCCCTCATCGGAGGTAAAACACTCTGGGGCTAAGCATCGGAAGTGTGGAGCGTCGCCCATTACCACTGAGCGCCTGATCTATATCAGCTGCTTGCTGCTCGCCATAGCCATTGGCTACGCCATACGGCGCGGCAGCACCTGCGCTGTTGGTGCAGTCTCGGAACTTGTTCTCCACGGCCGCGCGCGCCGCTTCATGTCGTTCCTTCTCTGCAGTGGGATCGTTGCGATGGTGCTTTTGCCCGCCGGGTGGTTTTCAGAGCGTTGGGGCGGACTTCTACCGAGCCATTCAGCGGCCTGGACCTCAGCGGTCGGCGGAGCTCTGTTCGGCATCGGAGCCGTCATCAACGGAGCCTGTAATTTTGGAACCATAGACAAGCTTGGCTGCGGCGAGACCCGATATCTCATGCTGTTCCCGGGACTTTTCGTCGGTGCCAGTTTCGGACCTATTCTAGACCTGCCGCGTCCGGATGTGACCGGCAGCCTCATCGGCGATATCAACCTGATATCGATTGGCTGGATTGTATTCTGCCTCGCCATGGTCATCGCATTCTGGATCGCAAGCGTCAGACGCAAACAGCAGCGGGGCACACCCGGCAAACCCGTCGCGGCCTATCTGTCGGTCATCGGTGGACTTGGCGCGGTGATCACCCTCGCCATTGGCCCCTGGCACTATACGCGTATCGCCGTCAGCGCATCTGAGAACTGGTCATCCTCTCTGTTCATCGAAGTGGGCGAGTTGATCGGGCTCTTCTGCGCAGTCATTGTTGGTGCTGTGATCGCCAGCATTCAGAAGGACTGTTTCAGACTTCAGTGGCCGACATTTACCGGAGCTCTCACCTGTTTTGTTGGCGGCGTCTTCATGGGGACAGCTATACTCCTGATACCCGGCGGAAATGAGGGCATGATTTTCAGTGGCATACCTTCGCTCTCCCCTTCGGCGGCTATTGCATATCCAGCGATGTGCGCGACAATCGCTATACTCGTCTGGACCTCCTCCCGCATGGAACGAACAGCAACCGCACCCTAATCATCTTGGCATACCGGAAGTCCCCCATGGACAACCGACGTCAAACGCGCTTGAGACGAAGCGGATCAAAATGAGAAGACCTATCAATGTCTGCTGAACACCGCCCTTCGGGCCGCCTTGTCGATGAACTTCGCACGATTTCTCTCGAAACAGATGTGACCCGCTATGCCGAAGGCTCGTGCCTGGCAAAGTTCGGTCATACACATGTGCTTTGCACAGCCAGCTGGACGGACAATGTTCCAGGCTGGATGCGTGGCCGCGGCACCGGTTGGGTAACCGGCGAATATGGCATGCTGCCAAGGGCCACGCATACGCGGGGACGGCGTGAAGCAGCGGCCGGCAAGCAATCGGGCCGAACCCAGGAAATTCAGCGCCTGATCGGACGGTCACTCAGGTCGGTTATTGACCTGTCAGCTCTTGGCGAAAACCAGATCACCATTGATTGCGATGTACTGCAGGCCGATGGCGGAACCCGAACCGCAGCCATCACCGGAGGTTTCGTCGCCCTGGCGCTCGCCTGCCGCTATTTGAAAGACGAGGGGCTCATCAAAAATGATCCTATTCAGAAACAGGCTGCGGCTGTCTCTGTCGGGCTCTGGAAAGATCTGCCGGTTCTGGATCTTGACTATGCCGAGGATTCCGGCGGCGAAGGCGATGTCAATGTCGTCATGAGTTCCGATGGCGGCTTCATCGAAGTTCAGGGGACAGGCGAAGAGCGGCCGATTACAAAGACCGAGCTGGAAGAACTATTGCGCCTTGCTGAAAAGGGATGCTCCGAGCTGTTTGAGGCCCAGAAGGCGGCTATCGGCTAGCCGCTCATCCACCAGAGGCGAGCCTTGTGCACCTCTCGACCGCGGACCCAAGATTGCCGCCACGTCACTCAACTATAGTTTTGCAATAACAAAAAAACTGACCCATGGTGCTCCAAAAGTGGAGGAAACAGGCAGCTTGACAAAGTCATCTGCTGAGCGTCTGGGGACCGGAACCAAACTCGCATATGGGTTTGGTTCAGCTGCTTATGGCGTAAAGGATGGCGGCTTTATTTATTTCCTTCTCCTGTTCTACGGGCAGGTTGTCGGACTTGAGCCAGCCCTTGTAGGGCTTGCGATTCTCATCGCACTCATTTTCGACGCCATCAGCGATCCGATTGTCGGGTATATCTCCGATAACTGGCGATCCCGCTGGGGCCGAAGACATCCATTTATGTATGCGGCGGCCGTGCCGATCGGGCTTGTCTATTTTCTTATATGGAATCCACCCGATTGGAGCGATGGTGCCCTATTCTGGTATCTCCTCGCCACAGCGATCCTGATCCGAACATTCATAACGTTCTATGAAACGCCGAGTTCGGCGCTCCTGCCGGAGTTAACCTCGCAGTACCATGAGCGCACGACATTACAGTCGTTCCGCTTATTCTTCGGCTGGTTTGTCGGCAACGCCATGACAATCCTTATGTTCGGTCTGCTGTTAAGGCCGAATGAAACCTACTCGGACGGTGTGCTGAATGCTGATGGCTATGCGACTTATGGTGTGATCGCATCAGTCGTCATCTTTCTCGCCATCATGGTCTCGGCCCTCGGCACACACGGACGGATAAAGCACTTCAACGATCCACCACCAAAACAGGAGTTTGCACTCTCAAGAGCCTTCCAGGAAATTTTCGAAACGCTTTTCGACAAATCCTTCGGTGCGCTCTTCATCGCCACGCTCTTCGGAGCAGTCGCGACAGGTTTCAGCGGTGCGCTGACATTTCTGATCTGGTCCTACTTCTGGGAGTTCACTCAAGACCAAATTTTTATCTTCACAGCGCTCGTCGCGCTTTCCGCCATTATCGGTGCCACCATAGCTCCGATGATTACCCGCGTCTTCGGCAAGAAACGAGCCGTTATAATTCTCGGCTGTGTCGCATTCGGTGCAGCACCAATACCGGTCGTGCTGAGACTTTTCGGCCTCATGCCACCGGCTGGTGATCCGTGGCTCTTTCCGATCGTCGCCGCGGTAAACACTATAGACGTCGCGCTTATTATAGCGCTCCAGGCGGTGCTGTACTCGATGATCGCGGATCTTGTGGAGGAAAGCGAGCTGAAGACCGGCCGCCGGTCAGAAGGGGTTTTCTACGCTGCCGTCACTTTCACAAGAAAGAGCAATCAAGGGTTAGGAGGGTTTGCCGCCGGCGTGGTACTCAGCCTGGTTGCCTTTCCATCGAACGCCTCGCCCGGAACCATAGATGCAGATACGCTTTGGAACCTCGGCGCATGGTACGCCGTCTTGTTGTGGATGTTGTGGTCCGCAATGATCATTGCCGTTTGCTTTTATCGGATCGATCAGGGCACGCATGAAGCCAATCTGCGAGAACTTGCGATTCGGAAAACCCAAACCGGTCAATAGGTACAAGTCCGGGGTAACCTTACGTAACTTGGGTCTTTTCCCTCGCAAAACGTACGTTATTTCGCTATAATCTCGCCTTTCACGAGTATTGGCAGCCCAACTGGCTGAAGTATGTTGATCTGGTAATCACTCACGGATATGAGACGAGTTCCTAGTGTTTCGCAACCTAGGGGCACAATTGTACTATTGGTAAGTTAAATGACTTCCAGAAAGTGAGCTTTATTTCAATCAGGAGAATGGAACAGAAGGGGGTTCTAAAGTGAGTAATGAGGCTATAAAGCAGCCAACCGACATAGATCGATATGTCGGAACACAAGTTAGAACTGCCAGGCGTGAATTGAAACTAACTCAAGAAGCGCTCGGCAAAATGTTAAACATCACATTCCAACAGGTTCAGAAATACGAGCGGGGAGTAAATCGTATTTCGTCCGGGAAACTATATGAGATTGCCCACGTGCTTAAACGGCCGCTGAGCTATTTCTATCCCGACCAGGTTGGGGAGATTGATGAGGATGAGGCACGTAGTGAGGCCCTGCGAAAGGCTGACCTGCAAAAAGAGTGCAGACAATTCATCGATCAATTAGATGATATAGGAGATCTGGAGGCGGTACATCGCATACTGATGTTGTCCGTAGGTCAGCAGCTCTCCAAAGTTGCCTGACAGGTCTTCAACGATCTAAACGATTACAGGCATAGATGATCGGCTCATGTGAGGGAGAGCGTGTTTACTTCTCCCTCGCATGAAACGGTTACATGTCGACCAACTGCAAGTTCGTCCGTATCCATACTGGCAACGGTCTCCGGATCGAAGCTGGTGGCGATAAGCCGGTCACCATACTCTGTTTTTACAAAAGCAATAACCTGTCTTGGCGCACCTTTCGACCGAACGAGCGTGTAGGTTTCAATAATACCGGTAGCAGGACCCAAGATGGGTTCAATATGTTGCGTCGGTGTTGCCGGCGCAGTAGACGGCGTGAACGCGCCTGGGCGCTGCTTTGAATATATAGCCGCGGCCTCTTTCGTCATCCACCCACCATTGGCGAGCACAAGTCCGAGCGCATCCGGCTTGCGGAGACAGGCTTCATACATGCTGGCAATAGCGTGCAAGGAATAGTTGTTTCCAGGCCCTCCAAAAAAGGGCAATCCGCCAGTAAGCGTAAGACTACAATCATCCTTGTGAGGATCGATTCCCAACGCGGCACATCCGCTTGTCACTGCGCAAGGAAAACAGGAGTACAAATCCAGAAGCGCTAGATCGCCCACAGAGCATTCAGCCTGCTCAAACGCCTGGGCCACCGCGACCTCCATCGCCCATGAGCCGTCAAGGCGTTCCCGCTCGGAGATGTTTACATCGACCGCCTCTCCGGCCCCTCTCAGGTAAACACGCAATGTTTCAGGGACTTGCAGTTCATTCGCTCTGCTTTCGGACATGAGCAGAACAGCAGCGGCCTGATTCACAGCGTCCTGCGCCATGTGCCACTTCAGAAATGGATCAGCAAACGGATAGTTCTGCTCGGAAGCCTCAGCGAGAAAATCGATACTGTGTGTCGTCGGAAATTGTGAATACGGATTTACAGCAGCCACATCAGCAAACGGTTTGAACAGCTCAGCCATGGATCGTCTGTGCTCAGATCGGCTTTCACCCTTGCGGGCAGCAATAGCATTTTCAAACAAGGCATAGAAATAGGCAGGCTTCACGATCCCATGCTTGATCTCCCCGCGGGTGAGGAGCAACGGCCCCATTCCGCGATCCTCAATCTGCCCATCCGTCTCGTCGGAAAGATCGAGGGTCAAGCCCGCCCGCCGCACGGCTTTTGTGGCACCTGTGATTTCAGCCCCGACAACAAGCGCAACCTCGCTGCTCCCATCATGGATACGTGCGGCCATTTCATTGACGAGGCTTTGCGGGCTCTGCCCGCCTGACACCGTATAAATCGCTTCAGTGGGATTAGCCCCTATCGCTTTTGCCAACGACCGGGGTAAATTCTGTGCACGACCATAGGGATAGGGAAAATTCGGCACCGAATCTTCAAACGTTCTCACCATTGCCAATGTGTCGATTGAAGAAGAAAGGTCGTCTACGCCCGACTGATCGATGGCACGTTTAACCGCTTCGCTGGCAAGGGAAACATAAGTCGGCACTCGTTCGAGCCCGTCATCAGCACGCCAGTGACTAACCGTCTGCCCTGCCCCAACGAGTACCGGCATATCTCCCTTGGCCATTAGCCCATCTCCTGAATTTCGCGCTTGTTACCCGCGTGTCTTAGACGCCAGGTCGGTGAGATCAACGCATTATTTGAAGGAGACACGGTTTTCACATAGCGGAAAATTTTCTGAATCATTTAGCAATATCGTAAGGTCAATCCCCTCTACTGACATGATTATGAATACAGTTCAGGAATCCGGGGGGGCGAGCCGGAGACCGTTGCTGGATGCATTCGGGATGTTCGTCGCGGTCAATGCGGCGGCGCTTGCTCTTGTTACAATTTGGATTTGCTACACGTGGCAGCTCGGCGAGATTAGCTATGCCGGTGCTGTGCTTCGCCTGGCGCTCGCAGTCACGACCTGCGTTGCGCTACCAATGGGTGTCATTGCGGCAAGCCATTTTATCGATATAGACAAGCTGCGAAGGCGGCTTCTGGCCCTCGACGCAGTCGATGACCTTACAGGCGTACTCAAACCGCGTTTCTTTCACCTCGTCTTGGAGGATGAGTTAAACCGAGTGATCCGGTCTGGCCGGCCAAGTGCGATCATGGCTTTCGAGATCGATCGTTTTCATGATCTTCGAGACCGCCATGGCCATGAATACTCTGACGCCACACAAATGCAGGTCGCACGAATTGCCCATGCTGCTTTGCGCGGACCATTCGACAAAATGGGAAGGTCCTCAAACAACCGCTTCTTTGCCCTCCTCCACGATGTGTCTGTCGCCAAGGCTGAAGAGATCTGCGAGCGGGTCCGGCAAACCGTTTCCGACGCAGTGATCTATCATGACGGGGTATCATCCTACGTCACATTGAGCATTGGATACTCAACCCTCGGCGTGCAGGCGAAAGTCGATGAAGCCCTTGATGTCGCCGAGACTGGTCTCGAGAAAGCGAAACGCTTCAAGGGTAACAAGACATGTAATGGCCGGTTCTAATCAACCAGCGTCGCTTCGGTCTTTGCTGAGACTTCGTCAGACCTGACATCGGGAGCGAGTTCGATAATCTTGAGTCCACCATTAACGACATCAAAAACGCCAAGGTCAGTGATGATGCGATCGATGCAGGCCTGACCGGTGAGCGGTAATGTGCATGCTTTCAGGAGCTTCGAATCGCCTTTCCGGTTGGTATGATCCATCGTCACAATACAGCGTTTTACACCAGCCACGAGATCCATGGCTCCGCCCATCCCCTTCACCATTTTTCCGGGGATCATCCAGTTGGCCAGATCGCCGTTCTCCGCCACTTCCATCGCACCCAGGATCGACAGATCGATATGACCGCCACGAATCATGGAAAAGCTCGTGGCGCTATCGAAGAAGCTGGAGCGCGGCAGGGTCGTGATGGTCTGCTTGCCGGCATTGATAAGATCGGCATCAACCTCGTTTTCTGTCGGAAACGGCCCCATGCCGAGCATTCCGTTTTCGGATTGCAGGGTTACATCAACGCCGTCGGGAATGTGGTTGGCAACCAGGGTCGGAATGCCGATACCGAGATTGACATAGAAACCGTCCTCCAGTTCCTGTGCAGCGCGCTTGGCCATATCTTCTCGTGTCCAGGGCATGGGTCAGGGTCTCCTAGCTATAGGCCGGGTCGGCATTGCAGTAGATACGAATACGATCGACATGCCCATTGGTATTCCGGGAGATGAACTCGGTTGCCGGAATGGGCGTCTCTTTTCCACTCGGGATCGTATAATGATGGATGGTCTCTAGGGCGAAGTCATGGTCGTCGCCGAGGATCATCAGAGGCTCGTGCACCATATTGGCGAGGCTCGACCAGATCGAGCCGAGCATTGTCAGGACGTTGTCCTTGCCTTCCATGACCGGCACATAATTCATCCGTAAGGAGCAATTCTCCGCGAGGAAGTCGCTATAGGTCTCGATGTCGCGAGCATCAATCGCGGCGATATAGGATGTCAGCCAGGTAAAACCTTCAGGTGTCAGATCGTTGCGGGTCAGGCTCTCAAGCTTCATTCTAACTCGCCGTCTTTGGCACACGCGTGCGTTTGATCTTCTTTGCAAGCGACCATTTGTGCACCTCGGTGGGACCATCATAGATGCGGAAGGCACGCACCTCACGAAATAGCTGTTCGACAATCGTATCCCGGGTGACACCCATGCCACCCATAACCTGCACACACCGGTCGGCAACGCGGAACAGCGCCTCCGACACTGCAACCTTGGCCATGGAGCTTTCGACATTTCCGGTCTCGCCGAGGTCCAGCGCATCGGCGCACCAGTCGATCATCAGCTCAGCCTGTTTCAAGTCGATCTGATTTTCCGCAAGCATGAAGCCGACGCCTTCATGGTCGACGAGCAGCTTGCCGAAGGCTTCGCGTTTGCAGGCATAATCGGTAGCGATTTCCTGAGCTCGGGTGGCAACGCCATGCCAGCGCATGCAATGAGACAGGCGGGCCGGGGCGAGGCGCACCTGCGCCATTCGAAAGCCGTCGCCGGGATCGCCCAACATATCACTGGCCGGGACACGCAGATCGGAAATGGTGATCTCCGAATGCCCACCAGCCATGGAGCTGTCGATCGTATCGAGCTGCCGATCGACTTTGATGGCCGGGTCCGGCAAATCGACGAGGAACATGCATGCACCATCCTCCTCGGACTTCGCCATGACAATTCCAACCTTCGCACCGATCGCGCCGGTAATGTAGGTCTTGCGACCGTTGATGACCCAGTGATTGCCATCCTTCACACAGCGCGTCTGCAACATGGAGGGATCGGAGCCCGCTCCGCCCTCCAGAGCTGGCTCGGTCATGAAGAAGGCCGACCGCGCCTCCCCGGAAACGAGAGGTTCAAGGAAGCGGATTTTTTGCTCCTCGGTCGCCCGCTTTCCTAGAAGGAACATGTTTCCTTCATCCGGTGCACCGGTATTGCAAGCCACTGGCCCAAGCGGTGACAGGCCGGATTTCTTCAGGACATGAGCCGTACCGCGCTGGGTAAGATGAGCTCCATCGGCAAGAATATGCGGGGTCATAACGCCAGCTTCCCGGGCCTTCTCGCGCAGTTCTATAACGAGGGCTTCCTGTGGTCCGTGTTCGTCAAGGCGGTCATCGTGCTCATAAGGTGCAACGACATTGCGAACGAAGTCTTCGACGCGTTCCCCGATATCCAGAGCAAGAGCTTCATCTTGATAGGACATGGTCAGGCGTCTCTCACGGTGCGCTGTTCAATGCATTTTTCATGCTCGCCCTGAACGATGCGCTGAACGAAAACGCCGGGGGTATGGATGTGGTCGGGATCGAGCGAGCCAACAGGCACAATTTCTTCAACTTCGGCAATGGTGACCTTTCCAGCGGACGCCATCATCGGATTGAAGTTCCGCGCCGTCGCCCGGTAGATCAGATTGCCCTGGGCATCGCCCTTCCAGGCCTTGACGATGGCGAGATCGGCAACAAGGCCGGTCTCCATAATATAGGTCTCACCGTCGAACTCCTTGTGCTCTTTGCCCTCGGCGATCACTGTGCCCACGCCGGTCTTGGTATAGAATCCCGGAATGCCCGCGCCACCGGCCCGGCAACGCTCAGCCAGAGTGCCCTGAGGGTTGAACTCAAGCTCCAACTCGCCAGAGAGATATTGCCGTTCGAACTCCTTGTTCTCGCCGACATAGGACGAGACCATCTTCTTGACCTGCTTGCTGTCCAGTAGGACGCCCAGCCCGAAGCCGTCCACGCCGGCATTGTTGGAGATAACGGTCAGATCTTTTGTGCCTGCCTCGCGGATTGCCGCAATCGAAAGCTCCGGAATGCCGCATAGGCCGAACCCGCCGGACATGATTGTCATGCCATCAAAGAGAGAGCCCTCAAGTGCAGACTTTGCATCGGGAAAGACCTTGTTCGCCATGGAAGGATGCTCCTGCGCGCCAGAATTCTGAATGTCTCTGACCTGTAAACCAGTTTAAGTCCGGCCGTCTATTTCGTTTTCAATGCTTTTTTCTGACGAGTTGCCAGCACTAGCAATAGCTCATCAAAGATCTCTCATCCTTACGACCGTAGCGATCATTCATAGGCACAGAAATCAGCGACAAGTTTGCAGGAACTTCCATGTTCAGAGCAGGAAAAGATAGCGTCGGCTCGGGCGTAATCTGAGCGGGCAGAAACCGCCTGACCGACAGCCCCCTCTGCGCTTCGGGCAAATGCATAACAGCTTCGGAACGTGCGCACCGTCCGACACGAAGCACCATTTGCCTGGCAGGTTTGTAAAGCCACGGCTTCTGCCTCATCAGAACTGCTGGCGAGATTGGCCGCGCCATAGCTACCGTTGCCGCTGAGAGCAAAAGCGCCCCAGCGGACCGGCGCACGATCCTTTCGCTGTATGCCGCAATGGGGATAAAGCGCGTCGCGCGCTGCCACATCATCCCAGCTGAGACCCCTTAGCCAACGCCCCGGCCTATGGACGTTCAAACCGTGGGCTACCGAAGCGCCATCATAATCAGTGTATGCTTTCAGCCCGCTCAGCGGTGCCCGGCAATCGATTGCAATCTCGTTCCCCGGCTCACCATCATCGTCCAGGTTAAGTCCGGCGTTCTCTTCAGGATGACCTATGCCGAGTACATGACCAATTTCGTGGAGGACAAGTGACGGAAAGTGCACGCAGTCTTCGCGAACCTGATCCGGGTCGATGTAATAACAATTGGCCGTGTTGAAATGTACGTCGCTTGCGATGATCGCCCCGATAGGACCTTTCGCAATATGCCCATTGGTCAGGACGAGCGAGGGATGTTCTTCGTCATAGAAGACCGTATATCCATTGATCGACGGCTGGCTGAACCCTTGAAAGGCGCGGGGTGACGTCGCAAAGAAATCGATCTCCGCACCGGCTGATACCCCAGCGTCTTCCCGGCGCGGATACGCCGCCTGCACTTGGTCTGAAACGTCGACAAACTGAATGGCTGGATGGCCGGACGCCCAGATATCTAGGGCGCTCCGGATAAACGTACGAGCGTCTTCACAGGTCGCACCGTCAACGAAATTCAGGCGGCAGAGACTATCATCCAGAGCATATTCGAGACCGCCACCAAGTCCGCGCTCACCAGTTGTCAGGAATGATCCGGTAGACAGGCCCCAGCGCGGTGCCTCGGCGAGGTTCTCAAGGGCGGATGCGTCGGACCTCTCCGGCCCTTCCACAACAAATGCTCCGGCATCGAGCGAAGACGCCGCTGATAGGACTATCGCCATAAAGACACATCGAAAGGTGCGCATGGCCTCCGGCTAGATGTGTTTTCCGGCGATATAAAGGCGGACGATCAAAACGCTCATGCTGCGTTAGCTAAGCTACATTGTCAAAACAACGAATGGTAAAATCGTATTCGTTTTTCTCATCGGATCTGTGCGGCTGGTTCCAGACCTCCCGCCAATGGTTTTGATGGATATCCGGAAACTTCACATCGCCCTCTGGCTCCGCATCAACCTCTGTCAGATAAAGCCGATCGCAAATCGGCAGTGCCTTCTCGTAGATGCTCGCGCCACCAATGACGAAGACTTCGTCTACGTTTGATCGCTTTGCCAAACTTCTCGCCGCAGTCGCCGCGACACCAAGGCTGGAATAGACCCGGGCTCCCTTTGCCGCATAATTCCAGTCGCGGCTGATGACGATATTGTTTCGGTCCGGCAGCGGCTGCACCGGAAGGCTTTCCCATGTCTTACGGCCCATGATAACGGGCTTGCCCATGGTAGCTTGCTTGAAAAATTTAAGATCACCAGAGAGCCGCCAGGGCAGCGCTCCGCTGTTGCCAATCACACCATTGCGGGCTTTCGCCACAATGATGCATAAACGAATGTCTTCAACCAAAGGGTATTCCCCAGACTGGATCGCAGACCCAGCTCGAACTTCCACGCTGTTTTCTTATTTTCATCAGGTCACGACAGAAAAAGGCTGGTGACAAGCCTAAATTGCAATGAAATTCGTCTGTTCAATCAAAAGTATGCCAAACCATGTTCTCTGAGCTCATAAATGCAATCGCATATAGAAATCCCCAGGATTTTTGGTGGGTTTGTATTCTACTTCTAGTAACGTTTTTTATTGTTTACTATCTGCGCGGACGCGGCTGGGCTTTTCTCTATGTCGCCCTGATTCCTTTTCTGAACTGGACATTCGGCAACATCTCCGACGTGCAGATTCTTGCACCTAACGCTACCTTCTCAAAGGGCATTTCTCTGCACCCCATGACGATGGTGACGGGGCTCGTCTTTGTCGTCCGTGATTTCGTACAGAGGGAGATCGGCCACAAGGTGCTCATCATTATGGCAATGGCGATCGCATGGTCCTTCTACTATTCTTGGCCCGTTATCGCCCTCGCCAGCGGACTGGCATTCGCTGTCTCCGAGGGCGTAGACTGGCTCCTCTTCACGTTTACCAAGTACAGACTGTCGACGCGGATATTGCTTTCGAGTGCAATCGCCTGTCCGATCGATACGACGATTTTCCTCTATGGCGCTGATCTCGCGCGTCAGATGGCTTTAGGAGACGAGCCAGGCTCCATGTTCCACATTGCCAATTGGGTTGTCTTCGTTGTCGGCAAGATGGTGGGCGCGGTGATCGTTTCCTACGTCATCAGGAAACGCGAGGACGCTGGTATCGTAAGTCCGGAAGCTGCTTGAAAATCAGACGGCGACAAGCGCTTTGATATGGGGATGAGGATCGTAATCCTGCAGGATGAAATCCTCGTAGACCCAGTCGAACAAGCTCGTTCGTTCAGGATTTAAGAGCATTAGCGGAGCCGGACGCGGAGCCCGCGCCAATTGCAGCTCAGCCTGTTCAACGTGGTTAAGATAGAGATGGGCGTCGCCAAAAGTGTGCACGAACTCCCCGGGCTTTAAACCACAAACCTGAGCCATCATCAGAGTCAGCAGGGAATAGGACGCAATGTTAAACGGTACGCCGAGAAATACATCCGCTGATCTCTGATAAAGCTGACAGGACAGTTTTCCGTCCATCACATTGAACTGGAATAGGCAGTGGCATGGCGGCAATGCCATGTCCTTCACGTCGGCAGGATTCCACGCGCTCACAATCAGGCGCCTTGAAGATGGATTTGTCTTTATCTCGTTCAGCACCCAGGAAATCTGATCAATTGTCTCGCCATCGGGGGCAGCCCAGCTGCGCCACTGTTTACCATAGACGGGGCCAAGTTCGCCGTTTTCGTCGGCCCATTCATCCCAGATCCGAACGCCGTTGTCTTTCAGCCAGCCAATATTTGTGTCCCCGCTAAGGAACCACAAAAGCTCATAAATGATGGACTTCAGATGCAGCTTCTTTGTCGTGAGCATGGGAAAGCCGCGGGAGAGATCAAACCGCATCTGGCGACCGAATACCGCTTTCGTTCCTGTCCCCGTCCGATCAGGCCTTTCAACGCCGGATGATAAGAGATCTTCAAGGAGATCAAGATATTGCTGTTCCATTTGGTCCTCTAGAATCGGCCCTGCCGCTTCTATGGTCTGATATTGGCGATCCATCTACAAGCAGGTGAGCGCACATCACGCCAATATCCGGTGGTTAACACGGGCTTATCCACATCCTTCAAACTCAACTCCCACTTCTAAGAGCATTTCAAGACATCTGCGAGATAAGCGATGCAGGAAGGTCCTGAAGTTTCGGGCGGACGAGGTATTCGATGTTTAACTCAAGAAATAAGAATGTCGCGAAGCAATATTTGCGTAATACATCAGGCAATGTCGCTTTGATTGCTGCTGTGTCAGTCATTCCCCTAGTCACAATTGCTGGTTTTGCGGTTGATTTCCAACGGGTGTTGACCAGCAAAAACACAGTTCAGCACACATTGGACGCGGCGATCATCGCAGCAGCTCGTGAGCGTCAAGCCGGCCGTTCGGAAAATCAAATCAGGGCATTTGTATCAAGTCAATTTGATACGCTTCTTAATGCAAACACCAGTGATGTAGGCTGTTCCGACCCCGTAGTCGTTTTCGACCCGGAATCTGAGGAAATCGACGCTTCTGTGAACTGCAGCCAGCCGACTACGCTTGCAGCGGCATTTGGAAGAGAATCTCTAGATTTCTCAGTGAGCACCGCTTCGACCTATGGTATTGGCCAGGTCGACGTAGCGTTTGTATTCGACCTCTCGGGATCAATGAATAATAGTGGCCGTCTTCCTGCATTAAAAGCGGCAGCGAACGACGCTATCACGACGCTGTTGCCGGATGATAGCCCTCTTACTGATGAAGTGCGGCTTGCTATCTCCACATATAACCACTCTGTGAATGCTGGCCGCTTCTTCGACGCCGTTACCGAAGAAGTTCGCCGACCGTCTCAAATAGAAATATCGGAAGATGTTGGCGACGACTATGTCGACGACTATGTCGGTCGCGTACAGATTGATGCAAGGAACAATCGCCGCTTTTTCGACTTTGAGACGGTGTATTGTAGAGAAGGTTCAGACAGTAATTGCACAGACTTCACAGATTATGGTGCCCGCCAATATTTTGAAAGCACGTGCGTCTATAATAGAACCGGCGAGGAGGCCTATTCAGACGCCCCACCTAATAACGATCAATACATCTTTGCTGGTCATCCGCTCTGGGATTTCGCTGATAATGAAGATGAGGACAATGAGCCACAGCAGTTCACCGATAAGGCTGATGGGGAACGAGAAATCATGCAACGACGTGGCGACTATCGTTCCAGTGAATTCTATGACCGCAATGGGAATGTTCGAACATCATCACTGTCCGGAACTTCGAGTTCCAGAGGCTCATACACGCGCAGCATTCGATTTGGCAACAGCATTAATGACGACTTTCCAATCGAGGGTTGCCGTCCAGAAAACGAACCTGTGCCACTAACAAGTGATGCTGATGAGCTTCGCGATTTCATAGAGGATATGGAAGCCGGCGGAGGAACCGCAGGACATCTCGGCATCGCTTGGGGTTGGTATCTCCTGTCACCTCACTGGGACGGCGTCTGGCCGAATGGGTCAGAACCGCTCGCCTACAATGAGCCAGATACAGCAAAAGCGCTAATCATAATGACCGATGGGGAGTTTAACGCAACGTTCCCACGGAATTATGATCCGGATGGAATACCGCAAAACAGCGATACCAGCACAGAGATAGCGGCCCGTTACTGCGAAAATATCAAACAGGCCACCAATATTACCATATTTACCGTGGGTTTCAGCGTTCCAAATAATGCGTCCAAAGTTAAGGATAGTGGTGGTCAGACAATTGTACAGTACTGCGCTTCAAGTCCCGACTTCGTATTCGAGGCCGACAACGCCCAGGAATTGAGAGATGCCTACAATCAGATTGCAGCCGAGATTTCAGATCTGCGCCTGTCCCGTTAGGACATCTCAAAAAAGAAAAATCGATTAGGCCAGTCATCGTTAGATGGCTGGTCTTTTCTTTTTAACGAAGCGCTCTTATCTTGGAACCGTTCGAAAGAACTATAGTGATAAACCCTTGCGTAATAAGCGGCTCGGACCCGGGGGCAGTACCCGGCGGCTCCACCAACCCTTTTCCTTCAGCGGGATTTTATGGGGCCGAAACAGGATCGACGGACGTGTAAAGGCAATGACTTCACTCGCTTGAGCCCCGTCAGAAGCTCAACAAGCAATAGTTGCTAACGATAACTTTGCTGAAGGTGAACTGCTCGCTGCGTAAGCAGTGCGAGGTTTACCGCCTTTAACTCCTAAGGCATCAGCGCCTTAGGCGGGGCTCGGAGGCGCCTGGCAACAGAAGCCTTCACCTAGTCTGGCTCGCGCCAGGCGATCTGATTTGGGACGGCATATACGGTTCAGGGTGCAAATCGCACTTAACCGGACTTGCTGTCATTGGTCGCTCGCCTGCGTGACGAACCTCGTTGTGTGATGGAAAGCGTCGGCTTATGGTTTTAGCGGGTCAGGAGGATACGCGCGCGTGACGGATTATATCGGCTACGAAAAACTCACCAGAGCTGCGATGCGCGGCGTCGTTCGCAATGTTCTGGAACAGACCGTCGATGCGGGCTCGTTGCAGGGCGAGCACCATTTCTACATCTCGTTCCGCACAAAATCGCCGGGGGTGAAAGTCGCCGATCATCTGATTGAGCGTTTCCCTGAAGAAATGACCATCGTTATCCAACATCAATATTGGGATCTGGAAGTCGGCGATGATCATTTCGAAATCATCCTGAAGTTCAGCGGCGTGCCCCAACACCTCCATATCCCTTTTCTGGCCATCACCCGTTTTGTTGACCCGTCGGTGAATTTCGCCTTGGCCTTCGACAAGGATGAAATTGGAGAAGCAGCCAATTTGCTTGCGCCACTTGCAGAAGGGGCAAAGGTGCCACACCAGGACAAAGTCAGCTCCGATGATGATAGCGGCACAGTCGGAACCGTGGTGAATATCGACGCCTTCCGACGCAAGTGACCACTTCATCTGACAAGGCCCTCCGGGAGCTGAGCGATGCGGATATGCTCGCCCGTTTCCAGAACTCGAAGAAACGACCGCCTTGCTCGGACACTTTAGGCATGCGCCTCACCGCCGTGAATCAGGCGCATAAGTCGATCATTATGGCCTTCGATGTGAGCGCCTCCTTTGCCAATCCCACTGGCGCGGTCCAGGGCGGTTTCGTCTCGGCAATGCTCGATGAGGCGATGTCGACCTGCTGCATCATTGCGTCGAACGTCACCATGACCGCGCCGACCCTCGAAATGAAAACCAGTTTTTTGCGTCCCCTCTTTCCAGGGCCTGCTACGGTAGAGGCGCGTATTTTGAAATGGGGGAAGTCTGCGGCGTTCATGGAAGCCGAGGCCCTTGACCCTAATGGCAGGATTGTCGCGAAAGCCACAGCAACCGCACTGCCAAAACCGTTTCGACGACTTTAGTTATAGTCCTTTGCCGGGACACTGCTATGGCAATCCCGGCACTGACCCGCGGACGTGAGACTGATCCAAAAGTATCTAAAATCCCGGCTGGATCGGCCCTTCAGCAAGCCCCTTTACGAACTGATCGACATGGGCATTCCCGGATTCATTTATCACACTGGCCGGACCACGCCATATGATCTGGCCCTCGAACAGCATGGCGATATCGTCAGCGATTTTCCGCGCAGATGCCATGTCGTGGGTGATAGAAACCGTCGCTGCACCAAGTGCCCTAACCTGTTCGACGATCAGATCATTTATTGCGTCCGCTGTGATCGGATCGAGTCCTGTCGTGGGTTCGTCAAAGAAGATCAGATCCGGCTGTGAAATGATCGCACGTGCAAGGGCCACACGCTTTTGCATGCCGCCTGAGAGCTCGGCCGGCCGCAAATCAGCAACATCAGGACCCAGACGAACTTTTCGCAGGGTTTCGATTGCTCGTTCTTTGGCATCTTTCTTTCGGACCCGATCAGCCTGCATCAGGCGAAAGGCAACATTTTCCCAAACGGTGAGACTGTCAAAAAGAGCGCCCGACTGAAACAACATTCCTATGCGCGCGCGCATCGCTTCGCGAGCCGCACCTTTGTTATGGGTGACGTCTTTTCCATCAAAGATAATCTGCCCTGAATCCGGCCTGATCAAACCAAGGGCGGTCTTCAACATGACAGATTTGCCGGAGCCCGACCCACCAATGATGACAAGCGACTGACCCCGGGCAACACTAAGATTAACGCTGCGGAGCACATCGTTCGCACCGAAGGATTTTTCGACATCCTTGAGTTCGAGAATCGCTGTCATATGCCGATCCTCACAAACAGTGTGGAGAGCATATAGTTCGTGGCCAGTATCAGAACGGCGGCCCCAACCATGGAGAGGGTCGCTGCGCGGCCAACACCTGTTGCTCCGGCCCTGGACCGGCTTCCCTGATAGCAGCCCATAAGGGCAATTACCGCGCCGAACACGGCAGCTTTTATCAAGCCCGCATTCACGTCCGTCGCTTCCAGAAAATCTAGGGTGTTGCGAAGATAGACTGTGGAATCAAAACCGAGACTTGCAACACTGACAAGCCAGCCGCCAGCGACGCCTATGACGCTTGCGACTATGACGAGAAGTGGCATCGTTATGATCGCTGCGATCAGACGCGGAGCGTAGAGATAGCGTGGCGGGCTTGCCGACAGCGTTGTGAGCGCATCAATCTGTTCGGTGACTTTCATCGCTCCGATTTCAGCAGCGATACCAGCCGATACGCGGCCTGCTAACATAAGACCGGTAATCACCGGACCCAGTTCTCGTGTGATACCGAGGACAACAATATTGGGCACAAATTGTTCAGCATTGAACCGCGCGCCGCCCGTGTAGATGTTGAGCGCGAGGGCGGCTCCGATGAAAACGGCGGCCAAGCCAACCACCGGCAAGGAGTAAAAGCCGATACGGATCATCTGCCTCGAAATTTCCTGAGGATACCAACGGGGTGTAAGAGCAGCCGCAACAGTTGAAGCGGTGAAAGCGCCGAGACGGCCTACCTCCCGCAACAGTCCGACCACAACGATGCCAATAAACTGCACAGGCACCAGAACACCCGGCTCGATCCGTTCACGCTTAGCCATGCCAGACACGCTCCACGCGGGGACCGATCCCCGTCAACAATTCATATCCAAGCGTACCGGCGGCGGCAGCCTGGGCTTCGAGATTGGCATTGTGGCCGATGAATTCAACGGCATTGCCCGGTGCCAACTTGCAGGAAACCTGTGTCACATCAAGGGTTATAAGATCCATGGAAACCCGCCCTACGATATCGCACCGAACTCCATCTACGTAGGCGAAGCCGGAATTGGAGAGCGCGCGCGGCAATCCATCGGCATACCCGATGGCAACAGTGGAAAGACGTTTCGGCTTTCTGAACCGGTATGTTGCTCCGTATCCAGTGGTTTCTTCGGCAGCTACGTCGAAGACACTGAGGATCGGAGCCTCAACGGTAATCGTTGGCAGTAGTGGTGTTTCAGTGGCAAGCGCGACACCGCCGCCATAGAGCGCAATACCGGGTCGGCAGAGATTGAAGGCATAGCCTTTGAGCGCCATGCCAGCGGAGTTGGTGAGAGATTTCGCAGCATCCGGCCAATGGGCCGCGCAATCAATGAAAATCTCTCTCTGTTTCGCATTCAGCGGGTGGCCTGGTTCGTCGGCACAAGCCAGATGGGACATCACCATTGAGACGGTTTTACCATTCAGAGCATGTTTCGCCTCGGCCATTTCCGACGGCCTGATACCGAGACGGTTTATGCCGGTATCTATATGTATGACGGCAGATTGGGAGTTGGAGATTGGCGACAACGCCCAATCCTTTATCTGCGTTAGAGAATTCAGGACCGGCGACAACTGGTATTGCCCGAGCATCAGAAGGTCACTCTCGAAAACGCCATCGAGGATGAAAATCCGCGGTCCCTCTCCTATCGCCAAACGCAACGCGACTGCCTCGTCCAGAGTGGCGGTGAAAAAGCTACGGCAGCCTGCGCGCATCAATCGCGCCCCGATCCTATCAGCGCCATGGCCGTAGGCATCGGCCTTCACCACCGCCGCAATTTCAGCTTGCGGCGCGAGGCTGTGCAGCGCCTTCCAATTACATTCAACCGCACTCAGATCGATTGTCGCTCGTGGACGAAAAAGCTCCATAACCTCAGGCCAATAGGCCTTTCGCCCCTAGAAGTCATCAGCGGACTGCTCACGATCGAGGTTACCGAAGCGGGTCACATTGGCGTCGAATGCCAGCACTACTTTTCCAATAGGGCCATGGCGCTGCTTGCCGATAATCACTTCGGCAGTTCCATAGACCTGGTCCATACGATCACGCCAGCGCTGCCATTTTTCCGATGAGTTAAGATCGTTCGGATCATTCTGAGGCTCAGTCCGCTCAAGATAGTAGGACTCCCGGTACACGAAGGCGACCACATCTGCATCCTGCTCAATAGATCCGGACTCCCGCAAGTCAGAGAGCTGCGGGCGTTTGTCATCGCGCTGCTCAACCTGACGGCTGAGCTGGGACAGGGCAATCACAGGCACATTCAGCTCTTTAGCGAGGGTTTTGAGCCCCATCGAAATCTCGGTGATTTCCTGGACGCGATTGCCCTGAGACCGAAGCGATCCTGTTAGAAGTTGCAAATAGTCGATGATAATTAGGTCGATTCCCTGAGACCTATGCAGCCGCCGGGCGCGGGCAGAGACCTCGCTGATCGACTGGCCGCCCTTATCATCAATGAAGAGCGGGATGTTCTGTAACTCCTCGGTGGCCTCGCGGAGTTTCTCAAACTCCTGCTTGTCGAAATCGCCCTGACGAATCCTGTGGGACATTATGCCCGTTCGCTCGGCGAGAATACGCGTCGCCAATTGTTCGCTGGACATCTCCAGCGAGATGAAAGCCACCCGACCACCCTCGATGGTCTTCTTTGTTCCATCATCCTGGGTTTCGCCACGCCAGGCCTTTGCAGCGTTAAACGCGACATTGGTCGCGAGTGATGTTTTCCCCATGGACGGCCGACCAGCAAGAATGATCAGGTCGGATCGGTGCAGGCCGCCAAGCTTATTATCCAAATCATCGAGCTGGGTAGCTATACCGGCAATCTTCCCTTCACGCTGAAAGGCCGCCTCGGCCATCATCAGGGACTCGGCCATGGCCTCGCTGAAATGGATGAAGTTCTTTCCGGTAGAGCCACGCTCAGCGAGATCGAAAAGACTTCTCTCGGCGAGTTCGATCTGTTTGCCACCATCTTCTCCGGGCTCGGGTGTCAGCGCCTTTGCTTGCATGGTGGACCCGACATCAATCAGTTCACGCCGGACGGCGAGGTCCCTGATCATTCTCGCATAATCGAGAATCTCAGGACCAAAAGCGGCGCTGTCCAGCAACTCGGCCAGATATGTTGCGCCACCAATGGCAGTCAGCTGCTCAGTCTTTTCGAAATGCTCGCGTAAAGTAACACCGTCAGCAACACGCCCCTGCTGGATCATGATCTGGGCAGTCTCGAAAACTTCTCTGTGAGCCGGGGCATAGAAGTCCGATGGGCGCAGCAGGTCTGCGATCCGCTGGAAAGCATTATTGTCAAACAGGATGGAGCCCAGCACCGCCGCTTCTGCCGGCAAGTTATGGGGAGGAGTGATCGCGGCTTCCCGCGGATATCTTAGATCATCAGCCATGGCGGCGTGTCATAAATCATTCGCTTTTGTAATACGCGACTTGATTTCTTCAGGTTCGCGTTCCGTCCCAGGCTTTGGGCATTAATCCACAATTCTGTGCCAGCCTGTGCAAGACACGCGACAACAGAAAGAGGCACCTCGACAAATCCTTGGATCGATTGACGGCACCCGGCATGTTCCTTATATGTTCTTACACGATTCAGGCGTTTGAATTCAAGCCTGCCTTCAAACGAATCCGGCTAGAGAAATCCCATGGTGAAAGTCGCGACCTCAACTTTTGCATGCCAGTCCTGCGGCGAGGTGCACTCGAAATGGGCAGGACGATGCGCGAGCTGCGGAGAGTGGAACACGTTGGTCGAAGAAGCCGGTTCACTCATTCCAGGCGGGCTTAAAGCCGAAAAATCTGGAAAAACCAAAGCGCGCAGGATCGAGTTCACCGCCTTAAACGGTGCCGACGAACCACCGGAACGTATTCAGATGGGGGTCGAAGAGCTCGACCGGGTTTTTGGCGGCGGTCTTGTTCCAAGTTCGGCAACGTTGATCGGCGGTGATCCGGGGATAGGCAAATCAACGCTGCTTCTGCAGGTCGCGGCGCGGCTCGCCCGAAACGGCCTGAACGTTGTTTATGTCTCTGGCGAAGAGGCAAGCGCCCAGATCCAGGATCGCGCACGCCGGCTGAAAGTGGCGGAGAGCCCCGTCCAACTGGCGACGGAAACGGATTTGAGAAAGATCCTGTCTGCCCTGAAAAGCGCCAAGCCGGACTTTGTTGTCATAGACTCTATCCAGACACTCTGGTCCGATAGTCTGGAAGCGGCTCCGGGCTCTGTTGGACAAGTGCGCGCCTGTGCCCAGGAACTTACAAGATGGGCAAAGACTTCCGGCGCTGCGCTGGTGATCGTTGGTCATGTCACGAAAGAAGGACAAATCGCAGGGCCGCGCGTCGTCGAGCATATGGTAGACACAGTGTTCTACTTCGAAGGCGAGCGCGGCCACCAGTTCAGGATATTACGGGCGGTCAAAAACCGGTTCGGCCCAACCGACGAAATCGGCATCTTTGAGATGAGCCGGTACGGACTTGCACCAGCACCGGAGCCATCCGAACTTTTCCTGTCGTCGGAAAATGAGGATGGCGGCGGCGCAGCTGTGTTTGCAGCCATGGAGGGTTCGCGGCCTGTGCTCGCTGAGGTCCAGGCTTTAGCTGCGGTATCGTCATACGGAACGCCGAGGCGGTCGGTGATCGGTTGGGATGGCGGACGTCTGGCTATGTTGCTCGCTGTGATGGAATCTCGATGCGGTGTTAGTCTCGCTGGAAGAGACGTTTATCTTTCCGTTGCTGGCGGCTATCGGATCAGCGAGCCAGCGGGCGATCTTGCCGCCGCAGCTTCCCTCCTTTCCTCCATGGCGAATACGCCGCCGCCGCGAAAATCGGTCTTCTTCGGGGAAATCGCTCTTTCCGGCGCGATAAGGCCAGTGGCGCGGGCCGAACAGCGGCTAAAGGAAGCAAGCCGGCTCGGATTCCAGCATGCCTATGTACCGGAAGGCTCTCCCAGCGCAGTAGACGGCTTGACGGTCACTCCCTTGAAGCGTCTTAACGACCTCATTGATCTTTTGCAGCTGGACATCGATACATGATCGAAACGGTGACCTCTTCTTTCACCGCATTTGATTTTATCACAGTGCTTGTCATTCTGATGTCAGCACTCATGGCACTGTCCCGCGGATTTATGCGTGAACTCGCCACGATGGCAGCGCTTATCGCAGCTATTGCCGCCGCTTTTTTCGGGCGAGGCCTTCTACGCGGTCACATCGCGGGCTTTTTACCGGAAGGTCTGGCGGAATGGTGGACAGACCTGATTATCGTGGGTGTGGCGTTTGTAGCTGTCTATGTGATCGTCCGCTTTGCTGGCAGCCGTGTCACATCGCTGATCCAGGGCACTGAGGGAGTGAGCATCGTCGACAGGCTGGCAGGTTTTATCTTCGGAGCAGCGCGGGGCGGCGCAGCATTGGTTTTTCTAGCCTGGCTTATGATAACGGCCGTGCCGGATACGCGCGTCCCGCCATTTATATCAGAATCAGCCAGCTACCCATTGTTTGAACAAGCTGCGGCAAGCCTCAATGCAGGCGCGCCGATTGTGGCAGGTGATATTGATGAGGCGCTCGGCGGGGGGAATACGTCGGACGCGTTCTTTGATCGATCGTCAGGGGCGCTCGATACCGTGCGCGACGACGAAGAGTGAAGCGACGAATTAATCAAGACTGGGGTTGATGGCTATGTTCTGGGATCATGACGACGACAAACCCCGCGAGGAATGCGGCGTATTCGGAATTTTTGGTCACCCCGAAGCAGCTATCCTGACAACGCTTGGCCTTCATGCCCTCCAGCACCGCGGTCAGGAAGCTTGCGGTATTGTCACATATAATGGCCAGGGCTTTCACGCTGAACGCCATATGGGTCTTGTCGGCGACTCATTTACTGGACTGGATCTGCCGGAACGCCTTCCGGGCCATGCCGCGATCGGACACAATAGATATTCCACGCAGGGCCAATCGGCCCCGCGAAATATACAGCCAATATTCGCAGATCTTGCTACAGGCGGTGTCGCGATTGCTCATAATGGCAATCTCACGAACGCTCGAGGGCTGCGTGACCGGCTGGTGTCAGACGGTGCGATCTTCCAGACAACCATGGATACGGAAGTCGTGCTTCAGCTCATCGCCAAAAGTCCGCCCGGGCCATTCACCGAGCGATTAATTCACGCAACGGCACAGATTGAGGGCGGCTATGCGCTCGTCGGTCTCACCAACAAGAAACTGATCGGCGCGCGAGACCCCATCGGGCTCAGGCCACTCGTTCTGGGGCGTCTTGGTGAAGCTTATGTCCTTGCTTCTGAGACCTGTGCCCTCGACATTATCGGAGCCGATTTCGTTAGAGAAATTGAAAATGGCGAGATCGTCATCATCAGCGAAGAAGGCATTGAAAGCATAACTCCTTTCCCGCCCCGCCCGGCACGGCCCTGCGTCTTCGAGTATGTCTACTTCTCCAGACCAGACAGCATCATCCATGGCAGGAGTGTCTACGAAGTCCGCAGGCGCATGGGGGAAATTCTGGCGAAGGAAAGTTCGCTTGATGCCGATGTTGTTGTCCCTGTTCCCGATGGTGGAGTTCCTGCGGCCATAGGCTTTGCCGAAACATCCGGCCTTCCGTTTCATCAGGGAATCATTCGCAGCCACTATATAGGCAGGACTTTCATCCAACCCACACAGACCGGTCGACAGTCATCGGTATCAAAAAAGCACGCACCCAATCGTGCTGTACTGAAAGGCAAGCGCGTCGTGCTCATCGACGATTCGATCGTACGCGGGACGACTTCGAAGAAAATTGTGAAGATGGTAAGAAACGCGGGCGCTAAGGAGATTCATTTTAGATCAGCAAGCCCACCCATAGAACATCCTGACTTTTATGGGATCGACATGCCGTCCAAGGATGAACTTTTTGCAGCTAAGTATTCACTGGAAGAAATGCAGGCGGAACTGAATGTTGACAGTTTGAAATTTTTATCCGTAGACGGCCTTTACCGGGCAATCGAAGGTCAGCCGCGTAATGCTGACGCGCCCAACCATGCAGATCACTGTTTCACCGGAGACTATCCGACAGAACTGGCAGACCATAATGCAGCCCGCAGCGCCAAAGAGCAGCAATTATCGCTGCTGCTGGACTAGACGATTATTCAAGCCGTGACCGTTGAAAAACGTCTTTGCCTGGTTACTGGAGCCTCACGCGGGATCGGTCGGGCCGCAGCCCTTCAGCTTGCAGAGGCTGGATATCATGTGATCTCTGTCGCGCGATCTAAACTCGCTCTGGAAAAGCTTGGTGAAGAGATTTCCCGTATAGGCGGTGAAGCGACCATGGTGCCTCTAGATCTCTCGGACGCGGAGGGCATTTTACGGCTGGGCCAGGGAATAAGTGACCAATTCGGTCGCCTCGACGCATTTCTCGCAAATGCGGCCGTTCTCGGCACAATGGGTCCTTTACAAACAGTTGGCCCACGGAGCTTTGCCGAGACGATTGAAATTAATCTCACCGCGAATTGGCGACTGATCGCTGCATTGCAAGCCCCGATGATGAAAGGACACGATGCTAGGGCTGTTTTCGTTAGTTCAAGTGTTGCCAGAGCGCCCCGGGCTTTCTGGGGACCTTATCAGACCTCTAAAGCGGGTCTGGAAGCGCTGGCCATCGGTTGGGCGGATGAAGTCGAAGCCATGGGAATAAAAGTGAACATCTTCGATCCGGGTGGTACGCAAACCGGAATGCGCGCTGAAGCCATGCCGGGAGAAGACCCCTCTGTGTTGCCGACACCAGAAACTGTCGCTGCAAAGCTCTTGCCCTTGCTTATGCCAACGGAAAAGCGGACAAAAGCTCTGGTCCGCGCTAAGGATCTGGCTTGATACGATCTAAGTTTTTGAAGTGAGTTATTGGCGCTTCAATAGAGATGAGCTCGCCTCATCTATAGCGCGCGGTAGCCCCTAGATAAACGCCAGACCGGCGTCACCATGTGATTGCCAGACAGTCCGCACCCTATGATTAATCCCGAGCGCGGGCACTTTCAGCGTGCACGTCCTCGGCAAGGACTGGTGGGTCCTGAATCGAACGCGGCCACCAGACTGCGAGTAATCCAGCAAAACGCCGTCCATGCGCTGTCCCAAATCGCCAACGATAGAGCAGCGCTGCCAGGTATCGGTTCGGGGTAAACCGCGTTTATTGGCTCGAACTTGCGAAGGCGGGAGCTGTGACTCTTCAGACGAGCGCAAGGCCCGCTGGATGCGGTCCGGGTTCAGTTTTGATTTTGACCTTCCAAACAAAGGCATGGTCGAATGCTCCACATGAAGCCGCTCAAATTTTGCCCTCTCCGAAACTAGTACGTGACTAGATAGAATTGCTTGACCGTTGCTTAAGACAGCGCCAATCGTCCGTTCACCAACAATAGCAATTCTGTGAGCGAAAAGGGATACCTTACCCCCGGCATCCCTTCACCCATAAAATCTACCGGTCTATCAAAGCCGATAGCGAATTTGATCTGACCAGAAGCGCTCCAGCCGAGACACTGTCTTATTGAAGTGATTCAGGTCATCGTGCCGAACACTGGCAGTTGGCTCAAGCGCATTGGCCTGCTTGTCAAAGAGGCTGGATACGCGGTCACGCACTTTTAAGCCGCGCTCTGTAAGCGACAGATGGACTGTGCGCTTATCAGCCTTGGACCGCACCTGGTTCAAGTAGCCACCTTCCTGAAGCTTTTTTACGTTATAAGACAGGCTAGTACCTGCGAAGGCACCGCGGGACCGCAATGCGGAGGCCGGTGTTTCTTCTTTGCCGATCTCGTATATCAATAGTGCCTGGACACCCGTGAGGTTCCGCTCACCGGACCGTTCGAGATCGTCTTTTACAACGTCATGAAGACGACGATGAGCTTGTTCAAGTAAAGACAAAGACTTCAGAAAAGAGTCCGCGACTGTATCCGCAGTTTCCTGCGACGCTTCTATATACATTTCCATCACCACTCAACTTTTGTTGTAGTTTGAGAATATATACAGAAGTATTCCTAATTATTCGCTAATCATAAATCGCCGCGAACAAGGTTAATAATACCGGAAAAGTCTTTAATACTGTTACCTTGCAAATCATAAGCCTTGTAAAGGGCTTCAGCCAACGCTCCCATAGGTGTTGACGCGTCAGCACTGGATGCCGCACCCATCGCCAGTTTCAAGTCCTTCAGCATCATGGCGGTGGAAAATCCGGCCTCATAATCGTGATTGGCTGGGCTCGTTGGAACCGGGCCAGGAACCGGACAATAGCTTGTCATGGACCAGCTCTGACCTGAGGCTTTCGATGAAATGTCGAAGAAGATTTGGGGGTCCAGCCCGAGTTTTTCTGCCATCACAAAAGCTTCGCAGGTCCCGATCATTGTAATGCCGAGCAGCATATTGTTGCAAATCTTGGCGGCCTGGCCGGCCCCTGCATCGCCTGCATGGATGATAGCTTTGCCCATATGCTGCAAAAACGGTTGGGCTTTGGCAAAGCCGTCCGCCGTTCCACCGACCATGAAAGTGAGCGTCCCGCCATCGGCAGCAGCTGTTCCACCGGAAACCGGCGCATCTACCATCTGAAGCCCCCGGTCAGCCGCAAGGGCCGATACATCCCGGGCACTGGTCACATCAATCGTCGAACAGTCGATCAGTATACAGTCTTTCTCTGCTGCATCGAAGACGCCTCCGGAATCTCCATAAACACTTCGAACATGTTTTCCGGCCGGCAACATTGAAATGGCTGCGTCCGCGCCTTTTACGGCATCTTCGACACTCGCCGCATCATGCCCCCCTTGGGACACGATGCGCGCTTTCGCCTCCGCATTCAGATCATAGGCGTGGACATCATGACCTGCCCTTACGAGATTGAGCGCCATGCCGCCGCCCATATTGCCAACGCCAATGAATGCAATCTTCGCCATTTTCTGACCCTTATTTTCAACCGTCTTTAACTGCCGAGCGGTGTCCCCCGGTCAGCCCAAGCCTTTAATTCGCCATTTGCATCGGCGAAGATCGCACGCCACCGAGCATTTGATCGGCGCAAAACATAAGCTGACCGCCATTCCACAATCGTCTGGCCGTCACGCGTCAGCATTTTGTCATGAACCCGCATGGCGGCCGTCTGAGCTCCCATCGACAAAACATCTTTAATAGACCGGATGACAGTTTTTACGTCTTGGCGCTTGTAGAAAGAAACAAGTTTCTCGGTATTAGCGTCGAACGTTGCCGCGTCGGCCAGAACAATCTGTCGATCTCCGGAAGTGATTACCGCCGGAAAGTCCCAATGCTGGCCAATCGCCTGAACATCGAAAGCCTCAAACGCACGAACATAGCTCTCGCACCAGGTTTCGAGGTTTTGTTTCAGATCGATATCTCCAGACATCAGAAGCTTAATTCCTCGCCATCTGGCAGGGGCGCAAAAACACCATCAACCGTTTCATCGGAGATCGCCTCCAGTGAAGAAGGGTCCCACTTCGGGTCGTGATCCTTATCGATAATGACGGCTCTAACACCTTCGATAAAATCAGTGCTCGCAACCTGCCGGCAACCAATTCGGTATTCATTGATCATATTGTCTTCAAACAGGTCGAATGCCCGACCTTCGCGAAGTTGGCGCAAGGCGACTTTGACCGTACGCGGAGATTTCGTCTTTAGGAGGCCTGCCTGTTCTCGTGCCCATTCCGATCCGTTGCCTTGAAGCGCTTCAAGAATATCTTCAGCGCGGTCATGAGCGAAACAGCTATTTATAGTGTCCGCATGCTGGGCGAAGGAGCCCACATCCACAGGTTCGACATATTTGGCGAGAATGCCATCCAGTTCTTCAGATGGTGATGATGCATTTATCAGATCGGAACGAAGGTCTGCCACCGACCCGGACGGCACAAAATGCGAGGCAACCCCAGCGGCGACCACATCGGTTCCCTTAAGTCGCGCACCAGTTAAGGCAAGCCAGGTGCCAAGTTCACCCTCGAGCCGCGGCAGGAACCAACCACCGCCGACATCGGGAAATAATCCAATTCCGGTCTCCGGCATGGCAAAGAGCGTTCGTTCAGTGGCAATGCGATGGGACCCGTGAACCGAGAGGCCAACGCCGCCGCCCATGGTAACACCGTCCATCAAAGCCACAAACGGCTTCGGGAAATTATGGATGGCGGTGTTGAGCCGGTATTCGTCAGCGAAAAAAGCCCGCGCCTCTGCGCCATCGGCAGCTCCACTGCGGGCAAGCATGCGAATATCGCCGCCGGCACAAAACCCCCTGCTCCCCTCGGCGTGGTCTATGAGCACGAGTTCAATATCTGTGTCGCTCGACCAGCCTTTGAGCGCAGATAGCATATCCCGGCACATACCGGTGTTTAGTGCGTGTAAAGCATCAGGGCGGTTGAGCGTTATATGCCCAATGCGCGCCCTCGTTTCGATCAGTACATCTTTGCTCAAACCCAAATCCTAAATCGACTAAATCCCGCGTTTTCCGTGACTTGGTACAACGGAAAAATCGGTATTCGGCAAGTTTTATTCAACCAGAAAAGAAAAAAGCAGCTTTACCCGGCCCACCTGACTGGGCCATTCTGCACGCAGATTAAATTGAACAGGGGGCCAGGATGGCAGAAGGCAGAGAATTCGACACGATTGTTTATGGCGCAAGCGGATATACGGGCCGTCTTGTCGCCGAGTACCTGCAAAAGCAATACGGCAATGGATCGGATGTAAAATGGGCGATCGCCGGGCGTAGCGCGGAGAAGCTTGCTGCTGTGAGAGATGAAGTCGGGCTTCCCGCCGACACACCGATTGTCGTTGCGAACTCTGATGATCCAGCAAGCCTGAAGGAAATGGCAAACCGTGCGGGCGTGATCATCTCCACTGTCGGACCCTACCAGCTTTACGGTTCAGAAGTCGTGGCCACCTGCGTCGAGACCGGCACAGACTATGTCGACCTTTGCGGTGAACCGCTTTGGATGCGGAACATGATCGATGCCCACAGCGCACGCGCAAAGGAAACCGGTGCCCGCATTGTTCATTCCTGCGGGTTTGATTCCATTCCCAGCGATCTCGGCGTCTTCAAACTACAGAATGAGGCGAAAGCCCGCTTCGGAAGCGCCGCACCTCGGGTCAAAGGCCGCGTGCGCAGCATGAACGGTTCGTTTTCAGGCGGCACGGCTGCAAGCTTCAAAGCGACAATGGTGGCTGTTCAAGAAGACCCAACGCTTGTGCAGAAAATGTTCGATCCCTTTGTTCTAGCCGGATCGTTCCGGGGGCCGGAGCAGCCTCCCGGCATGGAAGCGGAACTCGATCCAGCACTTGATATGTGGGTCGGCCCCTTTGTCATGGCCGCTATCAACACAAAGAATGTCCATCGCTCCAATGCTCTTCTGGATGGAGCCTATGGCGAGAATTTTGTCTACGATGAGATGATGGTCACGGGTCCGGGCGAGGCCGGCAAAGCCGCCGCTGAATCGCTAGGGGAAATGAATGCCGCCATCGGAACGACCGATCTGAAACCAGGCGACGGTCCTTCAAAAGAGGAGCGTGAAGCAGGAGACTACGACATTCTCTTCATTGGCGAGAATGGTGACGGAAAAGACATTCGGCTCGGTGTCACCGGCGACCGTGATCCCGGCTACGGATCAACATCTAAAATGCTCGCCGAGGCTGCACTCTGCATTGCCAAAGATTGTAGTGATGTCGACGGCGGTGTCTGGACACCCGCGTCGGCCATGGGCGACAAACTCATCGCACGCCTTGTCGCCAATGCCGGGCTGACATTTGATTTGGAAAACTAGCCAGCAAGAAAGCTAGTCGAGCAACAGGCCCTCTGCCGATCCCTCGGCGGTATCAGCATCGCCCTGGGCCTGCGGTCCGGAAAGGCCAGAAATCGTCAGAGGCTGGTCTTCAATGTCGTTAAAAGCAACCTGGGTTTCCAGCTCCGGTGAGCCTGCCACCTGAATGCGGGGAGCCTTGTTAAGCGCCGTATAGGCAGCCTCAACAAGTTGGGTAACGTGGGTGTTGCGCGACTTCGCGGAGTTTCCGCCAAGCATAACAACGACAATCCGCCGGCCATTACGTTCGGCGGACGTCATCAAGTTGAACCCTGAAGCCCGGGTATACCCGGTCTTAATACCGTCCACGCCCGGCACGGTTTCCAGCAGGCGGTTGTGGTTCTTGTAAGTCGTGCGCTTCCAGGTGAATCGGTTGTTCGAGAAATAGTGATAATAGTCGCCATGATTCTCAAGCAGCGCCATGGCGAGCTGCGCCATATCACGCGCTGTCGTGACCTGGCGATCATCCGGAAGCCCGGAAGCATTATAGAAACTTGTGGAGCTCAGCCCAAGCTGGTGAGCCTTGACGGTCATAAGCGCAGCGAAGCGATCCTCAGTTCCCCCGAGGCGCTCAGCGACAACGACGGCGACATCATTGGCAGATTTTGTGACGAGAGCGGCGATTGCATCCTCGACCGAGATGGACGTTCCGGCGAGCACTCCGAGATCAGATGCAGGCTGACGGTCGGCAAATCTGGACACCATGAGAGACTCATCAAGGTCCACAGCTCCGGCCTTGATCGCATCGAAAAGCATATAAAGCGTCATCACCTTGGTGAGCGATGCGGGAAACCGGGAATCACCAGCGAAGCGAGCGTGTAGCACTTCTTCTGTTTCAGCATCCATAACGATGGACGCGTAGCGCTCTTCAGCCCTTGCCATGTGATTGGAAATTGCCAGCCACAAGAGAGCAACCAGTAAAACTTTTGACAGACGCGCCAGAAGCGGCATGCGCTCTCTCCAAACAACTATAGTTAACCACCTAGGGTTTGTACTTACAGTTAACAGCATTGATGTTCAGTTAACGCCGACACGCCTTCGTGATATCCATTTTTGTGCAGTGCAACATTTTTCTTGCAATTGCGAAGGAAATATCTTATCGTAAGGGCAAGTCAAATGATTTGGAGTTCCCCCGATGGCCAAAGCAAACGGTAAGTCAAAAGCAACAACCAAGGAGTTTGAGGCGCTGACACAAATGCCCACTGATTCCATGAAAAAGTCGTTCGATCAGATGATGTCTTTCGGCAGCGATATGACCGAGATGAACAGATCTGGCTTCCAAGCCATGGCCGAGAGCGCAAAAGCTGCTGGCAAGGGCCTCGAAACCATGAGCTCCAAAAATATGGAGTTCATGAAGGACACCATCGAACGTAATGTCGAAGCAACCCGTGCTTTGTCGGGAATTACGTCAATGGAAGATGCAGCTGAAGCCCAGGCTAAATTCGCCAAAGAAGCTTTTCAGTCGTACATGGGCCAGATGAACGAGATGGCGAACCTCTTCGTTACGACTATGCGCGAAGCAGTTGAGCCTCTGAATGCGCAAGCAACTAACGTTGTTGAGAAATTTCAAATGAAGGCGTAGGGCGGCACCGACTAACTACACGTCCTATTCGAATTTCACGAAAAGCCGGCCAAGCGCCGGCTTTTCTCGTTTTACAGGTTCGTTTCAAACTGGTGAATCCAAACAAATCCGTCTAGCATGGATTGTGAGATGATGGATTTTGTGGATTTCAAAACGCTGAAACGGCCAAGTTCACCGAATACATATTTGGTAGCGCCAGAGGGACTTTGCGAAGCATCAAAACCAGACCAAAGATCCAAATCAATGCCCGTAGCTCCTGACCATCTCTTCAAGATGGTGCTCGCGCTCGTTGAGCAACGCAAGGACTGGAATCTTGAAGAGAGTGATGAGGAGAAACGCACAATCGCGTTCGTCGCTGTGTCTCCCATCATGCGCTACAAAGATGATGTGGATGTCCTTATTATGGCTGACGCGTCGGCCGAAGGAAAAAACTCATCGAAATTGGCGATCTATTCCCGGTCGAGGGTCGGCTACTCTGACATGGGGGCGAACAAAAAACGCGTCAGTCAGCTGCTTGAAGGATTAAAGGGTGTGCAGGTTGCCACTTGAAACGAATATGAGTCACCGTCAGGCTTCTCTGGCGGACAAAAGAACCTATGTGTGAGATCATGGTAGTGGACTGGAAAATCGAGAGCGAAACGCCGAGGATGTCCGATGAACCCACCGGCCCGCAAGATCCGGGTCAAGGGGACGATGACGGCGTTGGCCTTGCCACAAAGACCCGGATAAAAACTAAGAAGCCGTCGCTCTACCGCGTCGTCATAATGAATGACGACTATACGCCGATGGAGTTCGTAGTTTTCATTCTCGAGCGTATTTTCAACAAGAATCACGAGGATGCTTATCGCATCATGCTTCATGTACACAATCACGGTCTCGGTGTGTGTGGTATCTATACTTATGAAGTCGCCGAGACCAAAGTAGCGCAGGTGCGTGACCTTGCGCGCAGAAACGAGCACCCTTTGCGGTGCGATCTGGAAAGAGAGGACTGATATGCCGTCACTGACACCGAGTCTGGAGACAGCCATCGAGTCCGCGCTTGGGCTCGCCGCTGAACTCAAGCAGGAATATGCCACGCTGGAGCATCTGCTCTTCGCCCTCATTGATGATGAGGATGCTGCGGAAGTTATGGATGCCTGCAAGGTGGACCTCCAGAAGCTGCGCCTGGACCTAACCCGTTATATGAACGAAGAATTGTCTGGCCTTGTGGTTGAGGATTTCAATGGCCGTGTTCAGCCTACCGCTGGTTTCCAGCGGGTCGTGCAACGGGCCATCCAGCATGTCGACATTTCAGGCCGCGACGAGGTCACTGGCGCGAATGTACTGATTTCGATCTTCTCAGAGCGGGAAAGCCATGCTGCTTACTTCCTGCAAGAGCAGGATATGACGCGCTACGATGCCGTCAGCTACATATCCCATGGCGTCGCCAAAAAGCCCGGCATGTCGAAGTCGCAGCCCGTGCGCGGTGCGCAGGAGGAAGGCGAGCAGACCAACCAGTCCGGACCGGAAGCGCTCACAGCTTATTGCGTGAACCTGAATGAGAAAGCAGCCGCCGGAAAAGTCGATCCCCTTATCGGTCGCGATGCGGAAATTGAGCGGTGCATCGAAGTGCTCTGCCGGCGTAATAAGAACAATCCGATCCTCGTAGGTGATCCAGGCGTCGGAAAGACGGCGATTGCAGAAGGACTTGCGAAGAAGATCGTAGACGGCGAAGCGCCCGACATTTTGAATGATGCAGTAATCTGGTCGCTTGATATGGGTGCCCTTCTGGCGGGAACCCGCTATCGCGGCGATTTCGAAGAACGCCTGAAGTCGGTCATGAAGGAACTTGAAGAACTAGAAAAAGCTATTCTCTTCATTGACGAAATTCATACCGTTATCGGTGCTGGTGCCACATCCGGCGGTGCGATGGACGCATCCAATCTGCTGAAGCCCGCCCTTCAGAACGGTGGTCTTCGCTGCATGGGGTCGACCACGTTCAAGGAGTACAAGCAGCACTTCGAAAAAGACCGCGCCCTCTCCCGCCGGTTCCGTAAGATCGATGTCGTCGAGCCTTCTGTGCCGGACACGATAAAGATCTTGCTTGGCTTGAAACCGAAGTTCGAAGAGTTCCACGCCCTCAAATATACCAATGAGGCGATCAAGTCGGCAGTTGAGCTTTCAGAGCGCTATATCACAGACAGGAAGCTTCCGGACAAAGCGATCGATGTGATCGACGAAGCTGGCGCAACCCAGTGGCTGAAGCCAGAAAAGAAAAGACGCAAATCCATTGGCGTGACCGATATTGAGGCCATCGTGGCAAAGATTGCGCGGATACCGCCCAAACAGGTCACGAAGGACGATGCGAAACAGCTCGCGTCGCTTGAGAAGGATCTGAAGCGTGTTGTGTTCGGTCAGGACCCTGCCATTACGGCCCTTTCGGCGGCCATCAAAATGGCTCGCGCTGGCCTGCGTGAGCCAAACAAGCCGATTGGTTCTTATCTGTTCTCCGGACCCACCGGCGTCGGCAAGACGGAAGTCGCAAGACAGTTGGCCTCTATTCTGGGTGTCGAGTTGCTGCGCTTCGATATGTCTGAATATATGGAGCGCCACACCGTTTCGAGGCTGATCGGTGCGCCTCCGGGATATGTCGGTTTCGATCAGGGCGGTCTGCTCACTGACGGCGTGGATCAGCACCCCCATTGTGTTCTACTCCTTGATGAGATCGAGAAGGCTCACCCAGAGCTCTTCAACATCCTCCTGCAAGTCATGGACAACGGCACGCTGACGGATTCCAATGGCCGCAAGGTAGACTTCAGGAATGTGATCCTGATCATGACCACCAATGCTGGCGCTTCCGACGCTGCGAAGAACTCCATCGGCTTTGGCCGGGGCAAACGAGACGACGAGACCGAAGAGGCTCTCAAACGCCTGTTCACACCGGAATTCCGCAATCGTCTCGACAGCGTCATCCAGTTCGGTGGGCTGACACCGAAGATCATCGAGCGTGTGGTCGAGAAGTTCGTTCTCCAGCTCGAAGCACAACTGGCAGATCGCAATGTCACCATCGATATGAGCGATGCTGCCCGGAACTGGCTAGCTAGCCGAGGCTTTGATTCCGAGTTCGGCGCACGGCCTCTATCGAGAACCATTCAGGAGCACGTCAAAAAACCGATGGCGGAAGAGTTGCTGTTCGGCAAGCTTGCCAAAGGCGGCGCGGTCAAGATTGATATCGATCCGGACGATAGCAGCAAGCTCGCCTTCGAGTACATCGAAGAGAAAGCCCGGAAGTCTAAAACGAAAGCGGACGACGACGCCGCTGAACCCGTATAGGCTGACGTGGCATGGCGTAAATCGACAGACATGCGCCTGAACCAGATCACAATAAAAGTGACAGATCTTGAGCGCTCTGTTGGCTTTTATCAGATCCTGGGCCTCAGGCTCATAGTCCATTCGCCAGACAGTCTTTATGCGCGGTTTGAATGTGCAGATGGCGGCACGACGTTCTCGCTCTCCGAGAAAGAGGAGGTCACACCCGGAGAGACCGGCCTGTATTTCGAAGTGGATAATGTCGGCACAACCGTCGACGCACTAAAGTCGGATGGCGTCATCTTTGATACACCGGTAACGGATGAATCCTGGCTATGGACCGAGGCGTGGTTCCGCGATCCCGATGGCCACAGGCTTTGCATCTACCATGCGGGCAAGGCCCGTCGATATCCACCCTGGCGGGTCGAAGAGACCTAGAAAATCTCGCGCCAATCAATCTCGGCTTTCGCGAAGAGGTTTCCGCCTTCTACCGCACCATGGCGAGCGGTCTCGTCGTAAATCGGGGCGATTGAAGCATACTCATTAATTTTGAAGAAATGGCGCGGTGTGCCGAGCTTCGCGTCAGCACCTTTAAACGCATTTGGAGTATAACCGTCAAAGTAGTTCTTCGCTTTGCTCTCGTCAGAACTAAGAGGATTATTGCCTATCGTTTTTCCAATCGCTGACCAGTCCTGCGCGGTTGGGCGGAGCACCTGCAAAGCGTCTTCAGTGTTTGGAACTTGATCTGCGAGATAGGTATCAACCTGAGAGACGGAAACGCCGGCATTGGTCGAGTACCAATCAGCGTCATCCGCCTGAGCAGCTGGGATCGCCATTGTCGAAACAGCTGTGATGCTGAGAAGATGGATAAGTTTCATAACAACGTCCTCTTTGCTGAAGAGGACATGGATCCGCACCGGTCACGCTTCAATTCAATCAGGTTCACGGAAACGCGCGCAGCGATGAGACTTCAACATGGAATCAAAAAGGCCGCCCTCTTCGGGCGGCCTCCGTGAGCTTGGTAAAGCTCAGTGAATCCCAGGTTCATCTCAGAACCCTTCGTATCTCATCAGGTGCTCAGCAGAGGCTGCTCCACATGAAAACCTTCGAATACGGACCCAATGGCCTCACCTGGTTTCTCACTCGACATTGGATCACCTCCTTTCAGTTGCTTCAAACACATCGCGCGACTCGCGTGCGATAAGATCATAGTAGGCGTCAGAAGCTTGAAGGAAAGCTAAAATCTCTGAAAAATGAAAGGAGCGCGGCAATCGCCGCGCTCTCCAACTCTACCACACTCTACTAAAACAGATGCTGGTCCTACCTAATAGGCTCCATTATCCGCAAGAACCCCAACAGCTAGTCCGATAATGGCTCCGGTGGCGACCGATGCGAGGATCGCATCATTCGCCCCCTTGTCACAAACCCAATGATAGCCAGCCGGTGGTGCGTAAAGGCCATAGCCTCCAAAGTCGTTGATGATGATAGTGTTCGCGCCGATGGTGTAAAAACCGCCAATCGCATAGGCTGGCGCGTAATTGAAACCAACAATAGGGCTAAACCTCTGGCCGTAATATCCATTGAAACCTTGATAAGGACGGAACCCGTAGAACCTGTTCACGAAAAATCCGTTTGAGCGGAAGCCCGGGTAGAAGCCACGATTAAAGCCACGTCTGAAACCGGGGCGGAAGCCTCGATTGAAGCCTCGGTTCAAACCCCGATTGAAACCACGGTTAAAGCCCTGCCTGCGGCCACGTCTGAAACCTCGATTGAAGCCGCGATCAAAACCTCGGTTAAAGCCGCGTCCTCCACGGAAGTTGCCGCGCCGCCCACCGCGAAAATTCCCGCGGCGTCCACGATGGTGCACCTGAGTGAATTGCCCGCCACCCTGCAAAATGCGCTCATCGGCCCGCAAGTTGCGAACCTGCCCTCCTCCCCGATTGCCGCGATTTCCACGGGAGCCACGATTTCCTCGTCCACCCCGATCATTGAAGCTCCGTTCATCAACAAAGTTCTTGCCCGGATTCTGAAGTTTCTGCGCCGCTGCAGGCAAGGCATAACCATATGCAAGAAGAGGCAGCGCTGCAGACAATCGTAGTACATGTTTGAGAATGGCCATGGCCTTCTCCTTTCTGTAGGGCGGTGCACAATGAATCGCGCACCAGTGATCTTGTCGTCACCCTTAGAGTAAATATAGGTCGGCCTGCCTGAATTCTAACTGAACGGTTTATTCCATGAATAAGTCAAATGAAAACAGAGCAATAACTATATCTCCGGAAATAGTCATACAGCCCTGGGAACTTTCTGAACGGTTCATTAGGGCATCAGGCCCGGGTGGCCAGAATGTGAATAAAGTCTCCACAGCAGTACAGTTACGGTGGAATCTGGACAATTCGAGCCTGCCCCGACCAGTAAAAGAGAGATTCAGGCGTCTATGGGCCGCTCGTTTGACGTCTGAAGGCGATATCGTACTCCAAGCAAAATCCCATAGAAGCCAGTCACTTAACCGGGAAGCTGCGCGGAGAAGGCTGGCTGAGATGATCGAGCGAGCGCTTCATCCGCCAAAGCCGCGCATCGCGACCCGGCCGGGCCGCGCCATCACCCAGAAACGCCTCGACGCAAAAAAGCGGCGCAGTCACACGAAAACACAGCGAGGACGGGTTCGTCTGGATGGCGATTGAAAGCCCCGTTTTTCAGGCTGCTCTGAGTTGCTGCAGCGCGACTTCTACAAGTGGCAGCCGATCATTACCGAAGAACATGTCGTCACCAACGAACATAGTTGGGGAGCCGAATCCACCGCGGGATATCAGCTCTTCTGTATTCAAGCGCAGCTGATCCTTTACAGGCTGGGCTTGTATCGCCTCCAGCAAATACTCTGGATCAACATCCGTGCGCTGACACAGTTCACGAATGACTGTCTCTGTAGAGATATCTTTGTCCTGACCCCAGTAAGTCTCGAACGCCGCTTCTGCGAAATCGGTAAGCCGACCATCCTTATCAAGAACGATACAGGCCCTCATCACTTTCACGCTGTTCACAGGAAACACCGATGGTGGCATCTTGATGCTGAGACCGGTCAACTTTGCCCAGTCCTGCAAATCCTTTGCATGATAGCGTGCTTTGGCCTTCACCGGTGTCTTTCTCGCTTCATAAACTGAGGGATTCACAGCATTGAAAACGCCGCCCACCAGGATGGGTTTCCAAATAATCTCGGCACCCAGCCTCTTCGCAAGAGGCTGGACACTATGAAATGCGAGATAAGTCCAGGGGCTGGAACAATCGAAGTAGAATTCAATTGCAGGCTTCGTCATGGAACTCATGTGTCCAGATCCGGCTTACCAACGATCGCTCCATCAAACCCTTCAACCATAATTGAATGGGTAACGCCGCCAGCAAGTCGATGCTTTGCAATCTCTTGGTATTCCGGCGACGTTGCCCAGGCCATGGCAGCTTCCCGAGATGGAAACTTCAACAGAACAGAGCGCGTGGCGGTCCAATCCCCTTCGAGGACCGTCGGCACCTCATCAACGCTGAGCACCTCTCCCTCATACTTCTGCCAAACAGCGAAGAAGCCATCATCGTATTTGTTATATGTCTTACGATCCTCAATCGTGATCTGCGCGATGATATAAACCGCCATGGCAAGTGCCGTATCAGGCAGCCACCAGACCGCCGGACACGAACCCTTCAAGACGTTGGCGAATGATGCCTTCCGCTTCGGACATAATTCGATCGATCAACTCCTGACAGGTCGGTATGTCGTGGATCAAACCGGCGACCATGCCGCACGACCATGCCCCCGCGTCCATCTCGCCTTCTGTCATGATGCGGGGATAAACGCCTGCAACCTCTTCTATAATGTCTTCAAACTTGAGATCTGCCCCCAGAGCTTTTTCCTTCTCTAGAAGACGGTCAACAGCATCGTTTTTCAGAACGCGCTCGGTATTGCGCAATGGGCGCATGACAAGACGAGTGTCTAGTTCTGATGCCGCCACGATTGCCTGTTTGACGTTTTCGTGGACGGGCGCTTCCTTCGTTGCGATAAAGCGCGTGCCCATGTTCATGCCGTCCGCACCCATGGCGAGCGACGCAACGAGAGAGCGGCCATCGGCCTGCCCGCCGGAAGAAACGAACGGAATATCCAGTTCATCTGCTGCCCTTGGCAGGAGGATCATGTTGGGAACATCATCCTCACCCGGATGGCCCCCACACTCAAAGCCGTCCACAGACACGGCATCACAGCCAATATCCTGAGCCTTCAGTGAGTGACGGACAGAGGTACATTTGTGAATGACCTTGATCCCGGCATCCTTCAGATGCGGTAGAACCTGTTGGGGGTTCCGACCCGCTGTTTCAACGACTTTGATGCCGCCTTCGATGATCGCTTTAACGTAGCCTGGATAATCGGGCGCATTGATCACTGGCAGAAAGGTGAGGTTCACACCAATAGGCTTGTCCGTCATGTCCTTACAGCGCGCAATCTCGTTGGCGAGATCTTCAGGTGTCTTCTGGGTCAGTCCAGTGATGATGCCGAGACCACCGGCATTCGATACAGCCGCAGCCATCTCGGCAAATCCCACATAGTGCATACCGCCCTGAATAATGGGGTGCTTAATACCGAACATTTCCGTTATACGCGTCTTCACCGTAGATCTCCCTTGGCTTATTCCAGCTGCTTATTTGGCTGGAATTTCGTATTTAGGGAAGCCTTTTCGCAACGTAAGGTCAGTCGATGACGATAATATTTGTCCACGGTGTACCGGATACGTCAGCACTCTGGGTGCCGCTGATACAGTCGCCGCAATTCACCGAAGACAATTATCTGACGCCCGATCTACCTGGTTTCGGCAGCCCCTGGCCATCAGGGTTTCAGCCAACAAAAGACGGCTATGCCGCATGGATCATCGACTTTATTGAGGATGCCACTTCAAAAAATGGCGGCCCGGTTGATCTTGTCGGCCATGACTGGGGTGCGCTTCTCGTATTGCGCGCGGCGAGTCTAAGACCGGGCCTTGTACGCAGCTGGACAGCAATCGATGCGGTCATACAGCCAGGTTATGTGTGGCACAAAACCGCCAAGCGATGGCAAACACCGATTGTCGGCGAAGCTTTGATGGCACTTTCGAGCCCCAAACTGCTGCGCAAGGGCCTTATCCAAGCGGGTGTGCCAAAAGACCTTGCAGCAACAGAGGCAAGCCATTGGAACGCCCTAATGAAGAAATCAATCCTCTCACTCTACAGATCTGCCAAAACGGCTGCCTATGAATGGGCAGCAGACTTGGACAAGCTGCCGGAAAAGGGTTTGGTGATATTCGGAGAAAACGATCCATTCATCAGCGCTGATATCGCGCGTCAGTTTGCAACTGATCGCGATGTCCCGATCCATGTTGAACCAGATACAGGACACTGGGTACTGGCGGAGGTCCCGGATCGTGTGGCCACGTTGATCAGCGAACATGTCGCCTGATTAAATTCGTTACCCCCCCTAAAAAGGGGTATGATAGATTAAAGCTTACGCTGCTATCGTATGACGAGTGCGCAGGGGGACGTGTGCACTAGGGCCAAGGGGAGAGGTCATTGCCCATTAAACCCTCCCTCTCCCCTGGTCTTTATAGAAGACATCAGCAGGGTTTTGGCATCCCGTTTTTCCGGCTTTCCAAATTCAGTAAGAGATCAAGCTGCCTCTTCGTGGTCACTTTGGCGCGCGCCGAGTTCCTGTTTTACCCGTTCAGCCAACTGGCTGACAGTAAACGGCTTCGGCAGGAAGGAAATCTCGCGATCTTCTTCTATCGCCTCAGCCAGGTCGCGCTCGGCATATCCGGAAATGAAGATCACACGAGCATTGCCCAGCAAGTCTCTCGCCTGCTGGATCAGGGCTGGTCCAGTAATGCCTGGCATTACAACATCTGAGATGACAAGGTCGAAACTGTTGGCCTGAGCCTCCAATATAGCTAGCCCCTCCTCCCCATCGGCAGCCTCTTCCACCTCATAGCCTCGGGTCCGCAAGAGTTGAGCAGCAATGCCGCGAAGGCTCTCCTCGTCTTCCACAAAGAGTATGCGGCCGCGCCCCGCCATATCGATTAGCCTCGGACTGCTTCTCACATCGGCAGGTGCAGTAGACTCAGCTTCGAGTGCGGCAATCTCCGCAGCGCTGAGGGCTGGAAGATAGATGTCGAAACTCGTACCGACGCCAACCTCACTCCTAAGGCAGATGAATCCGCCAGATTGCTTGACGATGCCATAAACAGTAGCAAGCCCAAGGCCGGTACCACGACCAACATCCTTCGTCGTAAAGAAAGGTTTGAAAATCTCAACCTGATCAGCTTCTGGAATGCCTTTGCCCGTATCTTCAACCTCGATCAGCAAATACTGCCCGGGATCGACAAAATCGAAGCCATTCTTGTGGGCATGGCTGGCGTCCACCGAGCTTGTGCGAATGGTGAGTTTTCCACCGCCGCCATTATCGCTCAACATCGCGTCGCGGGCGTTCGTGGCAAGATTTATGATTGCCGTTTCCAGCTGATTTTTATCGGCGCGGATTTTAGGTAGATCTCGACCATGCTTAATATCGAGTTCAATACGTTCGTCGACCAATTGGCGGAGAAGAATGTAAAACTCCGAAAGCGTGTCTGTGATATTCAGCATTTCGCGCTTGAACGTCTGCTTACGCGCATAAGCCAGCAACATTTTTACAAGCTCTGCAGCTCTATGAGACAAATCCTGAATGATCTTGAGATCAGAATAGCTCGGATCGCCCACAGGATGCCGAATGGTCAGCTTTTCACTGGTAAGAATAATGCCAGACAGGACATTGTTGAAGTCGTGGGCCACACCGCCAGCGAGTTTGCCGATGGCCTGCATTTTTTGCCCCTGTGCAAGGCTCAGTTCCAGCTGCTTTTGCTCAGTCCGGTCGATGACGTAAGCCACTGAGGGCATGCACTCATTGTCCAGCGCGACAACCACATTGACTGTTTTCGGCTCATCGCCAGCCAGTGTCAGCTCGACCGGCTTGTTCAGCGAATCCAGAAGCAATTCTTCCAGTTTTTGTTGTCCTTCATTGGCAACGAAAAGGTCTGAGAATTTTGATCCCGGTGCTGCTCGAGCATCCGTCAGCGCCATAAGCGACCTATTGGCATCGAGAATAATAGCAGCTTCCAAAGAAGCTCCCTCCAGCCGGACAACGCCAAAGGGCGCGTCATCGAACATGGGATCGCCATCCGGTCTTGGCGGACGGCTTGCGGACATCGCAGTCAGCCGGTCATCGCTGCCCAGAAGTCCTTTCGCATTGGAGATAACGATGGTGCGCCCGGCAGCATCAGCGCCCCGCCCAGACCATGTCGTTAGCGTCTGAACTGGCATTTCAACACCGTCACGCGCGCGGATGCGAATATCTGCCCGCCCCGGCGCGCCGGACTTCTTTTCTCGGCGGAGCAGCTTCACGAATTCGGGGCGCATGATGTCATCAATGCGCACATTCGTCGCCGACTCCGGTAATCCGATCATTTCGCGAAGCCAGCCATTGGCATAGGTAATCGTACCGTCGGGCCTGGACGCGAAAAAGCCCATGGGGGCGTCTTCGACATAGAGCGCCTTCATATCCGCCGCGCCGGTTGCTTCGACTGTACCGGCAATGCGACGCAGACGCCACATCACCCGATCCCGCGGCAATGGCGATACGCCAATTTCGAACTGCGCCGGCAAACCTTCGCTGCCGAGCGTGATCGCTGGGAGCACTTCGCGGCGTTTTTCCCCCGCCTTTGCAGACTTCGAGAGCCGGAAAATGGGAGCTGCAAGGCCGGGGCTTGCCCCAAAGAGCCTGTCGACGGTCGGCGCGCGGTTCGCATCGCCCAAGCCGGAAACGGTCAGCGCCGCCAGATCGCGGTAGGTATCATTGGACGCGACAACAGCACCGCCGCGCTCTGTAATCAAAACGGCTTCGTCGAGCGCATTAATCCAAGCGAATTTCGGCGGACTGACGGAGATTGTGGCCTCTGCGAGGCCTTTTTCAGGGAAAAGTCCAAGGCTACGGCCCGCCCCGCGCAACAGCCACAATATCGCAACAAGCCCGAAAGCCCCCATAGCGATCATGGTCACGGGCCACGTCGCTCCGCCCGCAGATGGCCAAGCAACCGCAACGCAAGCAGCTGCCACAGCGACCAGCATCAGTCCCCAAAAGGCCAACTGCATATAGTCGACATGATTGTCGCTCGCGCCGGGATCGATGGCCTCCTCTGGCTCTACCGTGTCGGCATGCGGCTTGGCAGTTTGGGTTAATTCCAACGGTTCCATAGGCGAACGATCTCCACGAGCCCCTTACTGCGTACGATTCGGGTACTCTACATATACAAATAACGGACTGTTTTTGGCTGATTTTAGCCGATCCGCGACTCAACAATTTGAGCTTATGTACTTCTATTGCGAAGATAGTTAACGAAACCAAAAAAGCCGTTAAGACTTTCGTAATTTTCATGTTTCGCGCAAGGATACGTTTGAATGAAGCCCCTAATGACAGCGCTCGCCTCAATCATCATGGTCGCAGGCTGCGATACGCTCCCGGATCTACGGACGTCAACGAGTACTGAGAGCGAGGCCCAAACAGCCTCGGTCGCCGACGAAACAGCGAGGCTCAACGCCTTTTTTGAGCAGAAAT
>JBCCUK010000008.1:0-125320 GCA_039196965.1 Pseudomonadota bacterium | reverse complement strand
CCTTCGTATAGGGCGTGATCCAGTCCAGCCGCGCACCCGCGCGCCGCCAGAACCCCTCCGGATCAGACACCGATGCCGCATAAAGCTCCGAATACCCATCCGAAGACAAATTCGAAGAAACTGAAAATATCTCGGGAACTTGATACAGTTTGTCTTCACTCATAACGCAGGCCTTCCTCGCCTTTTCTTTGTCAAAACAAAGAAGAGCATTTGTCAGCGTTTGTGAAGGGATTACGGCGAATACCGCAAAGGCAAATCGGGATTAACGGGTGTGGGTTACCGCACACTTATTGGCACCAGTCGATATTCCGTATCAAAGACCGCGAAACTGATCGCGCAAACGGCGCTCACGGTCGAGGAGAATTTCTTCCAATGTGGTGATCCGGGCGTTCAGCCTGTCAAAACGCTCATCGGTATCATAATGGCTTTCATATTTGCTATTTCTGCGCCGGCGATGACGCGGAGACCGTCTTTCCTCCCGTGGTCCGCGGTTCAAGAGACAGATCACAGCCACAATGGCGAGTATGATCCAGAGATTCATCGCTCAGCTTCCTTCCATAATTTTATTGATAATCAATATGTATGAACGAGTGTTCTGATTTACAAGCTGCAAGGTCGCAAATCAGGCCATACGTTTGAATTCTTCGCGCAACCGGGACTCTTCATCCGTCGCAAGCCGCTCAAGCACCCGAACTCTTTCGGTCAGACGGTCTATATCCATCTGCATACGATGGATCTCGGCATCCTGGGCCTGGTTTTTTACGACTTTGTTTCGATGCTTGACCCAACTATCAAAACTCGACGTCAGGCAGCCAATCACCACGATGATCGCCACCATTTCGAACACACCCATAACCGATCCCTTCCTTGCAAATATCGATATTCGATAAGTAGGCAGTCGAGGCGAAAAGCGCAAGGTTTCGGGGCAAAATTATGTTCCTGTGGAGCCGAAGCCGCCGCTACCTCTTTGGGTGTCTGACAGCTCTTGAACCGTCCGCCACCCCCCGCGGGTGACCGGCGCAACCACCATCTGAGCAATGCGCTCTCCCCGTTCGATGCGGAACGGCTCGGTACCGAGATTGATCAGGATCACTTTCACCTCGCCGCGATAGTCGCTGTCGATGGTGCCGGGCGTGTTGAGACAGGTGAGACCATGCTTTGCAGCAAGGCCCGACCGCGGGCGGATCTGAACTTCGAAGCCTTCTGGGATCGCCATGGACAGACCTGTTGGAACGAGCGCGCGTTCCCCTGGCAAGAGATCTATTGACTTATCAACTGGGACAGCTGCCCGCAGATCCATGCCGGCTGAACCGCTCGTCTCATAGGCCGGAAGATCGAGCCCCTCGAAATGCGCCAGCGGTCGGACTTCGATTGTCACCTCAGCCGTCATCAGGGCCTATCCGAAGCCTTCGCGGCCAATCGCATAAAACCGCTCGCGGCGCTGGCGGATAAGCTCTTCAGCCGACAGTTTCAGGAGCGGCTTCAACAGTTTCTCGATTGCCCTTCCGGCCTGCTTGATCGCTTTTTGCGGGTCGCGGTGCGCACCGCCGATCGGCTCTTTCACCACCTCATCGACCACGTGCAGACGCTTCAGATGATTGCTGGTGATCTTCATGGCCTCTGCGGCGTCTTTCGCCCGCGCCGCATCGCGATAGAGAATAGAGGCGCATCCCTCCGGTGAAATCACCGAATAGATGGCATGTTCCATCATGGCGACTTTGTTCGCCGCAGCAATGGCAATTGCCCCGCCGGACATGCCTTCACCAATAATCAGAGTTATGATTGGTACACGCAGAGTGAGACATCGCTCGGTCCCTCGGGCAATCGCTTCAGCCTGACCCCGCTCTTCCCCCGCCTTACCGGGATACGCACCAGCAGTGTCCGGGAATGTCAGCACCGGTAAACCAAACCTCTCTGCAAGATCCATAAGTCTGACGGCTTTGCGGTAGCCTTCCGGATGGGCCATTCCGAAATTATGCTTCAGCCGGCTTTCGGTATTGCGGCCCTTTTCGTGACCGAGAATGACCACGGACCGGCCATTGAATTTGGCGAGCCCGCCCAGCACAGCTTCATCATTGCCGTAGACCCGGTCACCGGCGAGCTCCTGATAATCCTCGAACAGCCCGTCGACATAGTCGGAGAGATGCGGGCGCTCCGGATGACGCGCGACCTGCGTTTTGCGCCAGGCCGAGAGGTCGGCATAAAGATCCTGAAGCTGTTTGGCAGATTTTGCCCGCAGCTTTTCCAACTCTTCGGAGATGGAAGGCGCACCCTCAGAGGCCGACAGCGTCTCCAGCTCCTGGATCTTCGCTTCAAGCTCGGCCACCGGCTTTTCGAAATCAAGATAGGTCGTCATACCGCCTCAGATATATTGATCTTTGCGGGATTTAAAGACGATTCCCCACCCGGTAGCAGGTCAGCCCATCATTTTTTCCAGCATCGCCCCCATCGCGGCGTGAACCGTTTGCACCGCCTGCAGCGGCCGTACGAGGACCTTGAAATCGACAATCAGCCCGTCCTCGTCCCACTCGATCATGTCGATGCCATTGACATATTTTCCATCCATCTCGCACTCAAACTCGAGCACGGCCCGGTCGTGGCAATCGAAGATACGGACATATCTGAATGTGTCGCCGCCAAGGGTCGCACCCGCCGCGCCGAGATAGGCAAGCGTGATCGCCTTGCCGCGTTGCGGCGTAAAAACGACAGGACTTGTGAAAACCACATCATCATGCAGCAGCCCCGGAAGATCCGACGCGTCATGGCGGATCATGTAATCCATCCATTTCTGCAGATGGGGCGAATACCCCGTCATATCGACGGCTGGTGCAAGCATGATCAACTCCCGAAAAACTCGTTCGATAAACAAAAACTGTAGGGAAAGACGACATTCACGCCCTTTGCCAAGCTGCCATTCACCCGCAGCGGCTCGAAGGTCGCCCCGCTAATGATCCGTTTGACCTCCTCGGTAAAAAGTGGGCTTGAGCAGGCGGCGAGAATATTACTCGGTTCGCCTTGGGTCGAGAGATTGAACTTCACTTCGCAACGGGCTTCCTGCGGCGGTGAAAGTGCTGCCGGCGGATATAGGACACTCGGCAAGCTGCTCGCCTTGACGCGCTCCTCGGTTTCCACCCGCGCGCCACCGCCCAGCAACTCATCTTCGGTCTCTGCCTGGCTGACGCGGGAGGTCCATCCCGGAGGATAGGCAATCTCTGCATTTGGCGCACCGGGCGTGCCACATTCGCGGATTTCCCCTGGCCGGCTATCAGCTTCAAGAACCGGACGGGTCACCGACCGAGTAACATCGTCACGGCTAGAGGTATCTGATGCGCCCGTTGCACATGCTGTCAGCGTGAATATTGCCGAAATTAGAAGTCCGCTCTGTCTCATTCGTCCGCCACTATCGGTTCGGCGATGATGGAGTAATCCCCCTCGTCAAAACAAGACCCCGTCCGAATGGTGATCGGGCTTGGAAAGTCAGGTTTTACGAAAGATAGCGCAACGCGACCCCACACTTCTCTGGTTTCCTCTGACCCAGGCACTTTCATTGCCGTCAGGCATTTCGCGCCGTGGAAGTTATCATAGAGGGAGTCGTCGTCCGCTAACCAGACCCCTCCATAGTACTTGCTTCGGTCTTCATAGACCCCTGCCAAACCGTCTATATACAGGCGTACATTGCCATACTTCAGAACTGCAATTTCAGTTCCTTCGAGGTCTTGTTCGTAGACGACGGTCTGCGGCTCACCCACAATTCGCCAGGCCTCATCGGCGATGGCAGGTGACGAGACGACCACTCCTCCCATAAGTGCTGCTTTCAGAAACTTACCTACCATGCTGATTTCCCTTTACTCGAATCCACAAAAAATAGTGCCGCGTTTTCATGGCGAGGAAAAGACAGGTTTGAAAGGATTTCCGGGCAATGGGCGCACCGCGCAGTTTTTGACTTGATTTGGTTAGGCACCTGATTATATAGTTAGTTATCAAACTAATTATTTGGAGGGTATCATGCTGTCTCGCAGAAGATTGCTGATAACAGGTGGAGCGGCAGCGGTGGTGGCCGGCGTCGGCACTGCGGGATATGTCCACGGCCCCGGCCTCGCAAAGGCGCGGGAGCCATGGACGCGAGCAGGCGACAGTTTTGGTGATTCGCGGCTCGATGCCCTCGCCTATGCGATCCTCGCCCCCAATCCCCACAACCGTCAGCCCTGGTCATTCGAACTCGTCGGGGATGACCGCATCGATGTCTACTTCGATCAGGAAAGACGGCTGCCGGAAACCGACCCCTATGATCGGCAGCTGACCATTGGTTTCGGATGCATGCTTGAGCTTCTGAGGCAGGCCGGCGCGGAGAAAGGGTATCGTGTGACGCTCGATCCGTTCCCCGATGGAGAGCCGCAACCGTTGCTGAATGGCAATCGGATGGCACAGGTCACCCTCGTGAAGGATGATACGATAAACGCTGATCCGCTTTTTCAATCCGTTCTGGAACGGCGCTCCACTAAAGAACCTTTCGACACAAGCCGGCACGTAAAGCGCGGAACGCTAGACCGTGTCTTGGCCGCATCCACGTCTGGACTGGCTGTAGGCGGAACGGTTGCATCCGATGATGTCGCCGCAATTACCGACCTCGCCTGGCAGGGATGGCTGATCGAATACGATACTGACCATACCCGCCGCGAGAGCATCGATCTGATGCGTTTCGGCAATCGCGCCGTTGTGAAGAACCCGGACGGGATCGATGTGGGTGGGCTGTCCATGGGCCTTATGAATATGGCAGGCGTCGTCACCCTCAAGACCCTCGATGAAAAAGGCAGCCGAGCCTATCAAATTGGCATCGACATGTATGAGAAGATCATAAAAACAGCGATGGGCTTTGTCTGGATCATCAGTGAGCAGAACAACCGGACGAGCCAGCTGCACGCGGGAAACACATGGGTTCGCCTCAATCTGGCAGCACAGCGCGAAGGTCTCTGCATCCATCCACTCAGCCAGATCCTTCAGGAATTCCCCGAAATGGAGGTGCCCTATCAGGCTATCCGCGAGAGGCTTGGCGTGCCGAAGGACGGCGCGGTACAGATGCTCGGTCGCATTGGTTACACAAGCTTCCCGCCAGCCTCGCCTAGATGGCCGCTGGAATCGCGGCTAATACATGCGGCAGCATGAGAAAAACACATCAAACAGACGCCGTTTTCAGGGTTTTTAATGAACTCGGAATCATCAATCAGCTCTCCAATGCGGAGTTCCAGCGAGCCCTTGCCCCTGACCTCAACACATCAGAATTCGGTGTCTTGAACCATTTTGTCCGTGTCGGTGACGGCAAAACACCATCGGAGCTTGCCCGCATTTTCCAAATGACCAAGCCATCCATGACGGCGATTATCGGCAAGCTGGAACAAAAGGGCTTTGTCAATGTCATTCCAAGCGAAACGGATCGGCGACGTAAGACGATCGAGATCACCGCATCAGGAAGAACGGCCCGCGACGCAGGCATCGCCGCAACCGCACCGTTGATAGAGACGCTCCAGGCCGATTTCCCGGTCGATGACCTGCTCGCCATCCAACCGGTACTGGAAAGACTGCGTATATATCTCGATCAGCGCCGTAACCCGATAGACGGGCTCTAGGCGGTGCCATTGCCATGGCCTTCTCCGCTAAAACTGATCCACCGGATCAGTTTTTTGACGCTTCGAAGTCTTTGGCCTCTACCAAATCCGCGAGATCAGCGATCACTTTCGCCTGCTTCCAGGTCGCGTCATCCTGCATCTTGCCATCGAGCATGGCGACGCCCCGACCATCGGGCATCGCTTCCAGAATCCGCCGCGCAAAAGCGACTTCATCGGGATCCGGTGAGAAGACACGCTTGGCCACCTCGATCTGGCTTGGATGGAGAGTCCAGGTCCCGACGCAGCCGAGGAGGAAGGCATTTCGGAACTGCTGCTCACAGGCTTCGAGATCCGCAATGTCTCCAAACGGCCCGTAGAACGGTTTGATCCCGGCCATGCCGCAGGCATCAACCATGCGGGCGACTGTATAGTGCCATGGGTCCTGCTGAGCGGAGATGCGCGGCGCTTCATCTTCGCGGGGGTCCTCGATCACGCGGTAGAAAGGATGGCCCCCGCCGACTCTCGTCGTTTTCATTTTGCGCGATGCAGCAAGATCCGCCGGTCCGAGCGAAATGCCCTGCATGCGTGGACTTGCGAGGGCAATCTCCTCAACGCGGGCGACACCCTCAGCGGTTTCGAGGATCGCATGAAGCAGAATAGGTCGCGTCAGACCGGCTTTCGCCTCAAGCTGGGCGAGCAGCTGGTCGACATAATGGATATCGAATGGCCCTTCGACTTTGGGGATCATCAGAACGTCGAGCTGGTCGCCCGCCTTCTCAACCAAAGTGCTCACATCATCGAGAAACCAGGGAGAATTCAGCGGGTTTACCCGGCTCCAGAACCCTGTTCCCTTGCCCTGCCAATCAACCATCTCCGCCATTTCGACGACACCGGCGCGGGCTGCCTCCTTGGCGTCCGCCGGGATTGCATCTTCGAGGTTTCCGAGAACCACATCGCAGCTATCAGCCATGCCCGGCACCTTTGCGCGAACCTTTTCAAGGTGTGGCGGCACAAACTGGATCATCCGTTCCAGCTTGATTGGAAGCTCTCGCAAGGGGTCCGGCGCACCGGCGGCCAGAGGCTTGAAAAAATTGCGCGGTGTGCGGCTGGTCATAGGCGGTCTCCATGTCGTCGGAGCTGACCTACGGGATAATCGCCGTCCTCGTCAATTTCCCTGTGCGTCAGGCAAATTCTTGCGTCAGGATGGCTTATGGGACACATAGGCAGCATGAACGCACCACTTTCTACTTCTGAAACCGAACTCGCCACCCTGATGGGCGATATAGGTGAGCGAGCCCGCGCGGCGGGTGCAGCGCTTGCTGTGTCGACGGCCGAGCAGAGAACGGCTGCGCTGAAAGCCATGGCTGACGGCCTCCGCAGAGCGTCTGACATGATACTCAAGGCCAACGCCGAGGATATGGACGCCGCCCGTGGGAAGGGGCTCACACCGGCCATGCTCGATCGGCTGGAACTCACAGAAGAGCGGATTGAAGCCATGGCGGCTGGCATCGATGCGATTGCCGATATCGCTGATCCCATTGGCGAGGAAATGGCTCGGTGGACGGTGCCTTCCGGCCTCGATATAGCCCGCGTGCGAACGCCGCTCGGCGTGATCGGCATCATCTATGAGAGCCGCCCAAACGTCACGGCAGATGCTGGCGCACTTTGTATTCGCACGGCCAATGCCTGCATTCTCCGCGGTGGATCGGAGAGCGTTCACTCGTCCGGCGCAATCGTTGATGTTCTCCGCACAGCGCTGAAAGCGAGTGGCCTGCCGGAGGATGCCATTCAGAAAGTGCCGACAACAGATCGTACGGCAGTCGGCCATCTTCTTTCGGGCCTTGGCGGCAATGTCGATGTGCTGATCCCCAGGGGCGGCAAATCGCTTATCGAACGGGTAAAGGAAGACGCCCGCGTGCCGGTCATCGGCCACCTTGAAGGTCTCGTCCATATGTATGTGGACGGAACAATGGACGTCACCAAGGCGGCGGAGATCATCCTGAACGCAAAGCTTCGCAGGACCGGCATTTGCGGTGCCCTGGAAACCCTGTTGATCGACCGGAGCGCCGCCGGGAGCCACCTGCCCGCTATCGCGGAAGCGCTGATCGCCGCAGACTGCGAGCTGCGCGGAGACGAAGCGGCACGAGCAATTGTCGCTGACATGGTGCCAGCCCAGGAGGAAGATTGGTCGACGGAGTATCTTGCTGCCATTCTATCGGTTCGCGTCGTCGATGGTCTGGAGGAGGCCCTCGCCCATATCGAGACATACGGCTCCAGCCATACAGAAGCGATCCTCACCGAAAATAAGGAGACCGCCGAAACATTCTTCCGGAAGGTTGATGCCGGCATCATCCTGCACAATGCGTCCACGCAGTTCGCTGATGGCGGCGAGTTTGGCATGGGCGCGGAAATTGGTATTTCCACGGGCCGTATCCACGCTCGGGGACCGGTCGGCGCTGAACAGCTCACCCTGTTCAAGTACATCGTAAGGGGCTCGGGCCAGATCCGGCCCTGACCATTGTGGCTCGGCAGATCGGTCTCCTCGGAGGGTCCTTCAACCCTGCGCATCAAGGCCACCTGCACGTCGCGTCGACGGCCTTAAAGCGTCTGCAACTCTCCGAGATCTGGTTCACGATTGCCCAGGGCAATCCACTAAAATCAGAACACGGAGCTTACGAAGAGCGCTGTGCCTCAGTTGGTCATCTGATTGATGGATATGCCCGTTTCAAGCTTTGTGAAGTCGAAGCTGAACAGAACCTGACCTACACAATCGATACGGTCAGCACGCTCCGACACCTCTACCGACAGGATCGTTTTGTCTGGATTATGGGGTCGGACAATCTAGAGACTTTCCATCGATGGCGCGCTTGGGAGCAGATCGCCTGCGGCATACCCATCGCCATCGTATCTCGCCCCGGCCGCCGGCCCGGTAGATCGGTCTTTGAACGCACTTTTTCAAAGTACAAGCTACCCGAGGCCAAGGCGCGGCTACTGCCCGCCCTTCAAGCTCCGGCATGGGTGTATCTGAAAGCGCCCTTCCACCCCCACAGCTCCACCGCCATTCGAAACAAGAAAAGCGGACACACCGTCAAATAGAGACTCGCCGTGCGCTGTTTCGCTGATATAAGGCACGAAATGCTGCTGGAGGCTGATTATGCGCATTGGTGTTCCAACCGAAATCAAGAAACAGGAATCCCGTGTCGGTTTGACCCCGGAAAGTGTCGGGGAGCTTGTTCGCGCCGGTCATAGCGTGAATGTCCAAGCTGGTGCCGGTCTTGGTTCGGGTTTTTCCGATGAGGACTATGGAGCCGTCGGAGGAACACTGCTCGCCGACGCAGACGCAGTCTTTTCCGGATCGGATATGATTGTGAAGGTCAAAGAGCCCCAGCCGGAAGAGACGGCGCGGCTGACGCCTGACCACACTCTATTCACCTATCTCCATCTGGCTGCGGACAAAGTCCAAGCCGACGGTCTGGTCAAATCCGGCTGCACGGCGATTGCTTATGAAACCGTCACCGATGAGGCTGGCCGGCTGCCTCTCCTCACCCCGATGAGCCAGGTCGCCGGGCGGATGTCCATGCAGGTCGCAGCCTGGGCGCTGATGCGAACCAAGCGCGGTCGGGGCGTCCTGCTCGGTGGTGTGCCGGGCGTGGCTCCGGCCAAAGTCGTTATCATTGGCGGCGGTGTCTCCGGCACCAATGCAGCAGAGATCGCCGTCGGTATGCGCGCAGACGTCACAGTATTCGACCGGAACAATCGCCGCCTCGCAGAGCTCGATGAGCAGTTCAATGGTCTTGTACGGACAATGTATTCAACCAAAGCGAGCCTCGATGCTGCCGTAAGCGAGGCCGATCTCGTCATCGGTGCGGTGCTCATCCCCGGAGCCACAGCCCCGAAGCTCGTCCAGCGCGAGCAGTTGAAAACAATGAAGCGCGGGGCAGTTCTTGTCGATATCGCCATCGACCAGGGCGGCTGTTTTGAAACCTCGAAAGCCACTACTCATGAAGACCCGATCTATGAAGTCGACGGCGTCCTGCATTATTGCGTGGCGAACATGCCGGGGGCGGTGCCGCGCACATCAACCTATGCGTTGAACAATGCCACCCTGCCCTTTGTTATGAAAATAGCGAATATGGGCGCGCGGGATGCCGTGAATTCGGACATACATCTCGCCCGCGGCCTGACCGTGGAGAATGGTATCATCGCCCACGAGCAAGTCGCCCGCGACCTCAATATGCCCTATGCCAAACCGGACTGGCTGACCGTGAACACCTAATCCTCGAAGCCTACAAAGGTCGCGGCCTCTTCCACGGGCTTCCGTTTTGAAACGACCGCATTGGCCGGAAAGCTGTCATCGGGGTAGCCCATGGCGACGCAAATCATAATCACCTGATCATCCGGAATACCGGCATGCTCGCGCACCACTGGCGACTGCATAATGCCTTGCGAATTGATTACGCATCCAAGCCCTCGCGACCAGGCCGCGTTGACCAACGCATTGGTGACAGCGCCGCAGTCAAAAGGCGCGATGTCCGATCCATGAATGGACTTGTCATAGGTGATGACGATCGAGACCGGTGCATCGAACTGACGGAAGCCCCGCAAGACCCAGTCCTGCCGCGCCTCTTTGTCATGGCGCTCAATGCCCATGGCTCCGAACAGCTGTTTGGCAATCTCGATCTGACGCTCGCGATGGACGCCCTGATAGCCCGGGCCGCCGCGAAACTCCCGGCTATCCGGCACACCGGCCAGATTTCGCTCAACATTGCCTTTCCGAATGCGATCAAGCGGCGCGCCGGTGACGACGTAGAAATTCCACGGCTGGGTGTTGAGTGAGGTCGGTGCGCGCACGGCAAGCTCGATAATCTCTTTGATCAGCTCCCTTGGAACAGGGTCAGGCTTGTATCCCCGGATGCTGCGCCGGCCACTTACCACGTCATCATATTTCAAAGCCCGTCTCCTCCGCGATAGGTATCTTATGCTCCTATCGCGGATTAACGTTAAGCCAAGCAACAAGGAATTTGCTGATCACCAACATCGAGGCGATATTCGCCTGAAGGCAATGATATAACATTAGTTACATTATTGTTTTAAAACAGTTTTCTGATTTGACGTTTTACCGGAGTCGGGTTTCTATTCTGCCATGGTCCACACTCATAAACACGCACATGGCACTGATGCAGGTCATAACCATGGCCATGGCGACGTCGCCACAGCCGATGGCCGCAGGCGTGTTGCCATTGCCGGTGTGCTGACCGCGAGTTTCATGGTCGCAGAGATCATTGGCGGCCTGATCTCCGGCTCCCTCGCGCTGCTGGCTGACGCGGCCCATATGTTGACCGATGCGGCATCCCTCGCCCTCGCCTGGTTCGGATACCGCCTCGCCGCCCGTCCCGCCGACGATATGCGCAATTTCGGGTTCTCCCGATTACGGGTGCTTGCCGCTTTCACAAATGGCCTCGCCCTGCTCGCCCTCTCGGTCTGGATTCTTGTGGAAGGTGTTCAGCGATTGCTGTCGCCATCGGAGGTCATGGCTCCGCTGATGCTCGGTGTGGCCATTGGTGGCCTGTTGGTAAACCTCATCGCATTTGCCGTCCTGCATGGCGGTGACCAGGAGGACCTCAATCTATCAGGAGCGCTCTGGCATGTGGCCGGGGATCTTCTCGGCTCTGTCGCCGCCATCGCCGCAGCCCTTACCATTATGTGGACAGGCTGGATGGCTATAGACCCGATCCTGTCCATGCTTGTCGCCGCGCTGGTCGCCGTGGCCGGATGGCGGATCACGCGGCGGTCCGGCCATATTCTGGTAGAGGGGGCACCAGACGGCCTCACCCCACGGACTATAGCATCGGATCTTGTCGCCAATGTCGATGGATTGGCGGAGGTCTCTCATATCCACACTTGGTCGCTTACCGAGAAGCAACCTATGGTCACCTTGGAAGCCATGCCGAAGCAGGACGCTTGTCCGCAATCCCTGCGCCTCGCCATTAAGGAACGCCTCGCAGAAAAGTTTAACGTCACTCATACAACGGTAGAAATTGTCGACGGAAACACGAACGCTAGCAGAAAACCAGACGTGCATTCGGCTTTGTGATGCGGATATAGGCTTCCGCAATCAAAAGGTTTGGTACCCAGCATAACCAGGTCGTCAGCCGGTACCAGTCGTCGGCGGTTAAACCAAATGGCACATCGATCAAAAACATCGGACGAATACTCACCACCGCAAGAGTCACTGCATAGCTGCGCAGCATCCATCTGCGATGACTGGTAATGTCCCTAGCCCGTCCGGTGGTATAGGCAAACCACGTGGTCAGGAACCAAGTGACACCTAAAAAACCAAAGCCAGACTTAGCCACAATCCCATGCTGATTTGCAGTAGCCAGCATAACGCCGGTCACGGCGCTGATCCAAATACAAACGCAATAGGTTACGCCGATCCAGCGATGCCATTTCAGGTTTTTCGCACGAAGCTTTTTCGAAAACGCAAAGGGTCCTATCAGCAGTGGTGGTATCGCCGTAGCGATATGGATAAGCAAGACGATCCAATTGCCGACAGGCCAGTCCGGAAAAAAGGGGGACGCAGCAACGGTCTTCAGCACATTCGGCACAGCGATCATCGCTAGGTAGATGATCGTGAATGTGATTCCAGCATAGATAAGAGCGTTGCCATAGAATTGAACGCGATCCCAACCGGCAGAGAAGCCCTTGCGCTGCAAGGGCGTCAGAGACTTACCCCTGGTTCTGCTGGCAATAGCTATGTCAGACACAAAAACACTTCAGATATGGGCTACGTACTTTATTTAGATAGCCGAAAAAGGTGAAAGAAACCTGAGTGGAACCGCTTCAACTCAAAGGACCTGTTAGTGAAACTTGGGCTCGCAGGGGCTTTATTCCGGTGGCAACAGACCCCATACACATAAGTCGACTTTGGAATGCCGCCGAGTCGTTGGCGCTTCCACCATAGAAAGATAGAAGACATGTCCGAAACCCGCCATACGGAAATCCTCATCATCGGTTCCGGCCCCGCCGGATGGACGGCCGCTGTTTATGCCGCCCGTGCCATGCGGAATCCCCTCGTTGTGACGGGGTCCCAACCGGGCGGACAGCTGACCATCACCACCGATGTAGAGAACTATCCCGGTTTTGCTGAAATCCAGGGACCTGAATTGATGGACAAGATGCGTCATCATGCAGAAGTCATGGGCACGCAAATCGTCGAAGACCATATCTCTTCGGTCGATCTGGACAGCCGGCCTTTCAAGGCTTTCGGCGATAGCGGAACAACCTATACAGCCGATGCAGTAGTCATCTCCACGGGAGCCCAGGCCAAATGGCTGGGCCTGCCATCAGAAGACAAATTCAAGGGCTTCGGCGTTTCGGCATGTGCGACCTGTGACGGCTTTTTCTACCGCGAGAAGGAAGTTGTGGTTGTCGGCGGCGGTAATACGGCGGTTGAGGAAGCCCTGTTCCTCACCAATTTCGCCTCGAAAGTTGTCCTTGTGCATCGCCGCGACGGCCTGCGGGCAGAAAAAATTCTGCAGGACCGGTTGTTCAAGCACCCAAAAGTGGAAGTCGTCTGGAACCACACATTAGAGGAAGTTGTCGGCGATGAAAATCCGCTCGGCGTCACTGGTGTGAGGCTCAAATCCACCGAGACCGGTGAGATCACAGAACGCGATGTCCACGGCGTCTTCATCGCCATCGGCCACGCGCCTTCGACGGAGCTCTTTAAGGACAAGCTGGAGATGCATGGCCATGGCTATCTTGTCACCGCTCCGGACTCCACTGCCACGAATATTCCAGGCGTCTTCGCCGCCGGCGACGTCACTGACGATATCTATCGCCAGGCCGTCACTGCTGCAGGCATGGGCTGTATGGCAGCTTTGGAAGCCGAGCGTTGGCTCGAAGATGAAGCGGCGGCAAAGGAACTGGAAGCGGCTGAATAAACCGGAACGCCTGATTCTTCGACAGGCTCAGCATGAGCCGACTGATCCCGAGACTATCGAAGGATGAACCTAGAGCGTTACTCCGCCGCTACCGTTTCAGCCGCCTTCGTCTGCTCGGCGGTTTCTTTTTCGGCCCGCAATAATTCGGCCTTCGCTTCAACGGCATCGACAATCTCGTCGATCATATCGGCATTGCCGACCTTACGATCGATCTTGCCAGCCGCATACATCATACCGGCTTCCGCACCGCCACCGGTAAAGCCGAGATCCGTCATCGCGGCTTCGCCGGGACCGTTCACCACACAGCCAATGATCGACAGGGAAATAGGTTCTGAGATATGGGCGAGGCGCTCTTCCAGTGTCTGCACCGTCTTGATCACGTCAAAGCCCTGGCGGGCGCAGCTCGGGCAGGCGACGATGTTCACACCCCGGGTTCTGAGGCCCAGAGACTTCAGCATTTCGAAGCCGACTTTGACCTCTTCGACCGGATCTGCGGAGAGGGATACCCGGATCGTGTCCCCTATTCCTGCCCATAAGAGGCTGCCCATGCCGATGGAGGATTTCACGGTTCCGGTACGAAGCCCTCCGGCTTCTGTAATGCCAAGGTGTAGCGGCGCGTCCGTTGCATCAGCGAGGGCCTGATAGGCCGCCACGGTGAGGAACATGTCGGAGGCTTTCACCGAAATCTTGTATTCGTGAAAGTCGAGATCATCGAGGATACGCGCATGGCCTAGGGCGCTTTCCACCATGGCGTCCGGGCATGGCTCGCCGTATTTTTCCAGGAGATGCTTTTCCAGCGATCCACCATTCACACCGATACGGATCGAACAACCATTGGCCACCGCCGCTGAAACAACCTCTTTGACCCGCTTTTCATTGCCGATATTTCCGGGATTGATACGGAGGCAGGCGGCTCCGGCCTCAGCCGCTTCTATCCCCCGCTGATAGTGGAAATGAATGTCGGCCACGATGGGAACGGGGCTTTCCTTGCAGATGGTCGGCATCGCCGCAGTTGCATCCTTGGTGGGACAGGACACGCGGACAATATCGGCACCGGCTTCTGCGGCGCGGTGGATCTGGTCAAGGGTAGCCGCCGCATCCTCTGTCGGCGTGTTGGTCATGGTCTGAACAGCGATCGGCGCGTCGCCGCCAACCCAGACATCGCCCACGCGGATCTTGCGCGACTCCCGGCGGTAAATATTTCGCCAGGGACGGATATGGTTGTTCATGTTGCCCATGAGGTCCCTATCCTGCCGGTGCGGTCTTTAAAACATGTTGCTTGGCTATTTGGCTCCAGAATACGTCGCTGGCAAGGCCGCACAGCGTTTAACGGCTCGGTTGGGCGTCGCCGACGACAGCGAGCGCAGGAGCCGCTGCATCCTGGGCAGACTGGGCGATCGTGTCGACACTGATCGCATATACGGGCGATTCCTCTGCTCCCAGAGGCCCTATCTCGGCATCGCCAACATGCCAGACAAAAGCTGACCCATCGCGGGCAGATATGGTCCAGCCTGCTCCGATACGAGGATGGTATACTTCTCCGGCCGCCATATTGCGGGATCGAAAAATCGTGCCATCAGCACCGCGCACTTCGAGCCATGCCGTGCGTGTTGCGGTTAACGTAAGCGGAAGCTGGGGTTTCAGCTCGTCGGTTTCCTGAACTTCAGTGAACAAGCTCGCCCGTGCACCGTTCACAGGTGCGCCAGTAATAGCTGCATCTTCCGCACTTATGGATTGGAACACGGCGTACCCGATGCCCGTTACCAAGGTTAGCGCCATTGCCCCAGCCAGCCCTACAAGCGCAAACCGAGCAGTCGACCGGCTGCGTTCATTCGCGGCGACCATGGCTTCCATTTTCGGAGCTTCGGACACAGCTCCGCACTGCTCATTGAACGTGGCAATGACATGATCGGCATCCAGATCCAGATAACCGGAATAGGTTCTGAGTAGGCCGTTTATGTAGCCTTTCGGGATTCCGCCCGCATACATATTCTCGATGGCTTCGAGGAATTCCTGACGTATTAACAGGGATTTAGACACGTCGGATAGGGACACATCGCGTGCTTCACGAGTCCTGCGTAGGACGCAGCCAATGCGTTCAATCCCCTGATTTTCGCCGTCCTGCGTCATCACTTCCAACCTGCTGATTGTGCCGAAAAGGCCCGTATCAACAGCACTCCTGCAAAAAGCCCGCCCGTTCCCCAAGCTCACACTAGCCGGACAAGGCCCCAGCTTCAAGCGTTTGCAAGTACAACGTCATGTTGACTGGCGATGCCTAATAGTTCGTTACGGAACGACCCGTTCGAACTCGAAAGTGCCTCTTTTACCGCATTTGAAAAGGATTCCAGCGACAAAGACCGGATCATGCGCTTGATCGGCCCGACGGAACTGGCTGGCATAGAGAGGGTTCGGTAGCCGACTGCGAGCAATGCCAAGGCCTCCAGCGGGCGACCGGCACTTTCCCCGCAAACAGACACGGGAAGTCCGAGCTTCTCGCAAGTCGAAGATATCTGCTCAAGGAATTTCAAGGGCGGCCGGGCAATCATATCGTAGCGGTCCGATATGCGCGGCTGCATGCGATCCGCAGCGTGGAAGAACTGCATCAGATCATTGGTGCCTACGGATATGAAATCGGCTTTTCCGACGAGCGCGTCTAATTCATAAGCGAGGGCCGGTGCTTCCAGCATGGCCCCAACTGACAGCCGCAGCGGCACGGGACGCCCGCGGGACGTTGCCCAGGCAATTTCCCTGTCCAGTAATTCCCTTGCCGCGGTGTATTCGGACGCGGTGGTAACCATTGGGAACATGATTTTCAGCGGCCGACCGGCAGCTGCGCGGATCAGTGCCCGCATCTGCCTCCGGAACAGGCCCCGGTGATCCAGAGCGAACCGGACAGAACGCCAACCGAGCGCCGGATTCTCCTCGCTATGGGCTTCAAGGCCCGGTATCAATTTATCTGCACCGACATCAAGCGTGCGGAAACAGACTTCCTTGCCGGCGGCTGTATCCATGACATGGGCATAAAGCTTGGCCTGCTCATCAATCGACGGCAGCTGGTCTGCGAGAAGAAACTGGAATTCCGTCCGGAAAAGGCCGATACCGCTCGCGCCTGTGTCGCTTAAATGATCAACATCGATCCGCAGTCCGGCATTGAGCATCAGATCGATCTCAACCCCATCCAGCGTAACGGCCTTTTCATCGCGCAGCTGGCGGTAGATTTCTTCGCGCTGATTTCTGAGCTCAGCCCGCGCTTTATAGGACGATGTCAGCCCCTCATCCGGGCGGACATGAACTTCTCCCAACTCGGCATCAACGATGATCTCGTCGCCGCTCTCGGCAAGCGTCGTGATATTTGCCACGGCTCCTAGAGTCGGAACGCCGATCGCGCGGGCCACAATTGCCGCATGGGACGCCGCAGCCGGCTCCTCCAGCAGCAATGCAGCAAGGCCAGCATTACGATACTCCAGAAGCTCTGCCGGCCCGAGGCGGCGGGCGATCAAAACCGTTCCCTTCGCATCCTCCGCCCGGTCATTGGCATCCGTTCCGCCGAGTATTCTGAGCAGCCGGTTGTCGAGGTCCTCCAAATCGTGAAGGCGCGCCCTTAAATAAGGATCGCGGGCGCTTTCCAGCCGGGCTCTGTGCTCCCGGCGGGCTCGATCCACAGCTGCTTCGGCGCTAAGGCCCTGTTTTACAGCTTCTGCAAGCCTGCTCGCCCAACCCGGATCATTGGCGAGCATACGGTAGGCTTCCAAAACGTCGACCGGATCATCGCCAAGATGCCGCCCGCCGGACAAGAGCACATCGACGGACTCCCTCAACGTCTCCAGGCCCGAAGTAAGCCGCAGCATTTCCGCATCGACATCACTTACAAAAAACTTGGCAGCCGGCACTTCCGGGTCATGGCGATACACTTCACCAATGCCGAGGCCGGTTGAGATCACCCTGCCCTTCAGCGTGACGCTGCCGGAAAGCGACCTTTGCCCTGCATCGGGACCATTCCCAGCAAGCGTGACGCTGCCCGAGGCGACCACTTCAGCAATGACCATGGCAATGGTCTGAAGCATGTCCACTTCGTCTTCGTCATAGATCCGCTCGGTGCGGTTCTGCACGGTGAGCACACCGGTGACCCGGCCGCCTCGCAGGATCGGGACCCCAAGGAACGCATGGTAAGGATCTTCGCCCGTTTCCGGCCGGTAGGAGAAATTCGGATGCCGCGGCGCATCCTGTATCGATAGCGGAACCGCCGTCTCGGCAATATGGCCGACAAGGCCTTCATTGATCGACAAGCGTGTCGCCGAAATCGCCTCGGACCGGAGCCCTTCAGTCGCCACCAGTTCGAGCTCATCATTCTGCGTGCGCAGATAGATTGAGCAGACATCCGCCACCATGCCCGTGGCGATGAGTTGAACCACACGCTGTAGCCGCTCGCGGCCGCCCTCCCCGCGCGCCATCATATCGCGCAGGCGGTTCAACAGAACCCGCGGAGAAGAAAACCCCTGAACCATGTCCGCTAGCTGGTCATTCTGCGTCAAGCCCGAAGGCAGAATGCAGGGCCCGTACAGCAAGCTCTGTATAGGCTTCTTCGATGAGGATAGAAATTTTGATTTCGGATGTGGAAATGACATCGATATTGATGCCCTTTTCATAGAGTGCCTGGAACATGGTTTCTGCCACCCCTGTATGGCTCTTCATGCCCACGCCGACAATTGAAACTTTGGCAACATCCCGGTCGACCTTCAATTCATCGAACTCGATTTCCTGGGAAACGTCACGCAGCGCCTGCTCCGCCACCGTGCTCTGCTGATCCGTACACGTAAAAACCATATTGGCCCGATCCGGTCCCCGCGCATTGGCCTGGACAATCATGTCGACATTCACGCCGGCTCCGGCGAGCAGTGTAAAAATGCGTGCCGCCATGCCCGGCGTGTCGGCCACACCAAGAAGCGTTACCTTCGCTTCATCGCGGGAATACGCAACACCGCTGACTACCTGTTTTTCCACGATCTCATCCTCATCACAGACTAGCGTACCCACCTCACCGAGGTCGCCCTCCAATGCCTCACCGAAGCTCGACAGGACACGGATCGGCACGCCATGATTCATTGCCATTTCCACAGACCGGGTCTGCAGCACCTTCGCCCCGAGAGATGCCATCTCCAGCATCTCCTCATAGGAAATTTTCGGAATTCTCTGGGCCTTCGACACAATCCTCGGATCGGTGGTGTAGACCCCGTCAACATCGGTGTAGATGTCACAGCTTTTCGCATTCAGCGCAGCGGCCACCGCCACAGCGCTGGTGTCTGATCCGCCCCGCCCGAGCGTCGCCACACGGCCATTCTTCGTCACACCCTGAAATCCTGCGATCACGGCAATCTCGCCTGCATCGACCGAATCCGGCAGCTGCGATCCCTCAAAGCCCGCAATCCGCGCCGCGCCATGGGCATTGTTTGTTTGCATTGCGAGCTGCCAGCCGAGCCAGCTACGCGCCTTCAGGCCGCGCCGTCTCAGCGCCAGAGCCAGAAGCCCGCTCGTCACCTGCTCGCCGGAGGCAACCACCACGTCATACTCGTCCTGAAAATCGCCGCCGTTGAGGCCCTCACCCGCTGCCCCGCGGGCATACTCGACCAGCTTGTTCGTCTCGCCCGCCATGGCAGACACGATGACCGCCAACCCATCGCCGCTCTTAGCACGTGCGGCCACAACGTCGGCCACATGGGCGATGCGGTCCAGATCGGCCACCGATGTGCCGCCAAATTTCAATACTGTACGCGCCATTGTCGAACAGCGTCTCCTTGCCCATCTATCTTTATGAGTTGCCGCTTTGTAAGGGTCGCGAGCCCCATACGCAAATGGAGACATATCCCGGCCATGGTGAAAACCATAGAAAACGACGCAAAACCACCACTGCGCCCCAGTATTGACGCAGATGAGGTCGCCAAATTCGCCGCCATGGCTGACGAATGGTGGGACCCGAAAGGCAAGTTCCGCCCGCTGCACAAGTTCAACCCCACCCGCCTCGGCTTTATCCGCGACCGCGCCGAAGACCATTTCGGCCTTGAGCGTGCGTCCCGAAAGCCCCTTTCCGGTCTCCGCCTCGTCGATATTGGCTGTGGCGGCGGCCTTGTCGCAGAGCCCATGGCCCGCCTTGGAGCCTCGGTCACCGGCATTGATGCCTCGGAAGAGAACATCAAGACCGCCCTCACCCATGCCAAATCCGCAGGCCTCGATATCGACTACCGCGCCGGCACGGTTGAAGGTCTCGTGGAGGCGGGCGAAGCGCCGTTCGACATCGTCCTCTCCCTCGAAGTTGTCGAACATGTCGCCAACCCGCCGGACTTCCTGAAAACCTGCGCCAGCCTTGTCGCCCCCGGCGGCCTGATGATCCTCGCCACGATCAACCGCACGGCCAAATCCTTTGCCTTTGCTATCATCGGCGCGGAATATGTCCTCCGCTGGCTGCCTCGCGGCACCCATGACTGGAACAAATTCCTGACCCCAGAGGAGCTTGCCGCCCCTGCCCGCGCTGCCGGGCTCCACACTGAGCCACCGGTCGGGGTTGCATTTAATCCGGTCACGGATGCGTGGAACCTCTCGAAAGACCCGAGCGTCAACTATATGTTGGTCGCGACCCGGCCTGCCGGGTGAAATGAGTAACCGAGAGTAGTCAGCCCGTCCCCCTGTCCATGGCCATTGAAACGCCCAAATCCCTCCTCGACTTCTGGATCGGGCCGGCAAAGGACGACCCGGATGCCGCAAAAGCAAAGGGAAAGCTCTGGTTCACCAAATCCTTTCAAACCGACAGAGAGATTGCCGAGCGCTTTCTGCCGACCCTCTCGGCCCTCGCATCCGGCATGGCCTATGAGTGGGCCGTCGCCTCGCCGGAGGGCCGCCTCGCCGCGATCATCGGCCTCGACCAGTTCAGCCGCAACATTTTCCGCGACACGCCCGACGCCTTCGCCAATGACGCCGTCGCCGTCGACCTCGCCACCCACGGCATTCTCCTCGCCGTCGATATGGAGATGGCCGAAGTAGAGCGGCAGTTCTTTTATCTGCCGCTTGAGCACTCCGAGAGCGCGGCCGATCAGGCGCTCTGTGTCAAGGCGTTCACCGGGGCTGTCCGCTCAGCCCGCGAGCCCTTCAAGGCCCATATGCAGGACGCCCTCGACTGGGCCGTCAAACATAAAGAGGTGATCGACCGCTTCGGCCGCTTCCCCCACCGCAATACAATCCTCGGGCGGGTAAGCTCCCCAGAGGAAGACGCGTGGATCAGGGAGAATGGGGGGTTTTAGATTACAACCTGCTTAGGCTCCAAAGGTCTTGTGCAACACGAACATATGTCTGAGTGCGATGCTCAACCAATTCGGGCGAAATCTTATCAAAGTGACGAAAGCCGAAGTCGGTCGCGTGCTTCTTCATGCCTCTGAGATCGAAACGATTATTATAGGCTTCCCGCCTCAAAGCAGCGGTCAGAAGCGGCCCCTTTGCATAATATTTCAAGCGATCTGGATAATCTAAATTCGAGGCTGCCGCGTTTAACTTTCTAGGCAAGAGAGTAAGCGCTCCAAGCCGTTCTCTAACTTGGCCCATTCTATCTCTGTCATTTTCGAACTCATCGCCAAACTCGTGATAGTTCATGGACATGACATGCTCGATCTCAGGCCTATCGTTCCCGGTTCCGACGAGGTACCAAGGCTGAGGTTGCCTTCCCATAACCGCCAAATCTACATGACCTGCTATGCGACCGAGGAAGTAACGAATCCAGTTTGCGTTTCCTCCGGTTCTGGAGGGTGCATTGCCCGCGTCAATTTCTGGAGCATCCCAGATCAGTCGCAACAGCGATGGACGAATGGCGCTTTGATCGGCATGGCGTATGATAGAAATTGCTTCCAGCAACAGATCCCGAAGAGATGCCGCACTTTTCCAGTTAGGATGCCATGCTTTGCGCAAGGCGATGACATCCAGAAAATCTGACGCTGCGGACAATGCGAAATTCGATCGGTCAGGCTTACCCCTAAAATAGCAAGACGCGATCAAGGCATCGATGATTGGGAACCGAAGAAGCTGCGCATGCCGAAATCCCACCAACTCCTTATCGTGCTTGTTGCAAGCCCCATAGGCGCGTTTGCTCCATGAGACATATGAAAAGAAATCCGTTTTAAGCGCTGCGTACAATTCGGAGGTACTCTTTGATATCCGGTGATCCTTTTCGGCATCTTGTAGTAGCCAGTCATAAGGATCGGAGCTTATCTCACGCGCAATGGAGAATTTGGTATTCATATTCCCTCTTTTTGGAAGGTAATGACCTATCAACCAACCAATTAGAAGTTTCTGCTCACCTTCTAGCGGATCGCGTATTGTGCGTTTTGGTGCACGATGAGCCAAGTTGCTGAGCGCCTGCTCTCGCATTCGTCTCCACTCACGCCCGGCCTTGTTCGCACTGCGGTTTTCGGTTTCGGAAAGGACCTTCGACATAAATCGCTCGCTCTCCGAGAGCGGCATGCCGCGAGTGTTTATTCGATCAAACAGTCTTTGCTCATCGTAAGGATCGGTATCCTGGATCAGGACCAGATAAACCTTATCGAGCAGCCAGCGCGCAAAGGCCCCCGCCTCTTCTAGGTTCCCCGGACTCGCACTCGAGCCGTAATCTTCCGGCGGCAACTCGAATGTTTCTCTCACAAATCGTGAAAGCGTCTGGTGCGCCGTCGTAAAACGCTCAATCGCTGCCGATCGCGTTGGTGACCGTCCTGATAAGAGAGGCGGAGCACCTTCAACTTCTTTAAGAAAAGTCCGTATAAAGTAATTGTACGAAGCAACGTCCAAAATGAAGCGATCATCATCAGGCCGATAGATGAGTTCCAGTACTTCCCGTTTCAGGTCATCGGACAGACATGGAAGAAGCGCACAAAACAAAAGCAACAGGCTCGTAATCCGCTGCTGCCCATCGACAATTTTATCAGCCTCCCCCGCATCTCGAACCTGTGTGACGACGACACCGAGAAAGTACTCGGAACGCTCCGCCGTATCGCATCCTGCCGCGAATGTATCCTGTCGATAAAACGTTCCAACCAGATCGTTGAACAGGTCTTCAATATGCGTTGGCTTCCAACTGAATTCTCTTTGATACGCCGGGATCTCAAAAGACTTTACAGAGAAGATGGTAGAGACGGTAACAATGCTAGATTTAGCGCTTACGGACGCTTGTTCGTCATTGCCTTTCAGAGCTGTGACTTCTACTGGATCAACAAGTCCGGCCATCTATTACTACTCGCGCGCTCCCAACCCAATCAGTTAACCATAAGTTAACATCCCCGCTCAAGTTGAAATCTGCGCCATCGCGTCCAATTAGCTGATCGCGCCAAAGGCGTGTTTCGTCTCCCCGTCTTGACCTGCCGCTTCGTCAATCCGCGCTAGTCTCGCCGAGACAGAAAACACCGGAGGAGACACCCATGTTGACAGTTCATTTTGCGCCAAACTCGCGAGCTGGGCGGATCATCTGGCTGATGGAGGAACTGGGCCTGCCCTATGAGGTGAACAGGATGGCGTTCCACCCGAAGGATCTGAAGTCCGATGAACACCGCGCGCGCCATCCCCTCGGGCGCATTCCCGTGCTGGAGGATGGCGATGTCATGATCTACGAATCCGGGGCGATCATCGAATATGTCCTCGCCCGCCATGCCAATAATGAGGGGGGTGGCGGCTTGAAGCCCGCCGTCGATGCACCGGAGTTCCCCGCCTATCTGCAATGGTTCCACTATTGCGAGGGCATGGTGATGCCGCCGATCAATACAATTGTCGTGCACACCCTCCTCCTGCCGGAAGACCGGCGCGACGCCACCGCCCTCGGCCAGGCCCAGCGCTTGCTGACCAAGGCCATCGCCCCGGTGGACGAAACCCTCGCCGGGAAGGACTATCTGATCGGGGATTTCTCGGCGGCGGACCTGATGCTTGGCCATTCCTGTTTCATGGCGAACCGCCTCGGCTGCGTGCCCGACGAGATGGCGAACCTCAAAGCCTATGTGCAGCGGATTTCCGAGCGTCCGGCCTTCCAGACGGCGATCACCATGCAGTAATCCCTGCCCGGAGATCAGCCACGCGCTTGACACTTCTCAGGAAACCGTAAACCAGACTCTCAGTTTTTCGAGGGGCTCTCACCGCGCCGAATCTGAGAGTCTCAACGCGTCTCTGAGGGGGAATTTTCGATGCCAAATCTATCGCTTTATCAGGCCGTTTGCCTCGGGCTCGTCATTGCTGGCGGACTGATTTTCATCTCACTTTTCTTCATCGCCGCCCCCTATGGCCGCCACAACCGCGAGGGCTGGGGCCGGCAGATGGATGAACGCCTCGGCTGGATGGTGATGGAATTGGTTTCGCCCTTGATGTTCCTGACGTTTTTCTGGCGCGGCGGCGAGGTGCAGACTGTGGCAAGCCTCACCCTTATGGTGATGTTCTGCGGCCACTATGTCTACCGCGCGCTGATCTATCCCTTGCGTATCAAGGCTCGCCGCAAGGTCCCCGTCGCGACGGTGCTGATGGCCTGCGTCTTCAACCTCTTCAATGGCTCGACAAATGGCTGGGCGGCAGGGCATGCGATGCACCTCACTCCGGCCTGGACCTCGACGCCGATGTTCTGGGCCGGTATCGCACTCTTTGCCTTCGGCATGTGGCTGAACCTTGATTCCGATGCGATCCTGCGCCGCCTGCGTAAGCCCGGCGAGACGGGTTACAAGATCCCCAAAGGCAATGGCTTTCGCCTCGTGACCTCGCCGAACTATCTCGGCGAGATCCTCGAATGGACGGGCTTCGCTCTGGCCGGGTGCACCTGGGCAGGAGCGGCATTCGCGGTCTTCACCTTTGCCAACCTCGCGCCCCGGGCCGCCAGCCATCACCGCTGGTACCTCGAAGAGTTCGAGGATTATCCGCGCTCAAGACGGGCAATCATCCCCGGGGTCTGGTAGGTCACTCTTCCAACAAGGCGGCCGCCAGTTCGCCTGCCTTCGCTTCGTTCAGGGCCGCGCACAGACGCCCACGCTCTACACCTTGAGCCAGCGGACGCTCATAGCCCGGTATGAGATCCGCCTTGTCGTTGAAGAATGCCTCGGCGGCGTCAATGGCTGTTGCCTCACAGAAACTGCCGGCAATGCTCGGCACCTGCGGTTTGCGCACTTCGGGAATACGATCGATCAGGTCCTCGAAATTTGTTTTGAAGTGCTCCCATGCGGAGTCGCTCACAGCCGGTTCGTCATTGCCGATGGCGGCATAGTATATGAACAGGGCTTCCTGTCCCTGAAACTCACCGGTGAGAGTCGTATCGAGAAGCGCAGAGACGTCCTCCAGGCTGCCACGATTAGCGAGGGCATTGTAGATATTCCGGCGCTCGAATTGATTTTCTGACACCTTGGCGACGGCGAGCGCGGCATTGAAGAAGTCCGACCCGTCTTCAGAAAGCCCCATGCCAATACCGACCGTCAGCTCCGACACTGGCAGCGCCGAGCCATCGGGCTCCCCGCCCTTCAGACCAACATAGGCGAGCGCCTTCTGGCGAACCTCCTCGCCCAGCACCGGATCTTTCGCCTGATCTATCAGTGTGCGGTATAGCTGCTGCAGAAGCAGGGTCTCCCCCTGGCTGAGATCATCACGCTCAACCAGCTCTGTATATAGCGGTTTATAAGTGTCAGAGACCCATGTCAGCATAAGGTCTTGCGCTTCTCCTTCCGGCGCAAGGCCCACAAGAGATGCCACATCCCCAAGCGGTTCGTTTACGGCGTCCCATGACCCTCCTGTTGTTGCCGTTAACCCGGCGAGCATGGCATCTGCCGAGACCTCGCCTGCCCGGAAGCCGGCAACGAGACTGTCGCCGAAGATCAATTGCTCGCCAGCGGAGAGATCAGAGTAATTCTGAGACAGCGCATCCCAATTCTCCTCGGAGGTATTGAACCGCCAATACCCCTTGCCACCACTATTTGGGAGCACCCAGTCCGGGCATCCCTCTTCAAGGCGTATCTCCGTCGTCTGATCTTCCAGCAGCTTTGATACTTGCACCCGTTCGCCATCAATTGAGGCAATCATAGAGAAAGGCACAATCCAGCTAGCGTCGGGCGAAATGGTCGACCCGAGTGGCGCATAGCGTTCCTGCGTTACCGTAACGGTCGCGGTCTGACCGACGATCGGACAGCTCACCGCCACATCAAGAAACGGAATCCCCGGCTGAAAAATGAAAGACCGGAAGGCTGGCACAACGCCGGGATTGTTCGCGCCATCTGCCAGCGAGGTCATGAAATCATTGACATCAGCAACGCCGTCCTCGAAGCGGCGCATATGCAGGCGCATACCTTCCCTAAAGGCCTCCTCGCCAAGGTAGTTTTCAAACATCGCCAACACATGGCCACCCTTGGAATAGGTAATGCCGTCAAAAGCGGAGAGGATATCGCCATTTGAATTGATCGGATTACGGATCTGCCGCGCGGAGGCGAGACTGTCCGATCCCATGGCACCCAAACCGCGAACGGTTGGTTGGCGATCAAACCCGCCCTCCGGATCATAGGCATGCATGGTCTTGTAAGCCATCCATGTGGCAAAAGCCTCGTTCAGCCAGATGTCGTCCCACCAGGCCGGTGTGACCAGATTGCCGAACCATTGGTGTGCCAACTCGTGGGCATGGGTCACGAAAATCCGGCGTTTGCGGCTAAGAGACGTACGTTCATTTATCAGGAGCGCGGATTCGCGATAGACAATCGCGCCGGCATTTTCCATTGCGCCATAGGCAAAATCCGGCGCGGCGATAAGATCGAGTTTTGCGTACGGGTACGGATAATCGAAGTATTCTTCCTGAATGCTCAGAAGATCATAGGTTGTGTCGGTCGCCTCACGCAGCTGGTCGCCTTTTCCCGCCGCAGCGAAGGACCGGAACGGCACCTCCCTGTCGCGAATGTCATTGGCCGGGATCGCGTCGGCAATCAGCTCATCATATGGCCCTACAGCAAGCGCCACCAAGTAGGACTGGATAGGCCGTGTCGGCGCAAATTCATGGCGCACCCAACCATCTTCCAGTTCTGTGGTAGAAACCTCCGGCGCATTCGCGATCACCTTATTGCCAGCAGGTGCGGTCACGGTCAGGGTCCAGGGCGTCTTGAAGCGCGGTTCATCAAAGCTTGGAAAGGCACGGCGTGCGTCGATCGCTTCCATCTGCGAGGCAAGGTATGGCGTGCCGTCCGAAAACGCCTTGTAGAGTCCGGCCAAGCCGAAATTGTAAGGCGCATCGTAGGTCATGTTCAGCGTGACCTTGCCCGCTGGCAGATCGCTGGCAAATGTCAGCCGGGAGACGCCGCCGGGTGCAAGATCGCCCTCAAACTCGGCAGGAACGGCAATGTCACCCTCATAGATCGCGGCAGCACTTTCAATCACCGGCCCCAGGGCATGCAGATAGATAGTATCCGTTCCCTCATCGAGCATAACATCGATCGAGACGCTGCCTGAAAACCGATCGGCAGCCGGGTCCGTTTTCAGGTCAAGGCGATAGGCCATCGGTGTAATGCCTTGCGGCAATTGCCCCTGTGGGATGCCCGCGGCCTCAGCGTTCAGAAGGTCGGCGTCGGTGACAATCGAACCCGGCTTAATGTCTTCCGTTTCGGTGACATCTTGTATTGGCGGCTTCAACTCGGCATCGCGATACTCGCGGACCGACTCACACCCTGCGATGAGTGCTAGCGCGGCTGCGCCGAGCAACAGGGATCGAATTTGCGCATTGATTGCCATTAGGCTCTCCTGACCGTCTCTATATGCTCGACTCTCTTAGAGTTAATCGCCCTGAAATAGAAGCCACCAAAAGACGCAGCATTTCAGACTGCAGGGCAGCTCAAAAAAGTGCAGCGGTTCATACACTGTTAGACAATGGTTCACGTCTCAGAAACTCCGTGTCGGTATTATCCTAATCGTTATGAGGCGTATCTTTCATTCCCGATTTGATCCCAAGGCGAGATTTGTTCGCCTCGCGCTCGCTGAAAAGCGTTTACCCTTCGAACTGATTGAATGCCCCGCAGGTGCTCAGCATCCGGAGGTTTCAAAACTGGCACCCGGTGCATCCGGTATCGCCATGATCCACCGGGCCTATGAGGCGCTTTATGTTGTGGTCGGTTCTCACGCAATCTGCGAATATCTCGAAGAGGCTGGCGACGGCGACTCCCTGCTTCCGCGCATGGCCGAAATGCGTGCCGAAGCGCGTCGGCTGTGGCGTTGGTCTGAGGACGAGCTTCGCCTCACCGTGGATACCCTCCTCGCCGAACGGCTCACTATGGCCACACAACCTCGCCATGTCCCGGACTCTGCAGCGCTCCGCATGGGGGCACACGCTTTGCGCGGCCGGCTGACCTTCCTCAACTATCTCGCCGAGACGCGCCGGTTCATTGCCGGGCGGATGCTGACCCTCGCTGATCTGTCGCTCGCTGCGCATTTGTCCTGTTTTGACTATTTTGGAGATGTGCCGTGGGATCTCGCTCCGGATCTGAAGGACTGGTATGGCCGCATGAAATCCCGGCCCTCCTTCCGGCCACTGCTTGAAGAGCAGATTGGCGTCGCCAAGCCCGCCAAGCACTATGCGGACCTTGAATACTGCTTCCAGTAAGCTGAAGCCTTCGACTTTTACGGCGATCCGGGCTAGATAGCGCTCGGAATGTTGAAAACTCTCCCCTCCCTCACGCGTGAGATACATCTCAAGACGCTGGCCCGCGAGATCGGTTTCGATGCTTGCCGCATCACCAGCGTCGAGGATGGCTGGAACGCTGGCGAGCGGTTGGAGGAGTACATCACCGAGGGCCGCCATGGCGACATGGCCTGGATGGAAGACACGCTGGAGCGCCGTAAGCACCCCCGCGCCATGTGGCCAGACGCGAGGAGCGCTGTGGTTGTCGCCATCAATTACGGGCCAGACCATGATCCCATGGGTGCTCTGGAAGACAAATCGAAGGCTGCAATTTCGGTCTATGCTCAGGGCAAGGACTATCATGTCGTCTTGAAAAAGCGCTTGAAGCGCCTCGCCCGGGAGTTCGCGCAGGAGACAGGCGAAGAAGTGAAAGTCTTCGTCGATACGGCTCCACTGATGGAGAAGCCTCTTGCAGAACAGTCCGGCATGGGCTGGCAGGGCAAGCATACCAACCTCATCTCCCGCGACCATGGTTCCTGGTTGTTCCTAGGCGTCATGCTCACCGCCGCGCGCCTGAAGCCCGACCCTGTCAAAAAGGGCACCTGCGGATCCTGCACAGCATGCCTTGATGCCTGCCCAACCAAAGCCTTCCCCGCTCCCTTCAAGCTGGATGCCCGGCGCTGCATTTCCTATCTAACGATCGAACACAGAGGTCCGATCCCGCGGGAGTTTCGCAAGCCCATGGGTAACCGCATCTATGGCTGCGATGATTGCCTCTCGGTCTGCCCCTGGAACAAATTTGCCAGCGAAGCGCGAGAAGCCGCCTTCCATGCCCGCGACGCCATGAAATCCCCGCTCCTCTCCGAACTGCTCGCGCTCGATGACGCGGAGTTTCGCGAGCGCCATTCCGGCTCACCGGTCAAGCGCATTGGCCGCGACCGCTTCATCCGCAACGCCCTTATCGCTGCCGGCAATTCCGGCGATCAGGACCTTGTCGATCCTGTCCTCGCTTTGCAGGAAGACGATAGCCCCCTCGTAAGAGGTGCCGCGATTTGGGCGCTTGCCCGCCTTGATCCCTCCCGATTTGAAGCCGAGAAGACCTCCCGGATGGCTGCTGAAGCGGACCCATCCGTGCGCGAGGAGTGGCAGTATGGGGCTCTGGATTAGACGCATTATCCGGGCGATTCTCATCGCCTTTGTGATTATCCACGCCTATGCATTGATCCTACGATTTGTTCCAGCGGTGGGCAGTATACTGATGGTTCAGCGCTATATTGCAGGCGAGACCGTCACCCGCGACTGGAAGCCGATCCACAAGATCTCTCCTCATCTCGTCCGCGCCGTTATCGCGGCTGAAGACAGCCGCTTCTGCCAGCATGACGGCATAGACCTCGATGCCATTGACAAAGCCCTTGATGAACGCGCCCAGGGACGAAGCACCCGCGGAGCGTCCACCATTACCCAGCAGACCGCAAAGAACATCTTCCTCTGGAATGGCGGCGGCTATGCCCGAAAGGGCGCAGAAGCCTGGTTCGCCACGCTCATCGATTTCGTTTGGGGCAAGCGCCGCGTCATGGAAGCCTATCTCAACATCGCCGAATGGGGCGACGGCTTTTTCGGAGCCGAAGCCGCCGCCCAGAAACGTTTCGGCAAACACGCAAGCGAACTCACCGAGCGGGAGGCCGCCCTCCTCGCCGCTGTTCTTCCGAGTCCGAACAAATGGCGCGTTGACCCGCCAGGACCTTATGTCAGCCAACGCACCGGAACGCTACAAGCCCGCATGCGCGTGGTGGAGAATGATGGCTTTGCAAGGTGTGTATTGAAGTGAGTTTTGCTGTGTCGTCCAGCTTTGGAAGAGAAACCGCAAAAGACTGGAAGGCTTCTTAAGTCAGCTTAATCTCGTCGCTATTTATCTCTGCACTCACGATGGGAAGACCTAGGCACTTGCGCTCAAATAAATATGTAAGTACTTACATATTATGGCCCAATCATTAGACTACCTTCAAAGCCTAGGCATCTCTGCGCTCGGCTCAAGGCTACGCCGACTATTTGAGAACCTAAACGGGGCGGTGTCTCAGCTCTACCGGGATGAGCTGGGGTTTGAACAACGGTGGTTCTCTCTGACGCTTCTATTGGAAGAGCGCGGATCGATAAGCATTCAGTCAGCCGCCGACCTTCTCGGCACATCCCATGTCTCAATCCTTCAGATAGCAAAGGCCATGGAAGCCGAAGGCCTCCTCAAACGCCGCAAGAGTGATAAGGATCGCCGATTGGTTCTGCTCTCGCTTTCCACGAAGGGACTAAAGACAGCTGAGCGCGTGCATGAGATCAGCCATCGCGTGGATGCAGCAGCGGGCGCGCTGCTGGATGAGGCAGCACCTAACTTTATCGAGAATCTAACCCGGCTTGAAAATGCACTTGGGCACAAGTCATTTTCCAATCGTCTGGAACCATCCGGTTCGAATACCTCGTCCTCGCAGGAGAAAATCGATGTTTGAATTTCTGCTGGTGGTGGCGTCCCTACCAACCTCGGTATGTACGAGCGAAGCCGAAACTCTGCGTGCTGCCGCAACACAAATTGAAATTGCCTATGTGCTCGAAGATGTGGCGAGCAGTGTCGCAAAAGACTTGCGAAGCTATGCTGATGAAACGCCTTCGGCAGACGATTGCGCCCCTAAAGAAGATTTCGCCCGTATACTGACCAAGACACTTCGTACCATCTCCAAGGACAAACACTTCTATGTGGAAGAGACTACGGATGACATCGGAGATGACTGGATACCGGCCTGGCGAGCATCAGGTTACGAGCAGGGTCAAGGCATCACCCATGTAGAAGTTATCGAAGGAAACATTGGGTATGTGAGGATCAAGTCTTTCCACGAACTGGAACCCGCATTCCCACACTACCGCGCAGCCTTTGACATGGTCGCGGACACAAGGGCTCTCATTCTTGATTTGAGGGACAATCATGGCGGGTCGCCCGAGACAGCCTGGCCCGTTCAGTGGACGTTTCTGGCGCCGGGGTCACCTTCCCCAATGAAAATGGAGTCGCGTATCGAAGCTCCGACTCTGCGGGAGGAACCTCCCGTTCTATGGCAGCGATACGGAACCGAGCGGCCGATGGCGATCCTCACCAATGGAGACACATTCTCCGCGCCGGAGGCTGTCGCTTACACGCTGCAAGCTGCAGGACGTGCGAAAATTGTGGGCGAACCATCGGGAGGCGGGGCACACATGCTGAATGACGGCGATGAGCTCGGCACAGGCTTCACACTTTATATTCCGACCTCACGTCCTGTAAGCGCAGTCACTGGCGGGAATTGGGAAGGGACAGGGGTCAGCCCCGATATCCACACGTCGAGTGCGGAAGCCATCAATGTTGCGGCGGACTATCTGCGAAGTCAGATCGCGCCAGATATAAGCCGCCATTAGACAAGGGTCAAAAGGCTTTATCGTTGAGTCTACTTTCTGAGCCAGGAAAGCACTCGGCGCTCTTAGGCGAGTAATGATTGATACGCTGCCATGACCAACGACATTCCTCGCATGTCTCCAACAAGGCCAGGCTCCATCCGGTTCATGACATATGATATGCAGAGGCGTGCATCCTGATCGATCAGAACAACGGAGCCGCCATACCCACCCCAATAGGCCGTATGCCTGTTCGGCCCGAGTGGCGTCAGATCGCTGGATATACCGTAGCCCATGCCGAAGGTCATCGGCACACCAAGGACCATGTCCGTCCCGCGTGCTTGCTCCTCAAAGATGCGCTTAGTGCCGGCCTCGGACAGAATCTGTTTGCCGAATGCAGAACCGCCATTCGCCATGGCGGTCTGGACTCGGACAATGCTCCGCGCATTACCATGGCCATTCGCGGCGGGGATCTCGGCCTGTCGCCAGGCCTTTGACGCCGTGGCGGCGACATCTACGGCCGGATTCGCAAATGTGCGGGAGGCAATCGAGCCATCCCCGGCGATTTCTATCGGGCTAGCAGGCGGGGTGAGCTTGCAAATGCGAGAGAAATTGTCTTCAGAGACGCCGATATGGAAGTCCGCCTCGAGAGGATCTGCGATCTCTGATTTGAAGAAAGAGCCGAGACTCTGACCTGTGATGCGTCTGACAACCTCGCCAATCAGGTGGCCCTGTGTCAGCGCGTGGTAGCCTGATTTGGTACCCGGCTCCCACCAAGGCGCTTGCGCGGCGAGTTCGCGAGTCATCCAGTCCCAGTCATAAAGCGCGTCGCCTTCCACAGCCGTATCCATCCCTGAAAGACCAGCTGTATGCGACAGAAAATGGCAGACCTTCACATCCCCCTTTCCAGCCTCGGCGAATTCCGGCCAATAAGTAGACACAGGTGCCTGCAAATCCAAGGCCCTGCGATCCGCCAAAACCAGCATGCACATCGCGGCCATCGTCTTGGTACTCGACCAGACATTAATGATGGTATCCTCGGTCCACTCCGCATCGCGGCTACGATCCAGATGACCGCCCCACAAGTCGACAACGAATGCCCCTTCGTGGGTGATAGCAACGCATGCGCCGATCTCATCATTGTCGCGAAAGTTCGATTCAAACGCAGCTTTTACCCCTGCAAATTTGTCGTCACATAGCCCATGAATTTGGACCATCTCATCCTCCCCGTTCAGTACAAAGAAGAGCGTAACGCCTAAGCTCGTTCTTTCAATCTGGTTTGCTGCTTTGTGCGCTATTCAGAATGAGTAAGGGTCCATGTGCGAGCCATAGCAGGGCCATCCGATGCGCTGGATACCTGTGAAGGCCTAGACCGGGATAATAGGAAAGGGGTACTGTTCCGCTTTCAAGAGCTGCCTATTCTAAAATCTCGATACGGTCCGGAGGCGGATTGTTTTCGAGTTCCCAGGTCGCCTGCTTGATCAAGCCGTTGAGAACGTGGGCATCGACATCTTCAATGTCGAGTTCGATCGCTTTGGTGACATCCTCCCGTGCACCGTCGAGATTGCCGAGGTTAAGCCGCGTTTCCGCGCGCAGCCGATAAGCTTCACCCGGATTGATGAGACTGACTAAGGCGTCGCTCAAATCTTCCTCGGCTTCCTGCCATCTTTCGAGCGCCATTAGCGCAACGGCACGATCAACCCGAAGGTTCACATCGCGCGGGTTTAAGCGCAGGGCGTTGTTAAGCGTGACGAGCGCAGCCTCTGGCTGGCCCGCCACGAGCCAGGCATTTCCGGACTTTGTGAGATAGACGACGCGCTGACTAAGCGAGCCGGACCCTTCAGCATTGGCGAGGTCTTCAAGTCGGATTGCGGCTTCCTCATAATGGCCGAGTTCGAGCAAGGCTTCTGCCGTGCAGGCGCGGGCAAAGGGCCGGCCGCCCTCCCCCACCCAGGCAAGAGCATCTTCGTAGGCCTCCTCCGGGTCCTCCTTAATTTTTGCAAGGCAGGCTCCCAAACGCTCTGCTTCGGCGATACGGCCGGCATCGGCGGCACTCGACTGCCCCATCAGGGTCACCAAAATCACCGAAATCGTAAACACGTTGGAAACTCCGCAAATGTCATAAAATTTGCTTAGATGCCCGGATTAAGGAGCGCAAATGACATTGCAGCAAGACCTGCTGTTTGCTTTCGGGCTTGGTTACAGCGCCGAAACGCTGGGTGCAAAGCTCCTGAGCGAAGGATGGCGCGTTGGCGGTACCGTGCGCTCTGAAGACAAAGCAGAGCGATTACGCGCACTCGGCTTCGAGATCACGGTCTGGGACGGCACCGAGCCGATCAGCCCGCCGGACGGAGCCCATTGGCTGGTCTCGATCCCCCCTGGCGATACCGGTTGCCCGGCCTTTTTGGCAGCGGAGAATGCCGGAACAGCAGCCTCCATAACCTATCTTTCAACAACCGGTGTCTATGGCGACCTAGGCGGTGCATGGGCCTATGAATGGACGCCTGTAAACCCGCAAAGCGATCGGGCTCGCCGCCGCGTGTTTGCTGAGCTGCAATGGCAAAGCGTTGCCACTCGCGTGGCCCTTGTTCGCCTGCCGGGCATTTATGGCCCCGGCCGCTCAGCTTTTGCGCGGTTACGGAAGGGCACCGCGACCCGGATCGTAAAACCCGGACAGGTTTTCTCTCGGATCCATGTCGACGACATCGCCTCCGGGCTTGAAGCTATCGTGAAGCGCCCGGACGCGTTCGGTGTGCTTCATCTCTGCGATGACCACCCTGCGCCACCCCAGGATGTTGTTGCCTATGCCGCGGGGCTTATCGGCGTCGATGTACCACCTGATCAGCCTTTCGAAATGGCGGAACTCAGCGAAATGGGCCGAAGCTTCTATTCAGAGTGTAAGCGAATCGCCAATGGCCGCACCAAGTCTGCGCTTGGCTGGACACCAAAATACACCGATTACCGAGCAGGCCTCGCCGCAATACTTGCAGCTGAGCAGGGCTGAGACAGGCTAGATCGGCCGAAATCGCTACCGCGCTTGTTCCTCGCCGCTTTCCTCGCCCTCATCACACCTGTTGCCGTTGCATAGATCAGCGGTTAGAGCGACGCGAACCCCGCTTCTCGCAAGGAAAGGCAGAATATGGCTGACCCCGTAAATGACGACGCGCTGAACACGATTTTTCGGCGCGCACGATCCCACAATAGTTGGCAGGACCGGGATGTTCCAGAGACCCTGATGCGGGCGATCTACGAACTTACAAAATGGGGACCGACAAGCGCGAATGGCAGCCCGGCGCGGTTTCTCTTTATTTCTCAAGGCGAAGAGAGAGAGCGACTGAAGTCGCATTTGTCTGAGGGGAACATCGAAAAGACCATGACCGCGCCCTGGACGGTAGTTATCGCGCACGATCTTGATTTCAACGAACAGATGCCGAAGCTCTTTCCTCATGATCCATCGGCAAAAGACTGGTTCGCCGACGAGGAACAGCGCGAAGTCCACGCCTTCCGGAATGGTTCAATGCAAAGTGCCTATTTCCTTATTGCTGCCCGCGCCATAGGTCTCGACTGCGGACCCATGTCCGGTTTCGACAATGCCGGCGTTGATGCAGAGTTCCTGACCGACGACAGGTCCCGCTGGAGATCGAACTGGCTTTGCAATCTCGGCTATGGCGACAAATCCGGCCTGTTCGAACGGCTGCCACGTCTCGAATTCGATGAGGCGTGTGTTGTATTGTAGAGGAAAATGCTGACCCTCGGGATAAATACGAGCCAGGCTGCCTCCGATCTTGCAATAATACGCGGAGACACGGTTCTCGCTGAGTCCCTCGATACGGTCATGCAAGGGCAGGATGAACGGCTGCCAGCGCTCCTGGACCAGTTGATAAGCCAAGCGGGGGTTACCCTATCCGACCTCAACCGTATCGCTGTGGTCACTGGCCCCGGCAGCTTCACAGGCATTCGCATTGGGGTGGCCTTTGCCCGGGGCCTCGCTTTGGCATTACGCATTGATTGTGTTGGAATTTCATCTCTGGAGGCTGGTATTGATCCGAAGGATCGCTCCAGACTAAGCGCAGCTCTGCCAGCAAAAAAACGACCACCCGACAAAACATGGTGGATACAGACCTTGAACTCAGGCATCGGAACCGACGAGGTTACAGAACTAACCGAAAGCGAAGTCGGCGAGGTTGTGCATGCAACGCCAAGGGCGCTCTGGGCCGCTCAGAAAAGCGCGTCACTGGAAGCAAGCAAGCATCCGCCTGCCCCAATCTATGCCCGTCAGCCTGACGCCAAACCTATGAAACCCCCGGCATGAGCGAAGCCTTTTGCTCTCTCAACTCAGCCCATGCAGAGGAAATAGCGGAGCTTCACCGCTTGGGCTTTGAGACACCGTGGCGCGAAGAGAGCATCCGCGAACTGCTTGAGCTTCCGACAAGCTTTACCCTCGGAGTAACCGCTGGAAAACAGGCAGTTTTAGCCGGGTTTGCCATGTTTCAATGTGCTGGTGATGAAGCGGAGATCCTTACGATCACCGTCGCTCCTGAGTGGCGGCAAAAGGGGTTTGCGAGAGCATTGATGACAAATGCCGATATTCATCTTGCCGCGAGAGGGTGTCATCGTCTTCTTCTGGACGTCGCCGAGGATAACGAACCGGCGATTGCCTTATACAAAAGCATGGATTTCCAGGTTGATGGAAAGCGCCCAAAATACTATTCGCGAGCAAAAGGAAGGTGGTCTGACGCCGTGATGATGTCCCGCGCCATCACTGGACTTCCTCAATAAGAAAGGGCATTTAACTCCTATGAGCAATTTGGAACAAATTTGTATTGATAAAGGCCTGCGGATGACAGACCAGCGGCGCGTTATTGCGCGGGTTCTGGGTGAATCAGAGGACCATCCGGACGCCGAAGAGCTTCATCGCCGGGCCAACTCTCTGGACGCATCGATTTCGCTGGCGACGGTCTATAGGACAGTGAAGCTGTTTGAAGAGTCCGGTATCATCGAACGGCACGAGTTCAGAGACGGTAGATCGCGGTTCGAACAGGTGACCGAAGAGCACCATGATCACTTGATCGACGTACGGACAGGAGATGTGATTGAATTCCAGAATGAGGAGATTGAACGTCTTCAGGAATTCATTGCTAACGAGCTTGGTTACAAGCTGATCGATCATCGCCTCGAACTCTACGCCGTGAAGCTAGAAGAAACCGACTAGGCGGTATCTGTCCGGGTGGAAACAGTCGACGTTGTTCTACGTGTAGCTGCCGCGACCCTACTTTTGACGTTTCTTGGCCTTGCTATCAGGGATGCATGGCGAAAGAAGGTTGTCCGGTTCATGTGCCTGACAGCCTTCTCCCTGTCAGCACTGTTCTTGCAGATCCCTGACGCGCCACTCTGGCTTCGCACACCTCTGCGACTCATTGATGCTTGTGCGATTGCATTTGTATGGTGGAGCGCTCTTGCGTTGTTCGATGAGGACTTCGAGCTGAACCTGACCCATTGGTTAGGACTTTTTGCTTATGGCATCTGCGTCTATCCATATCGCTTTATCGATCTCGGCTGGATGAACATATTACCCCTCTGGTGGGGATATATGACAGATGGCGTAACTTTCTTGCTTATTGGCCACCTGATCTGGAAAGTTGCCAGCGGCTTTCAGGAAGATCTCGTCAACCGCCGGCGAAGATTCAGAATACTCTTCGTGTCCCTAATCATAATTGCTCTCCTTGTCGCGGTGGTGGGAGAAAACATGCTGCAAGCCAGAGGCATCGGCCACTTTTCCTTAACGGTCATCGCCGCTGTCACGCTGCCAATAGTGATTTTGCTCATTGCCTGGGTAACGCAACTACAGCCTGAAAGACTTCTGTTTCAGTCTGTCGAAAAATCGACACCAAAACCGCCCAGCATCGATCCTCGCGACGCTGCCAGCCATACCAGATTGCTAGCCTTGATGGAGACAGATCGGGTCTGGGCCGAACCGGGCCTCACCATCGGATTATTGTCGGAGAAGGTTGGGCTTCCGGAGCATCAATTGCGCAATCTGATCAATAAGGGGATGGGATATCGGAATTTTGCAAGCTTTCTAAACGGGTATCGTCTGACCTATGCAAAGTCGGTTCTGTCCGATCCGAAGCAGGCCCGGCTTCCTGTTTTGACAATCGCCATGGATGCCGGTTTTGGTTCGCTAGCGCCATTTAATCGGGCCTTCAAAGCTGCTGAGGGGGTTACACCAACAGCCTTCCGCACCAAGGCGCTTTCCGATCAAAGCTGAAAAACCCTCCTCATTTTCGAAAATGACAGCATTTTATCCGGATTTGAGGGGAATCCATTGTCCATGCGCCGTCTCTCTTAGGTTCAAACACGGAAAGGACCTAAGGGATGGACTTCATAGCAGACTATTTTCGGACACTTTCAGAAAACCTGCTGCCGGGCATCAGAATCGAATCCATACGGTACCTGATCGGTACGCTCGGCATATTTCTCCTCACCTGGGTCTTTTTGAAGCCGGTGCTCAAAAAGCGGCAGATCCGTAAGCGTCCCCCGCGCAAGCTGTTGAACCGGCAGGTCAAACGGGAACTCAAGAACTCGTTTCAGACGATCCTCGTCTTTATTGTCGCCTATACGTTTGTGGATCTCTCCGTAGATCGAATCTTTGGCTATCGGATCTTCAAGACCTACTTCGAGGCAAGCGACTATCCGATCTGGTGGATACCGGCATCGATTGTCCTCTTCGCGATTGGCCTTGATACGTGGTTCTATTGGACCCATCGGATGATGCATCATCCCAAGCTATTCAAATTCTTCCATTTGGAGCACCACCGCTCCCATAGTCCGACCCCCTTTACAGCCTACTCCTTCGCACCTGCTGAAGCAGTGCTCGTCTATCTGTTTGTGCCCGTATTCCAGGCATTTGTGCCCATGCACACAACCGCCTTTGCGATCAGCATGCTGATACAGACTTCACGCAATGCCCTCGCCCATTGCGGCTATGAAATCTTTCCGAAGGGCTGGACACGAATGCCTGGCCTAAACCTCTTCACAACGGTCACGCACCATGACCTCCACCATGAGCGATCACATGGGAATTATGCCTTTTATTTTACCTTCTGGGACAAAATTATGGGTACCGAAGACCCGGACTATGATAAGCGCTTCGATGCAGTTACGGCACGTGAAGCAAACCTAGCCGAGGATGGAGCAGTTTTGGCCGCCGAGTGACATCGCTAGAACAGGCGGTTTTCCAGCGCTTTACCGATGATCCCCTAGTGGCCTAGCGGACAGCTTTCAGCCGCCAGGCACAAAGACTACCCGTCATTTACGCACTACGCTGCTCAATCGGCGCGACCAACCGACATCTAGCAACCAGGTAATAGACGCACTCGGTACATTGGGTTGATAGTTGCCCACCAATTTGAGCTGAACTTGTTTTCGGGTACCTTACGGAGTGGTGGAGAGATTACCGAATATTATATCTTTCATAGTACACCGAACCTATGGTGGCACGACTTAATATAAGTGAGATTGAGCGATATCTAACCGTTGATCGTGCTTTTTTACTGATCGTACTCGTCGGCTTAACCAATTTTGCACTCTACCCTTTCGCTATGTTTGGCCCGAACTCCGAGGCCGAACTTGGCGGCGATTTCGTTGCATTCTGGTCTGTGGCGCGGGAAACCATAGCCGGGAACATGATCGATCTGTACCCGAATAGTGGTTTGATAGATGCCATCGCAGAACATCGCCCCACCGCAGTCGAGGAAGCATCTGGGCTCACATGGCAATATCCGCCCCATACCACTCTAGCCCTCGCACCATTTGGATTGATGGCTTTTCCCGTCGCCTACATTACTTGGATGCTCCTAGGTCTGGTAGCCTATGCTGCATCCTTGACATTGATCGGTGCACGCGGGCCCGCATTGATAGCACTAATGGCAACCTCAATAGTCTTCACGGCGGTGATAACAGGACAGAATGGGCTGTTCACAGCCGCATTGATGATTGTTGCAGTCACATGGGCTGACAGGCGCCCCATCCTTGCCGGCCTTGCGGCCGCTGCACTAACGATCAAGCCACAATTAGGGTTTTTACTGCCCCTCGCCTACCTGACGGGCCGCTGCTGGCGATCATTTATCACCGCATCGATCGCGAGCTGCTTGCTTTGGGGTGCATCTTTCCTTGTCGCTGGTGCCAAGGCCTGGCAGGCGTTTTTGCAGAGCATTACCGAAGTCTCGGCATCGGTCGAAAACGGCATCATGCCGCTTTACAAGATGGTGACGATTTTTTCCGCGCTCCGCCTGGGTGGTCTTTCACCGGAGCTCGCGACGGGTATAAGTGTTGTTCTCGGCATTTTGATGGCAGCCGGTGTGGTTTGGGTATGGCACAAAACATCCGATAGCGGACTAAGGTTGATGGCCGTTTCCTGCGCCGCACTGCTGATTACGCCCTATGCTTTCTATTATGAACTCACCATCCCCCTAGCTGGCCTTTTCGTTCTGGCACTACGGGGTCACAAAACGGGTTGGCTCGCCGGTGAGCGGCTGATCATGCTTGGGATGATTTTCATCAGCATAAAGACACCCGGTTCAGAAATAAGCAACGGAGTATCGCTGTCATTCCTGTTTTTGTTCTGCGCCTCGGGATTAATCACCCGCCGGATATTCACCGAACTTATCGGCACTCGCATCAACGGCCTTAGTAAGGACATGGCCCGTCGGATTGAGGCAAGTCCGCTATGAGCCAGACACTTATTCCCGAGTTAGCGCGAGCAAGGCCGGATACGCCGACCCTATCCGTCATTGTTCCGGTTTATAATGAGGCCGATGCGGTGCATGGCTTTGTAAGTGCTATGCATCCTGTACTCGATAGGACGGGTTGTGATTGGCAGATTTGTTTCGTTAACGACGGCAGCACAGATTCGACCCTACCGACTTTGCTCAAGATGGCAAAAGGCTCAAACCGCATCAGCGTCATCAACCTTGCACGAAATTTCGGAAAGGAATCGGCTCTGACAGCTGGTATTGACATCGCTGAGACGGATGCCGTGATTATAATGGATGTCGACCTTCAGGATCCACCTTCAGTCATTTCCGAATTTGTCAAGAAGTGGCGCGAAGGCTATGATGTTATTTACGGTGAGAGAATATCGCGCAAGGATGACACCTTCCTGAAACGCTTCACGGCAGGTTGGTTTTATAAAGTCTTCAATAGGATCTCCCGTACACGGATCCCCGAGAATGTTGGCGATTTCCGGCTTATTGACCGCCGAGTTGTAGAAGCTGTCAAACAGTTGCCAGAGCGCAACCGTTTTATGAAAGGCCTGTTCGCCTGGGTCGGTTTCCCATCGACATCGGTCGCATTTGAACGCGCTCCTAGAGTCGCAGGTCAAACAAAATTCCGCTTTCGGGGACTTTGGAATTTTGCTTTGGATGGCCTTCTCAGTTTCTCTACGCTTCCTCTGAAGGCATGGACCTATATAGGTGCACTACTTGGTGTAGCGGCCATAAGCTATGCGGGATTTATTATCGCCCGAACGGTTTTATTCGGCATCGACGTACCGGGTTATTCATCCCTTATGGTCGTTGTTCTAACAGCAAGCGCAGCTCAACTCCTCTCACTCGGTATAATTGGTGAATATATCGCGCGGTTAACCATAGAAACGAAACGGCGGCCCATATACTTGGTAGAGGGTCACTATGATCGCCAGCGTCTTCTTGCTCAATCGGAAGACGCGGCTCTGTCAGAATTGGAACAACACAAAGGAAACGAGGAGACTGCGGCATGAGCCCAGAAGCCTATGTCGAAATGGCCGCGACGGAAAATACACATTGGTGGTTTGTCGGTCGGCGAAAAATCCTGCAGGATATTCTGACATCGCTCAAACTAAAGCCTGATGCCCGCATTCTCGAGGTTGGTAGCGGCACGGGTGGAAATCTCGATATGCTGTCTGAATTTGGAACCGTTCGCGCTCTTGAAATGGACGCAAACGCACGCGACGTTGCGCGCAGGAAGACGGCAGACAATATTGATATTCGCGAGGGTAATTGCCCGGACAATATTCCGTTTTCTGATGAATTGTTCGACCTTATATGCCTTTTTGATGTTCTTGAACATATATATGAAGATACAGAGACGTTAACAGCGCTGAAAAGGAAACTGGCACCAGGCGGCCGTATACTGATTACCGTTCCTGCCTATCAATGGATGTGGAGCGCGCATGATGAGTATATACATGATCACCGGCTCTACTACACACATGAATTCAGGTTGTAGGCCGATAAGGCAGAGTTGACAATTGTGCGATTGTCACACTTCAATTTCTTCCTTCTCCCGCTCGCTATCCTTGCACGGATCAAGGATCGGTTGACGAAGCGCAGTGTTCCGACGGGTGGAGATGTCCCGGCAGCACCCGTAAACCGGTTTCTTACGACGGTTTTCAAAAGCGAAAGCCTATTGCTCAAACGGACAAACCTTCCTATCGGCTTGTCCCTTATGAGTGTTTTGGAAGTCGCCTGAGCAATGGCGTTTGAAGGCTCCGTTCTAACCAAGGCATCAAGATTTGCTGCAACGGGTCTGGGAGCAACCTGCGTACATGTCAGCGTCGCATTGGCCTGCCTAAAATTAAGCGGCTTAGGGCCGATGTATGCGAATGGCATCGCCTTTCTAACCGCGAATACTCTCTCCTACTTCTTAAACACCATGTGGAGCTTTGAGCAGCCAACCTCAGGGCGCAACTATACGCGCTTCATTGCAACATCACTCCTAGGTCTTGGTATTTCCGTGTCGATTTCAGGGGTGGCCAGCACGGCCGGTCTCTCTGATCTGATCGGCCTTCTGATGGTCGCTATAGTACTACCACCAATTACTTTCCTGGCTCATTTGCTCTGGACTTATAAGTAGTCCCTGAAGGTTATACTGATCGTCCGATCTGTTTGAGTAGCAGTTCCGAACGCGCCCAAAGCGCTGACCCTGCTTCCTCCTCATAACATTTTTCATCCATAAGCTTTTCCGTCTTCATATGAAGATAGAGCCCTGTCTTACCCTCCACTTCATCTGCTGTTGCGAGATAGAGAAATGGCGGCGCAGCTTTGTCAGGATGCTGAAAGCCGATGGTGAAAATTGCGCCGAGAATCGCTTTCAGAAGCGGTGGAGCATTTCGGATAATGTTGGTGTTCACCGGACCGGGGCAGATCGGGAAGACGGAGACGTCCACGGGCTCTCCTTCTATGTTCAGCCGCCTTGAAAGCTCCATGGCGAATGTGTTCAGCACCAGTTTGTAATAGGAGTAATTGGCAATACCGCCGCGCGCGCCGTACTCGTAGAATACCCCGAGCGTATCGGTATTGATCGGCTGTGCGCCGCGGTGGCTGTCGGATGAGGTGAACATAAGCCGGTGAACCGGGTCGCCTTCTGATCTGTTTCCGGCGAGGAACGTGTTTGGGATTATACCCTCCGCAAGCAACCGGTTCACCAGATAGAATTTGGCGAGGTAATTCACCTGAAAGAGTTCCTCCAGACCGTATTCGGTCTTCTTGGCGACAGCCGCGCCGAGCCCGGCATTGAAGAGCGACACATCAAGACGAATACCGTCCCGCTTCAGGGCTGATACGAAGGCGTCGATCTTGTCGAAACTGCCGAGATCAAGCTCGTAAAGATGGATATTCGGATTGCCAGTCAGTCCGCGCAGCTCAGCTGCCTTATCGGGCTGAAGCGTCCGGCAAGCCATGATCAGCGTCGCCCCCCGTTCGGCCCAGAGCTTTGCCACACCCCAGCCAACACCGGAATTTGCCCCCGTAATCAGGCAGATTTTACCATCGAGCCGATCATTCTCATTGATCGGCCGTGTGTTCGGCTTTACACGAATCAATTCTTTTGTACCCACCAGAACCGCTTCGACGGGGTTCTTGAAACGACCCTGATTTCCACTTTCGGCCATTCGCAAATCCTTTTGGAGGCATCCGAGATGAACCCGCACCTCGCCAAAAACGAAGTCTATGGCAAGACACGCTCACTACTTCTTGTTTTCCTCGCCTATGTCCTCGCCCTCGTGGCGGCGATCGCGACGTATCCGTTTGTCGATCATCTGAGCCCGTTCTGGAGCGCGCTCGCCATGGATATCTCCGCGACTTTCGTCATCTGGGCCGTTGGCGCAAATGTCAGAAATGCCAGCCTCTACGACCCCTATTGGTCAGTGATCCCCCCCGCCATAGCGGCGTTCTGGTGGGCGGCCGCTGGCTACGATATGGATCTGAGGAAAATCCTGTTCATGACCGTACTTGTCTACTGGGCCATTCGCTTGACCTCGAACTGGGCGCGGGACTGGCCGGGTCTCCATCATGAGGATTGGCGCTATCAGGAAATGCGGGCAGGTTCAGGGAAACTCTACCAGCTCTCAAACCTGCTCGGGATTTGCCTGTTTCCCACCGGACTTGTCTTCCTTGGCATGCTGCCAGCCTGGCCGGTGATGGCGAGCAGCCATCCTGCCAATCTAACCTTGGACATTGTCGCGTTCATTATCGGCATGGGTGCAGTCACCATCCAGCTTTTCTCCGATGGTCAGATGCGGAACTTCCGCTTCAAGAAGCAAGAGAACCAGACCAATCAGGCCTTCTATACAGATGGACTCTGGGCCTGGTCACGCCATCCGAATTATTTCGGCGAAGTGGGCATGTGGTTCAGTCTCTGGGTTTTCGCCATGTCAGCAGGCTTTGAGCATTACTGGACCGGCATTGGTTGGGTTGCGATGCTGGCCCTGTTCCTGTTTGTCTCCTGTCCGTGGATGGACCGGCGCTCGGCGGCTAAGCGGCCCGGCTACGCAGAACACATGAAAACGTCCAACCTCTTCTTCATGACACCGCCACGTAAAGCGAAGGGATAAACCGATGGATAGTCCGACCCACGAAGCCTTTGACGATCTGATCGAGACCCTCACCGAAGCGAAGAACCGCTGGGCAAGTGAGAAGTGGAATCTCCGCAATGCGCAGGAAGTAGCCGAGGCGCACAAGAACATCGCCCATATGCTTGAGGGCGGGCTCGCCTGCTATTTCGCCATGGACCCGATGTACCCTCGCATGACACGGATGTTCACGCCGGAGCGGAAGTATTTCGGCGATAATCCGGATGCGATGTATTATGATTCCCCGATCTCCCGCGACCATGCCTATGTCATGCGCGGCAAAATGGTTGGAGCAGTCTATGTCTCGATCACCATAGATGCCGGCATGGAAGACGGGGCGTTCTCGTCCGGCACACTTGCCATCATCAATGATAAGGAATTCGATGTCGCTGAAGATGGCAGTTTCGAGCTTTGGCTTGGCGGCGAAAAGCGAGAGCGTAATTGGCTGGAGATGCCGGAAGGCACGTCTCGCATTACGACGCGCCACTATTTTGAAGATGAAATACCCGCAGCGGCGAACCCCGCAAAAGACCCGCAATGGTTCATCGAGCGGGTGAGCCCGGCACCTCAGCGTCCTTACAATACCCCGGATGATATTGCCGCAGGGCTCCGCCGTGTCTCAAAATTCATCCGCACACGCACTCTCGATCGGCCTGCCTTCGGACAGGGCGGCACACCGCCGCCCTTCGTCTCCTTCACACCAAATGAGTTCCCGGCCCCGACTCCGCCAGGCGATTTCGGCTGGTCAGCCATCGATGCCCACTATTGCATGGCCCCCTACTATGTCGGAGAAGGTCAAGCCATTTTGATTACGGGCCGTTGGCCAGAGTGTCGCATGGCGAACCTCTCTCTGTGGAATCGCTTCCTTCAGACCTACGATTTCGCCCACGCGAATATCTCCCTCAACCGCACCCAGACCACATTAGAGAAGGATGGCACCTTCCGCATCGCCATCGCCCACGAGGATCCTGGCATTCCAAACTGGATCCAGACGCAAGGCCAGCCTTTCGGCATGGCGTTCTGGCGGTTCATGCTCGCCGAGGGCGAGGTGGAAACGCCACAGGCGGAGTTAGTGGACTTGGCAAGCTTGAAGTGACGCGGCCGAACTAATCGGCGGACACATCATCAACATAAACAACGCCGCCCTTCATGACGAAGTCGACGGCTTCGAGTTCCTTTACATCCTCCAGCGGGTTGCCTTCGACCGCGATGAGATCAGCATATTTGCCGACCTCAATGGAGCCAGTATCGGCATCCATGGCGAAAAGGGTCGCGTTGCCAATCGTGGACGCTTGGATCGCCTGGAGCGGCGTCATCCCCCATTCCACCATATAGGCGAACTGGCGGCCATTGAGGCCGTGGGTGTAAACTCCGGCATCGGTTCCGTAAGCAATTTTGGCCCCAGCATCTACAGCGGCCTGGAAGCGTTCGCGCTGCGCCTTGCCGACCTGGCGTTCCTTCTCAAGAGATTCTTCCAGAATGCCCGCAGCCTCACCTTCAGAAAGAATAAAGTCGGAGACATAGACGTCCATGGAGAGATAGGTGCCCTGCTCCACGGCCTGGGCGATCCCTGAATCATCGATCAGGCTCGCATGCTCGACGCTGTCGACCCCAGCATTCAGCGCCGTGCGGATACCGTCAGTTCCATGGGCATGGACCGCAACTTTCACACCGAGGAGATGAGCCTCATCAACGATGGCACTCATTTCTTCCTGGGTGAATTGTTGGGCACCAATCTTCGTGCCCTTTGAGAGCACACCGCCCGTGCCGCAGAACTTGATGACGGTTGCGCCGTATTTCACATTCTGGCGCACCTTCTCGCGAACCGCCCACGGCCCGTTGGCCACACCTTCGGCTTCCACATCATATTCAAACGGTAGGAGATTATTGTCGCAATGGCCGCCGGTGATCCCGATGGCCGGGCCAGCGACAAGCATGCGCGGCCCCGGAACTTCGCCGCTATCAATCGCGTCTCTCAAAGCCACATCGGCATAGGACGGCCCACCGAGATTTCGCACCGTAGTAAACCCGGCCTTCAGCGTGCGGTAGGCATGGACCACACCGGAAATCGCCGCTGCCTGTGACGATACGGTCAAACGGCGATAGCCATGTATATCTGAGCGGCTGGTGAGGTGCACATGGCTATCAGACAGGCCCGGAAGCACATAAGCGCCATTCAGATCAATTGTCCGGTCAATATTCCGGCCGCGCTCACCGATGGCTACGATCCGGTCGTCTTCGACAATTATGGTCGTTTCCGCCCGGACATCACCCGTTTTAACATCGATAACGTTGCCACCTTCCAGCCGGATACGTTCGGCCTCTGCGAGACCCGCCACGGCGAAAAGACATAGGGAAGCGCGCAAAAAGTTCTTTTTCATTATGGTGCCTTAGGTCTAGAAGACTGCAAAATATCACTGAGGCATAGGCAAAAGACTCAAATCAAGCCTGTTGCAAGAGCTAGCCCCGACTTTCATTTTCAGCCATAAATCGACCCATGGAACGACAGAACACAAAGCGCCTGTTTATCAAGACCTATGGCTGCCAGATGAACGTCTACGACTCAGAGCGTATGGCCGACGTCTTGAAGCCCCTTGGCTATGCCTCCTCCGACGATCCGAAAGACGCCGATCTGGTGATCCTGAACACTTGCCACATCAGGGAGAAGGCCACCGAGAAGGTTTATTCCGAGCTTGGCCGCATCAAGAAGATGAAGGAGTCCAGCGGGGGCAAGATGACCATTGCCGTCGCTGGGTGCGTGGCTCAGGCTGAAGGCGAAGAGATCATGCGCCGCCAGCCTGCCGTAGATCTGGTGCTCGGGCCTCAGGCCTATCACAAACTGCCGGAAATGATCGCCCGGGCGAGCCGTGCAACAGGGGACCGGCTGGAAACAGACTTCGATACGCTGGAAAAGTTTGACGCGCTGCCGAAGTCGCGGGATCCCAACGGCCCGGTCGCTTTTCTTTCAGTTCAGGAAGGGTGCGACAAGTTCTGCACCTTTTGCGTTGTGCCCTATACGCGCGGCGCGGAGCTTTCCCGTCCGGTGGACGATATTGTGCTGGAAGCGCGTAATCTCGTGCGCCAGGGTGTCCGGGAAATCACCCTGCTAGGCCAGAACGTGAACGCCTATCATGGCCGCGCGCCAATGTTCGGCGAGGACGATGCCGAAGACTGGAACCTTGCGCGCTTGGTCCGACATCTATCGAAGATCGGCGGTCTTGACCGTATCCGCTTCGTCACCAGCCATCCACGCGATATGGATGACGATCTGATCTTCGCCCATGGCGACACGCCGGAGCTGATGCCCTTCTTCCACCTTCCCGTTCAGGCGGGATCGGACCGCATTCTGGAAGCCATGAACCGTAAACATACGCGGGACGAATATTTCGAGATCATGCGAAAAATGCGCGAGCAACGGCCCGACATCGCCGTCGCTTCGGACTTTATCGTTGGCTTTCCCGGCGAGCGGGAGAAGGATTTCCAGGACACGATGGATCTCGTGGATACCGTGAAATATGCCATCGCCTATTCATTCAAATATTCGGTGCGCCCGGGAACACCGGCAGCCGACATGTTCGGCCATGTCGAAGAGGATGTAAAACATGATCGGCTGATGCGGCTGCAAGCACTTCTGAAGGACCAGCAGATCGCTTTCAATGAAAGCCAGATCGGACGCACGCTTCCCATTCTGATTACGGGCAAAGGGCGGATGGCAGGCCAACTCCATGGCCGCTCCCCCTATCTTCAGGCTGTCCACTTTCAGGGGCCGGAGTATCTGATCGGACAGATTGTCGATGTGCAGATCACAGGTGCGAGCCTGAACTCTCTTATGGGTGAACTGATAAGGGCAGAGGCTGTCGCGTGAGCACAACAGGACGTTCGCGTCGAAAGGCGAGCACCCGCACAACAAGGATATATCCCGTCGCGTCTCCTGCGCGGCTGCAGGATCTTTGTGGGCCTCACCACCGGTTTCTGCAAATTCTCGAAAACCGTTTGAGCGACTATGAGCTGACGGCAGAAAGCCTTGGCGGCAGTATCGAACTGACAGGGACAGATGAGGGGGTTAATTTGGCTGAATCGGCCCTCGCGGAGTTGGAACGCCGATTGGGCCGGGGCAGTGCGCCCAGCGATCTGGAAGTCGAAGGTGCGATCGAAGCTGCGATGACGCCGGTTGGAGCCTTCAAACCTTTGCAGGGATTAAAACGCCCCATCACCGCGCAAACGCGGGGACAGGCCCAGTATCTGAACCGCCTGACCGATCCGGAAGCCGGATTGATATTCGCGGCCGGCCCGGCGGGCACCGGAAAGACCTATCTTGCCGTTGCTGCAGGGGCTGCAGAACTCCTTCAAGGGGTAAGGGAACGGTTGATCGTGACACGCCCCGCGGTGGAGGCCGGCGAGAATCTCGGCTTCCTGCCCGGCGATCTTCAGGAAAAGGTCGACCCTTACATGCGCCCGATCTGGGACGCGATGCGGGAACTCATGGGACAGGAGCAGATGGAGCGCCGCCTTGGACGAGGCGAAATTGAAGTGGCCCCCCTCGCCTTTATGCGCGGTCGGACTTTGAAGAATGCCTTTGTGATTGTGGATGAAGCTCAGAACGCTACCATTCCTCAGATGAAAATGGTCCTGACACGGCTTGGCCGAGAAAGCCGAATGGTCGTCACAGGCGATCCGGGACAGGTAGACTTGCCGGGCCGCGCAGCATCTGGCCTCGCTCACGCGTTGCATATTCTGCGCGATGTCAAAGGGGTCCATCAAATGATGCTGACGGCAGCAGATGTGGTCCGCCACGATCTCGTTGGCAGGATCATCGATGCATACGATGCGGACAGTAAGCAGGCGTAGACCAATGACTGTCAGCGTAGATTTGCGCATTGAAAATGAAGCCTGGACGAGTGTTTCCAACCTTGAGGCTCTCTGTACGGCTGCGGTTATGGGCGCTCTTGGCCACGCAGGCGTGAGCCCTCCCGCGACGGTGGATATCCTACTCAGCGATGATGATACCCTCGCAGAGTTGAATGCAAAATGGCGCGGCAAATCAGGGCCTACTGATGTTCTGTCTTTTCCAGCAGACGTCATGGAAAGGCCATTTCTCGGCGATATCGCCATAACGTTCGGCGTGGCAGAACGGGACGCAAGTGCTTATGGGAAAACCATGGAAGCCCACCTTACGCATCTGCTCGTCCATGGTGTGCTGCATCTCCTCGGGCACGATCACGAAACGGAGAACGAAGCGCAACAGATGGAGTTACTGGAAAAACAGGTACTCGCCGAGCTTGGTTTTTCAGATCCTTATTCCCGAATCGAGCCAAGCTGATGTATTGTAGTGTTTAGTCCGATGACAGATTTGCCAAATCCCGAAGACCCTCCATCAAGTCAGAAGCGCTCCCGCGGTCTTTTCGGCCTGGGCAGAAGATCCCGCAAGGAAGAGGAAGCGGTTGAACAGATTCAGGAAGCGCCAAAGCAAAACGCCATGCGCCTGCGAATCGGAGAGTTCGAGCAGGGCCGCGTCGCCGATGTGATGATCCCGCGGGCAGACATTATCGCCGTTGAGGTCACCACTACGCTGGACGAGCTTGTAAAACTGTTCGCAGAAGCCACCCATTCGCGGCTGCCGGTTTATCGCGACACACTCGATAATCCCATTGGGTTCGTTCATATCAAGGACGTTGTCCGCGAGATCGCTTTAAAGGGCGAGGGCGATACCTGCCCATTGGAACGCCTTGCACGGAACGCCTTGATCGTTCCGGATTCCATGGCTTTGTCGACGCTTCTACTGAAAATGCAGGCAACACGCATTCATCTTGCGATCGTTGTTGATGAGTATGGCGGCACGGATGGCCTCGTCTCCCTTGAAGACCTTGTCGAAGAAATTGTCGGCGAAATCGAGGATGAGCATGACGAGGAAACGCCGATGCTCACTCAAAGAGGCCCTGCCATCTGGGAAGCCGATGCGCGTATGGAAATCGAGGATTTTGCCAGCGAGACCGGCATCGATCTGGAACTCGCCGAATTTGAGGATGACATAGACACGCTGGGCGGGATCGCCTTTGCCCTTGCCGGGCGGGTGCCGGAGCGCGGGGAAGTGCTGCGCCATCCTGCAGGGACAGATATCGAGATCATTGACGCAGACAGCCGCCGCATTCGCCGTATGAAACTACGCAAGGTGGAGACGCCTGCATGACCACAAAAGTCAAAAGCCACGGGTTCACAGCACTCGGGCCCGTGCACGAATCTTTTGCGCGCCTGCGCGGCTGGAACGCCCATATCGTGGCGGCTTTTCTTGGTGCACTCGGGGCATTCGCCTTCGCACCATTTCACTTCAGTCCAATACTGGTTCTGTCTTTCACAGGCCTGATCTGGATGATCGACGGTGCGCGGGGTTCACCAAAATGGGGCAAAGCCGTCTTTGCGCGCGGCTGGGCCTTTGGCTGTGGCTTTTTCCTGATCAGCCTCCACTGGACCGCGTTCCCATTTTTGGTGGAACCGGAAAAGCACGCCGTCTTCCTATTCATGCCCTTGATCCTGCTACCAGCAGGGCTAGGCCTGATCTGGGGCGCGGGAGCCGCCTTCGCCGGATCATTCTGGTCAGCCTCACCTTCGCGGATCTTTGTCTTCGCCATTTTCATGTCGCTTGCCGAATATGTGCGCGGTCATCTGTTTGGCGGGTTCCCCTGGAATTTGCCCGGAACGACATGGACACCTGGTGCTGCGATCTCGCAAGTTGCGTCTCTAGGCGGCATCTATTGGCTGACCCTTCTGACCTTCTTCGTCATGTCAGCACCAGCAGCGCTTGTTGATACACGGGAGAGCCGCGTGCTCGGTCACCGCCTCCTACCAATCATTGCGGCGGTCGCCCTATTGGGATCAAGCTGGGCCTGGGGGGCCCGCCGTCTATCTGAACCAACAGCCCTCTACTCCCAGCATGTTACGCTCATGGACGTAGGAGTCCCCCAGCGCGAAAAATGGGCACCCGGTAACGCTGAACCAATACTCAGAAGATATCTCGAACTTCTTGATTCCGTTGAGCAGGCAGACGACGATATTGTAATCTGGCCAGAGAGTGCTGTTCCGCTCTACCTCCTGCAGACACCAAACGCGTTGGATGCGGTGAGCGCTTTTATCGGCAGCCGAAAGCTCGTGGTGGGCACACCGCGGCGACAGCCGATACGTAGCGATGAGGTCGGGCTGGATCTCACAGCGGCACCGGCGCTACCGAATGAGATCCACTACTTCAATTCTCTGGCGGTGGTTGACAGTACCAGCAGCCGATCCGGGCCAATCGCGCTTTATGACAAGCACAGATTGGTTCCCTTCGGTGAATTACCAGCTGTGGAGATTATCCCCTTCGGCCGACTGATCGAAGGCATCCTGCCTGGAACCCTCCAGCAGATGGTCACGCAAGGGTTCAATCCTGGGCCAGGACCGGCGGTTGTCTATGCCGATGGCATCCCGCCCTTCAACGCCATGGTTTGTTATGAGGCCCTGTATCCGAGCATTCCTCGCCACAGGCTGGCGCGGCCCCGGGCGGAATGGATGGTGGTTATCTCTAACGATTCCTGGTTTGGCGTCGGCATGGGCCCGGCACAGCACTATGCGCAGAATCGCTACCGGGCGATTGAAACCGGCCTGCCGATGGCAAGGGTGGCAACCCGCGGGGCAACGGCCATGGTAGATGGTCTGGGAAGAGAATTAGGGCACGGTGAACCTGCTCCCGGTGACCCTGAAGGCTGGACATCGTCCGTCATTAGGCTGCCAATGCCAGCTGCTCGAGCCGAAACCTATTACTTCCGGCACGGCGATCTTATATTTGCATTGTCCATCGCGCTATTTTCCGTGCTGGCGTTTTTCGCTTGGCGGCGTTAGTCTATTCTAACTATGATTGAGTGGGTTCAGACGCATGTCGGAGAGTAAGCTACCGAGTGGTGTTGATCGCCATGTGGGCCAGCGCGTTAGGTGGCGACGGCGCGAACTGCATTTGACCCAGGAGAAACTAGGGGAGCTGCTCAATCTCACATTTCAACAGGTTCAGAAGTACGAAAAAGGCGTGAATAGAATTTCTGCCGGACGCCTGTTCGAACTGGCAGCCGTTCTCGGCGTTCCTGTAACATACTTCTACGATGGAGCTTCGCAGTTTCTCCCGGACCGCGCAGAGGGTGTTGCAGAAACCAAACCAAAAGAAGCGGAGGTCCCTGCCCTCAGCGCCGACGCACTGGAACTGGTGTCTGCATTTCAATCGATCAATGACCCGGCGCTTCGCAAATCTTTATTGGACATGGTATGTTCAACGGCGCGCGCCCTCGTTGATGAAAAGACTGAAGAAGGCCAAAATCGGCCAGCCTGATCATCTCTTAAGCATCATCGATCCCCCGTGTCCTCCGAACAGCACCCCCCTATCCGAACCTTTGGTCGAACAGGCGGGCGGGCACTTTCAGCACGGCAGCAAAGACTAATCGATGTCGCGCTGCCGAAGATTTCCATACCGATTAGCGAGAGCGGGACATTGGAGCCGCAAAAACTTTTTCAGGAACCACCAGAAGCTATGTGGCTTGAAATCGGCTTTGGGGGCGGTGAACATCTTACGGGCCAAGCCAAACGCCATAGCGATATAGGTTTTCTCGGCTGCGAACCTTTTATTGAGGGGATGGCCAAGTGCCTTGGCCAGATAGAGGACGGACAGATTTCGAATATCCGTCTACTGATGGATGACGTCCGTCCACTCATATCGGATCTCGCGCCGGCATGCATAGATCGCGCCTTCATCCTTTTCCCCGATCCCTGGCCAAAGAAGCGTCAACGGAAACGGCGGCTGGTCAACGCAGCGTTTCTCGACAGCCTGGCTCGAACTATGAAGCCGGGCGGCAAGGTAAGATTCGCCACAGACATTGCTTCCTACGCCGACGAAGCACTTGGGTATTTCATCCGGCATAAGTCATTCGATTGGTGCGCCCATCATCCCGATGACTGGCGGCGACCGCCCACGGATCACATCACGACCCGCTATCAGGAAAAGCAGCTTGGCGACTGCCCGCCTGTCTGGTTGGAATTCGAACGAGTATGAATACCGATTCCGGCATGTTCAGGCCGCATCGAGCCGGGGATGTTTTGGATGACATATTCAATAGGTGACAAAACCAGTCGCCAACGCTATATGTATTTCAAGTCGAAGATATATCGGCGGCGGTTCCGGGAACGGGGCCGCCGCTTTTCATTACAGGGCCTGATGTCACGCGCATGATTGCCGTCTCTGAACAGGAAAAGAGAGTTCTTACTCTGATCGAGCCGCAAGCTACCGGTCTCGACATGGAGATTGTGCGCGTTCGTCTCACCGGCGGCAAACGTCCGTCCTTGCAAGTGATGGCCGAGAAGGCAGGTGGGGCCGCTACCGACGTTGAAGATTGCGCGTCATTGTCCAGGGCGATTTCGGCGGTGTTGGATGTCGATGATCCGATTTCTGATGCCTATACTCTGGAAGTATCGACGCCCGGCATTGATCGTCCTCTCACGCGGCCAGGCGATTTCGACCGCTGGACCGGCCACGCCGTGAAAATTGAGCTTGCGCGCCCCCTCGACGGGCGGCGACGGTTCCAGGGTGTGATAAGTGAGGAAACGGCAGGCAGCGTGAAGATCTTGCTGGATGATGAAACGGAGCTTGAGGCTACCATTGATGAGATGTCGAAAGCCTCGTTGATTTTGACCGACGAGCTTATCGACGCAGCGAAGCAATCCGGAATGGTAGAAGACATCGGCACCGACGAGTTGGCCGAATTGGAATTAGACGACAGTTCAGGGGCGGCTCAGACCCCTGTTTCAGGAGAACAGAGATGAGCAATATTGGCGTTTCAGCAAACAGGCTGGAGATCCTGCAAATCGCACGGGCGGTGGCAGAGGAGAAAGGTATCGACAAGGGCATCGTCATCGAGGCGATGCAGGAAGCGATCGAGAAGGCCGCGAAGTCCCGCTACGGTCAGGAACACGATATCCGGGCCGTGATCGACGCCGATAGCGGCGAGCAAACTCTCTGGCGCATTCAGACGGTCACCCCCGATGAAGAGGTTGAGGATGCCGTCCAGCAGATCCCCCTCTCAGAGGCTGTAAAGATCGATGCCGAGCTGGAGCCGGGCGACGAAATCAAAGAAGAATTGCCGCCCTTCGATTTTGGCCGCGTCGCTGCACAATCTGCGAAACAGGTCATTCTCCAAAAGGTCCGCGATGCTGAACGTGAGCGTCAGTACAATGAGTACATGAACCGCGAAGGCGAGATTGTGAACGGGATCGTCAAACGCGTGGAATATGGCCATGTCATTGTCGACCTTGGCCGTGCAGAAGGCATCATCCGGCGTAATGACGGTATCCCACGCGAAAATTTCCAGAATGGCGACCGCGTCCGGGCCTTCCTCTACAAAGTCTCCCGGGAGATGAAGGGACCGCAAATATTCTTGTCGCGAGCCCATCCGGATTTCATGAAGGCGCTCTTCGCTCAGGAAGTTCCGGAAGTCTATGACGGTGTTATCCAGATCAAGGCATGTTCACGTGATCCGGGTAGCCGGGCAAAAATAGGTGTGATCTCGAACGATTCCTCCATCGACCCTGTCGGGGCCTGTGTTGGTATGCGGGGGGCCCGGGTTCAGGCCGTGGTCGGTGAGCTTGCCGGTGAGAAGATTGATATCATCCCTTGGTCTATCGACGATGCGACCTTCATTGTGAATGCGCTGCAGCCTGCCGAGGTCTCGAAAGTGGTACTTGATGAAGACGAGCAGCGCGTTGAAGTCGTTGTCGCAGATGATCAGTTCCCGCTCGCCATTGGTCGGCGCGGTCAGAATGTCAGGCTCGCTTCCCAACTTACTGGCTGGCAGATCGATTTGATCACGGAGTCCCAGGATTCAGAGAGATACCAGCGCGAATTCGCAGAGCGCACCGCGCTGTTCATGCGCGCGCTCGATGCCGATGAGACACTCGCTCAGCTGCTCGCGTCGGAAGGCTTCGAAACGGTCGAGGAAATCGCCTATGTCGCGCCGGAAGACTTCATGCAAATCGAAGGATTTGATGAAGAAATCGCGGCGGAAATTCAGGCCCGTGGCCAGGATTATCTGGAGAAGCTTGCTGTCGAACAGGATGCCCGCCGACGCGAACTCGGTGTTGAGGACGCGGTGATGGAACTGGAGGGCATGACGCCTGGATTTGCGGTCCGCCTCGGGGAGAACGAGGTCAAGAGCGTTGATGATGTGGCAGGGCTCGTCCCCGATGACATCACCGGATGGCGTGAGCCAGGCCCGGACGGCAAACCCGTCTTCCAGGAAGGCATCTTGTCGAAAGGCGAGATGCGCAAGGACGATGCGCAAATGTTTATTATGAAAGCACGCGTTATTGCTGGCTGGATTGAGCAAGAGGCCGTCGACCAACTTCAAGCAGATCTTGCTGCAGAACAGGTTGCCGAGGAAATGGATCTCACAGAAGAGGAGAAAGCTCTGCTGGCCCTTGGCGCGCTCGGCAGCGACGATGACGCGGAGGGCGGATCCGATGCCGCACCGCAAACAGAATGACGATGTCGCTTTCATAAGCGAGACCGGGGAACCGGTCAGACAGTGTGCAGTGATGCGAGAGCGCCGTCCGCAAAGCGAGATGGTGCGCTTCGCGCGGTCACCGGACGGTATTGCCGTTCCTGATCTGGCAGCAAAGCTGCCGGGGCGCGGCGTATGGGTCACGGCACACCGCGATGCGATCCGTGACGCGGTCGAAAAACGTGTCTTCTCTCGTGGTTTCAAGATGGAAACAGGTGCCGATGGCACTCTCGACGATCAGGTGGAAAACCTTCTGGTAAAGAGGTTACAGTCGACACTGGGTCTCGCCAAAAAAGCCGGCGAGATCATACTCGGCTTTGATCAGGTGAAAGCAAAGCTGGAAAAGAGCCGCCCGGGCGTTCTGATCGCCGCAAGCGACAGTTCGTCGGATGGCCGAAACAAGCTGTATTTTCTCGCAAAAGCCATATATGAGGACATCGAACTGGCTGGTGCACTCGCATCGGCTGAATTAGGCATGGCCTTTGGGCGATCCCATGTGGTACATGCGCTTCTGGAAGCGGGCGCGTTTTCCAGGAATTGGCAGACGGACTATGTTCGTCTTATCGGGTTCAGGCCTGCGCCCGAGGTCGAATGGTATTCCGCGACGCGGCAAAAACAATAGCGGTCGGCGCAGGTGCAGACCGCGGAATTATTTGGTATTTGATAGTCGATGAGTGACACGACAGATAAAGGTAATACTTCAAAAGGCGGGCGAAAACCGCTCACGGTTTCGCGTGGTTCGTCCAGCGGAACAGTACGCCAAAGCTTTAGCCATGGCCGCACAAAACAGGTCGTCGTTGAGAAGAAAAAGCGCCGCATGGCCGGTGGTCCGGGCAAGCCTGGCGGATCGCAGAAGTCTGGTGATGGCGGCGAAGAAAAGCTCTCCAAAAGTGCTGAACTGGCGCGCAAGCTCGGAATAACTGAGACCGAGCTTAAAGCGCGGCAGGCCGCCTTGAAGGCAAGGAACGAGCAGGAAGCCAAGCGCGCCGCTCAGTCCAAGGCCGAGGAAGAAGCACGTAACCGCCTCAAAGAGGAACAGGAACGCAAGGTTCAGGAAGTCAAGGAACGCGAAGAAGCCGAGGCCAGACGCAAGGCCGAAGAAGAGGCTCGCAAAGCCGAGGAAGAAGCGGCAAAAGCGGCCGCCAATCGCCCGCGTCCTGAAAGAAAACAGAGCAGTGGATCACGCGACGAACCGCCTCCCCCCCCCTCTTCGCTCGCTGAACTCGGCGGTCGCGTTAAGAAAGAACGCGAACGCGACACGTTCAATAAAGGAAGCGGAGGGTCGAAGCCCCGCGGCGAGCCAAAGCGGCGTAAGGGAAAGCTTACCATTGCCGCAGCCCTCGGTGACGACAGCGAACGGCAGCGGTCACTGGCTTCTGTTCGCAGGGCACGGGAGCGCGAACGGGAACGCCGGGTCAGTGGGGACAGTTCGGACTCAGAAAAGGTCTCGCGCGAGATCCAGCTTCCGGAGACAATTACACTCCAGGAACTGTCCGGCCGTATGAAAGAGCGGGTTGCAGATGTCGTAAAGTACATGATGCAGCAGGGCGAAATGATGCGTTCGAACGACATTGTTGACGCCGACACCGCCGAACTGATTGCTACGGAATTCGGCCATACCGTGAAACGTGTGTCAGAGGCCGATGTCGAAATCGGGCTCGAGGGCAAGGAAGACGATCCTAAGGATCTCAAGCCTCGCGCGCCTATCGTAACCATTATGGGCCATGTCGATCACGGCAAGACATCGCTGCTTGATGCGCTAAGGAAGACCGATGTTGTCTCCGGCGAAGCGGGCGGGATCACCCAGCACATCGGAGCCTATCAGGTACAGATCGCCTCCGGCAACAAGATCTCTTTCCTAGATACGCCGGGCCACGCAGCCTTCTCAGCAATGCGTGCCCGCGGAGCGAACGTTACGGATATCGTAATCCTCGTTGTCGCAGCCGATGATGGTGTAATGCCGCAAACACAGGAAGCTATCGCCCACGCGAAAGCTGCCGAAGTGCCGATGATTGTTGCGGTCAACAAGATCGACAAACCCGATGCAAATCCGCAGAACGTTCTGACGCAACTGCTTCAGTACGATGTGCAAGTCGAAGAAATGGGCGGCGAGATTCAGTCCGTGAGCGTCTCAGCACTGAACGGAGATGGCCTGGATAAACTCACCGAGGCCATAACTCTGCAAGCGGAGCTTCTAGAACTGAAAGCCAATCCGAAACGCGATGCGGACGGTGTGGTTGTTGAAAGTCAGCTTGATAAGGGGCGTGGTCCGGTTGCCACAGTTCTTGTTAAGCGCGGAACGCTGCGCCGCGGTGATATCGTCGTTGCCGGCGCGCAATGGGGCAAGGTCCGTGCACTGGTGAATGAGCGGAACCAGCAGATGAAGGAAGCTGGTCCCTCTTTGCCAGCCGAGGTTCTAGGCCTTGATGGCGCGCCTGATCCGGGCGAAGCTTTTGTCGTGGTGGATACCGAAGCGCGAGCTCGGGAGATCACGGAATATCGTCAACGTCAGAAACGCCAGGCCCAAGGCCGCGCAGGTGCAGCCGCCCGGGCATCACTGGAGACACTGCTCACGCGTCTGAAGGATGGTGCCGTTGAAGCCTCTGAGCTTCCCGTCGTTGTAAAAGGTGATGTTCAAGGCTCTGTTGAAGCGATTTCCCAAAGTCTCGAAAAGCTTTCCACGGAAGAAGTACGCGCCCATGTCATCCACGGCGCGGTTGGCGGTATCTCGGAGAGCGATGTGCTGCTCGCTCAGTCATCCCAGGCACCGATCTTTGCCTTTAATGTTCGTGCGAACAAGCAGGCGCGCGACCTGGCCGAAAAAGAAGGCGTTGAGATCCGCTATTACTCAGTGATCTACGACCTGATTGACGACGTCAAAGACACGCTTTCCGGCATGCTGGCACCTGAGAAACGCGAGACGTTTCTGGGTTACGCTGAGATTCTGGAGGTTTTCAACATCTCCAAGATCGGAAAGGTCGCTGGCTGCCGGATTACCGAGGGTACAGTCAAGCGTGGTTGCGGCGTTCGCCTCATCAGGGACGATACCGTTATCCACGAAGGCAATCTGAAAACGCTGAAGCGCTTCAAAGACGAAGTTCCGGAAGTATCTAACGGGCAGGAATGCGGAATGGCTTTTGAGCGTTACGAGGATATGCGCGTCAGTGACAGAATCGAGTGCTTCCAGGTCGAGGAAATCGAACGGCGTCTCGATTAAGCAATCGAATCCTTGTTCCCGCTCAATTGAAGGGTGAAGCAAACAGAATATTCACTCCTTGTTGCTAACCATTACAGTGATGGGAGTAGAACGGGCCTCTATGCCAATAGGCGCGACCGAGCTTTCGGTATCAGGAAAGCTCTCTCGCAAGGATTTGCGGCGTCTGACCAATGCCACACGGTCCGGCACTGTAGGGCCTACAACGGTATACTATGCCGGCGTGACCGCCCCAATTATATCGGCAGCAGTCTCATTCATGGGTAGAGATCGGCTCGCCTATGTCGGCTTGAGTGACTATTGGATATTTCTGTTGTCGGCAATCATGGCAGCCTTGGCGGGAATAAGCTGGTATCTGATCTTTATGAGATGGTCATATCGCCAGAGCCACGGTCGTGGTGATGAAGGTGAGGCTGTTACGACCGTGGAGGTCGGAGATAACGCGCTGGTTGTTAAGCGCGGTGCCATAACCACCGAGATTGGGTGGAGCGCCGTTCAAGAAGTCCAGCGCGGGTTCAACTATCTTACAGTCTTTGTTGATGGGCGAGATACGATCTTGATCCCGGACTATTGGTTTGGCAAGGACAAGGTAAGGCGTGCGGCCTTTAAAAGGGATATCGAAGCACGCGCTCAGCTTTGAAAGCAGCGACTATGGCGAAACGATCCCGCCAACCAAAATCATTGGAGCCCAGCCAAAGGCAATTGCGCGCCGGGGAACTCGTCCGCCATGCCCTCGTGGATATTCTCGCGCGGGAAGAGTTCCGCGATGCTGACCTTCAGGGCGTATCGGTAACAATCGGTGAAGTCAGATGCTCACCGGACCTCAGACATGCGAATGTATTCTGCAGCCCCCTCGGCGACCAGGATACCGATCGCACCAAAACAGTGGCCGAGGCGCTGAACAGAGCAGCTGGATTTCTGCGCGGACGGCTCGGCCGGGAAATCGAGATGAAATTCACCCCGCAACTCCATTTCATCGCCGATGAAAGCTATGATGCAGCGCTCGCTATGGACCGTCTGCTGGACAGCGCTGATGTGCGCCGCGATACGCAAATGGACTAGCATGGGGTTCAGCCGGTTCACACGAAATCTTGCTCCAACCCATCAGGCACTCTACATAGCGGTGCTGTGACTGCACGGGATCTTGATCCCGCTGGAGACGAGCAAAATGGCTTATGCACCTCCTGCCTATACAGGCGGGACGAATTCTTTGGGCTTTAATAAAGCGCCCTCGGAGACACGCGTGGTAGCGGCGATGTCGGGAGGTGTGGACTCATCTGTTGTGGCAGCGATGCTTGCCGATGAAGGCTACGATGTCGTCGGAATTACGCTGCAACTTTACGATCATGGCGTCGCAATCCAGAAAAAAGGAGCCTGCTGCGCGGGACAGGATATTCACGATGCCCGCAATGTGGCAGACCAGATCGGTATTCCTCATTATGTGCTCGACTATGAAAACCGCTTTCGCGAGCAGGTAATAGAAGACTTCGCAGATACCTATCTTTCGGGGTCCACCCCGGTGCCTTGCATCCGATGCAACCAATCGGTAAAATTCGCCGACCTGTTGGCAACAGCGAAAGACCTTGGAGCCGATTGCCTGGCAACAGGGCACTATATCCGCCGTGAAGGGGGAGAAGGCATGGCTGAACTGCATCGCGCCCATGATGCCAGCCGCGACCAGTCCTACTTCCTGTTCGCGACAACAGCGAAGCAATTGGATTATCTGCGGTTCCCTTTGGGTAGTATGCCGAAAACAGCTGTCCGCGAACTCGCCGATCACTATGGCTTACCGGTCGCAACCAAACCTGACAGCCAGGATATCTGCTTTGTGCCGGAAGGCTCTTACGCAAAAGTCGTTGAACGCATCCGGCCCGGAGCCGGGCGCGGCGGTAAAATCGTGCATCTGGACGGCCGTGTGCTCGGCGACCATCAAGGCGTCATCAACTATACGATTGGCCAAAGACGCGGGCTCGGCATCGCCACTGGTGAACCGCTTTTTGTCGTAAAGATCGATGCGGCCGAGCGCCGTGTATATGTCGGTCCCCGCGACGCGCTGCTGACAGCCGGGCTCGCCCTTGGTGAAATGAACTGGCTCGGCGACAATGATATTGCAGATGCAGCAAGGGGCCAGCTGCCAGTATTGGCAAGGGTAAGATCCACCAGAGAGCCCCTGCCCGCACGCCTCGTGCTTGATGGGAACGAAGTCCAAATCATGTTTGATGACGCTGAAGAGGGCGTCGCGCCGGGGCAGGCTTGTGTGCTTTACGATGCCAGCGCACCCAGCCGCGTGCTGGGTGGCGGCTTCATTACCCGAACAATCAGCGCATATTCGGCAGAAACCGCTTAATTTTTCTTCAGGTAGCTTGCCGGAATAGGGCGCGATGGCCGACCGCTGAACGTTTTGTCGGCGTATTCCAGGCGATGCGACCCGAAATGCGCCAATCCGGCACAGCTTTGCCAAGGAATTGCAAACAGATACGGCCAAGACACCTCTAATTTTCATCGAAACTGCTCGATCTCGCTGAGCCTCGCCTTAAGCCCCATCCTGTAATGTCCATTGCGTGAGGACAGAATGACTCGCGCAGTAAAGGTGGACCAAATGAGTGAGCAGAATGCTTTTGTTATGAGCGTGTCCGGACCGAATGGGCGTCCGCTTACGCTCGAAGACCTCCCAGCACCCGGCACGAAACGCTGGGTGACGCGCCGCAAGGCAGAAGTCGTCGCGGCAGTGAAAGGAGGCCTCCTTTCCCATGAAGATGCGTGCGAACGCTATGGGCTGTCGGAAGAAGAATTCTCCGGCTGGGTCCGTCTTTATAACAATCACGGTGCCAAGGGCTTGAGAGCAACCCGCGTGCAGCAGTACCGCCGTATCTGATCACGCCCTCACCGATACGGTTAAAGCGGCGTTTACAGCAGCGCGTTTACACTTCGCTTCGAAGTCGGGATCGACCCGCCTTATGATGGGAGTGACGTACAGTGCCGAGATCGGTTGAGGACAGTCGGATTCCGCTGCACTGGATCGCCTGGGCACTGCTCATTCTGGCTGTAAGTTGCCTTGGCCTGCGTCTGATTAGTGGGCCGCCTGCCTTCCTCCAAGACCCTGAAAATTCCCCCTATCTTGGCATGTTGGAGAGCTTTGTCGGCACTGATAACGTAAGGGTAGGCGACTCTGGTCACGGTGATATTATCGTTCTCCTGAACGCCGACCGGCCTCAGGAACTGCGCGATCCGCGCGTTTCCAAACAGATATCAAACATGATGGAATCAATGGTTCCTGACCGCGGCATCCAGATCATGGATTCAGCCTTTGTCGATGCCCCGCTTGCACCTGCCGGCGTCGCATATATCATTGAAATACTTCTCCTTTCGGGGGTGGTTGTCCTATCGATTTGGCTTCTCGCAAACAGCCGAGACCGGTATCGAATCCCAACCTCCTATGAGACGGTGGCGGCGAATGATACCATCCCGCGACCTTCTCTGCCCGTGACACCGGCGGCAAACCCTGCTTCATCACTCGAAAAGGCGGCCAGCCTTGCTGAACGCCAACCAGCGCTGACCGCAAAAATAATCGCTGGCTGGCTGAACGATAAGGAACAACGCTGATGGCCCTGCCCGCGACAACTGGCAGACCCACACCGGACGGTATATTGCGTTCCGCCAAACTGTTGCGCGCCCTTGGCCCGAGGGGTGCCGACGTATGGGCCGAGCTTCCACAGGAATATGCCCGGCAAATCAGTGATGTACTCGAAACGCTTGCTGATGACCCATCGGGAGAGGAACATGCCGCGCAAACCCTGCTGGATGCATCTCTTTCAGATAAAACTGAAAACAGGAACCGAACGGTGTGGTCACGCCTCGCCAATGCAGATCGCGGACAACTCGTCTCAATATTGGAAGGCGAGCACCCTCAGCTGATCGCCTTTGTCCTGGGCCGACTGCCACCCCTGAAGGCCGCTGACATTGTCAGGCATCTCCCCTCCATGGTCGCCATCGACGTGCTTCAGCGCATGCTACATACCGAAGCGCCGCATCCCGAAGCGCTTAAGGCCATTGAGACCGTTATGGAAGAAAGGGTTAATGCCTCGACCGGCGAAGCTGATGGCCGGGAGGCGGCTCTCGCCCGCATATTTGAAGAACTTGATCCCCAAGCCAGTCAGACCTTATTGTCAGCCTTGCAAACAGCGGAACCGGAATCCGGGGGCCGGATTGAAACCTTGATGTTTGGGTTTGAGGATCTCGCCAATCTGCCGCCGGCGGGCATTCAGACCCTCCTGACAAGGATTGACCGGAAGACGCTGACTTTGGCGCTATCGAGCGCCGATGAAGACGTATCGAACGCCATTTTCGCCAATATGACGAGCCGTGCACGGGACATGCTGAAGGAAGAAATGGCTACCATAGCCACCGGCAGTATCGCACAGGCCGATCAAGCAAGAACGGAGATGGTCCGCCTCGCCCGTGCACTCATCGCCAGCGGTGATATTCTCACGGCTGCCCCAGCTCCAGACGACCTCATCGAATGACCAGCCGAACGATCAAATCGCTGCAGTCCTTTAGCTTCAGTTCGGATTTTTGCAGCCAAGACCAAGCCGACAATGACGAGCTTGTTACAATGTCTGTGGATGACCTTGCTGACCTCCTTTCACGCACCCGGCAGGAAACGCTGCAGAGCGTCAATGCCGAGCAGACGACTGCCATGCAGCACATCCAAGATGTTTCGGAGAATCTTTTGAAGGCGCTGGCGCAGATGATAGAGCTTGCCGAATATCTTGACCGCCTCGATATCGATTTGGAAGATCGCGCCCGCGCCAAACACCTTATGTCTTCGGCGTGCCAATTGATTGTGGACGGTCAGGGCGATTTGTTCGGATCGTCGCAGCCGTCGACCAATCGTTAACACTTTATTGCCTAGCCTGCTCCCATGCCAGCACCTCAGAATCCCGCTCTCGCAAAAACGCTCATGGATGTTCCCGTACAGGTCGACATCGTACTCGGCGAAGCGCGCATTCCTATTGAGGATCTGCAAGCGCTTGATAAGGGAGACGTGGTCGCGCTTGAAAGACAGGCGAAAGAGCCTGTCGATATATATGTCTCCGACCGGCTTATGGCGCGGGGAAAATTGGTCATCGCCGATGGCGAACTGGGCGTTACGTTAACTGAGATAATCGACGAACCGGCGCAGATCTAAACACCCTACCAGAGTTGAATACGGTCCTCAGGGGCGAGCCACATGGGGTGAGCTTCAGTCACGTCAAACGCTGTGTACCAACTGTCAACATGCGGAAGAATACCATTCACCCGCACAGCTGGCGGGCTGTGAACATCTCCATAGGCAAAGTTAATACTCACCGTCGGCAGACGTTTTGATCGACGTTTTTGCGCATAGCTTAGGAAGAAAGCCTGGGCCTCGTCCTTGGAAGGTGGTGCTCCTGTCTGCGCCTTCCTTGCCATTTTAAAAGCCTGCCAAGCGATTTCAACACCGGCAAGATCGCTCAGATTCTCCCCAAGCGTCAGCTTCGTATTCAGAGGAATACCGGGGGCTGCCTCATAGGACGCCAAGTGTTTCGAGAGCGCATCGCCAAGGGAATTGAACCGGTCAAAGTCTTCCTGCTTCCACCAGTTCTCCAATTGCCCATTCGGCCCACGCAGCGCGCCCTGATCATCGAACGCATGGCCGATTTCATGGCCGAGTGTCGTGCCGAGGGCACCAAAATTCACAGCTAGGCTCGCGCCACGGTCAAAATAAGGGGCCTGCAGATAAGCTGCAGGAATGACAATCGTATTCAGGCTCGGCAGATAGAAGGCCCCAACGCCGAGCGGTGAGAAAAAGATATCCTGTAAAAGGCGTTCTGTGTCCTGCGATTCGTCCGCCGCATCCGCGGCTGGTGGCCGAAGCCTCGAAAGCGCCGATCTGTGGCGCAATTGCTGGCGGGAATAGGCATTTGCAAACAGGTTGCCTTTGATTGGCCTAAATCCATCGAAATTGTTCCACCCAGGCGGTCTACCGACAACGATGCGGATCGCATCGAGCTTTGCAATTGCCTGCTCTCTTGTTCCCTCTGTTAACCAGCTGGCATTTTGAATGTGTTCCCGGTAAGCTGCTAGCATCCAGTCGGTCATGTCTGTGACATCGTCAACAACGGCATCGCTCAGATACTGGTCTATGTAGGCTCTCCCAACGGCATCGGGAAGCAGATTGAGCGCCACCTTCCAGGCCCGATCACGTCTTTTTGCGTGGGCATACTCAACACCCAAACGCGCTGCGTCGAACTGCCTGACGAGCAGCGCTGTCGCCTCGTCGAGATAGCCCCCATAGTTCAGCATCAATCGAAGCGTCAGATAGTCTTTCCAGACATCGACAGGGGTTGCGTTGAAAACGCTCAATACATCATCGAGTTGATCGAGAAGACGGACTTGAATGACAACCCCCTCGCCTATCCCCCTAGCCGCAAGAAATCGGTTCCAGGCAAACTCCGGGTGAGCTTCCTCCAGCTGATCTGATGTAAAAACGTGCCTTAAGGCAATCGGCTGACGCTCAGAAACAGGATTGGGATAGATCGATGCCAATTGATGCTCGAGGGCAAGAACAGCCTCTATGCGGTCAGACATGCCAAGTTTGATCTCTGTCCGGCGCAAGAGGCGTGTCAGGATCTTTTTTGCATCCTCCTTCTGCTGCGAAGCCAAAGCATCTGGCCGGATATAAAGTGATTTAGTTTCAAGCAGAAGTTCGGCCGGTTCTATGGACGCAACGTAGCCTTTGCCCTGGATTGGATCGACGCGCAGGGAGATCTGGAACAATCCACCAACATCCAAATGATAACTTCCGACAAGTGTCGCGATATCTTCATGAGTTTCGGCACCATCGATTAAACGCAGGAAGGGTTGTATTGGGCGGAGCCCCGCGGATCTACGCGCATTGCGATCAACGTAGTTGCGATAAATGGTAAGAAACTTCGCTTCGTCCGTCTCCGCAGACCAACGGTTGCCGCGGATTTCCCGAACCATCATTTCGGCCTGCAGATCAGTTCGGTCGCGCACGGTTTGAAGTGTGCCGACCTGCCAGTTTCCCGGCTCTATAACGGCCTGATCGAACCAACTTCCATTGGCAAACCGGTAAAAATCACTACCGGGGTCGATTGATCGGTCCATGCCGGGCCTATCGAGGCCGCGAAAAGGGTCAGGTGGTGTCAGGAGTGTGCCAGATACCTCAAAACCAGCCGTATCATCCCCCTGATCGCACCAGGCGGCACTGACCGCAATCACGAGATAAAACAGAACTCCTGTCAGCCTTAGCATCATTCAAGTACGACCTTGTCTACCAAAAGCTTCAGCATAAATTTGAATGCACCTTGATCTAATGAGCAAATCAACTCTCTGTCACACGAAGTGGAGTGGCTGAGTGTGTATTTACGAATTGGTTGCCGCGTTAACCTTTCTTAAAGTGTGCTCTCTTAACGTTTGGACAGTTAACAGCCCGCCTATTGAGGCACGGATTGGGAGAAGAACATGCGCGTCCTTCTAATTGAAGACGACACAGCTGTCGCCCGCAGCATAGAGCTAATGCTGAAGGCAGCCGGGTTCAATATCTACACGACAGACCTCGGCGAAGAGGGCGTAGATCTCGGAAAAGTCTACGAATACGACATTATCATCCTTGATCTGACGCTTCCGGATATTTCCGGATATGATGTGCTCAAACAGCTGCGCATGGCTCGTATCAACACACCTGTACTGATTCTCTCCGGCAATCCCGACATCGAAGCCAAAGTTAAGACACTAGGCTACGGGGCCGATGACTACTTAACGAAACCATTTAACAAAGATGAGCTGATCGCACGCATCACGGCAATTGTTCGCCGGTCCAAGGGCCACGCGGAGAGCGTTATTCGCACCGGCGATATACTTGTAAATCTCGATGCGAAGACAGTGGAAGTGGACAATGAGCGCGTCCATCTGACTGGTAAAGAGTATCAGATGTTCGAGCTCCTATCGCTTCGCAAGGGTACCACCCTGACCAAGGAAATGTTCCTAAATCATCTATACGGCGGGATGGACGAGCCGGAGCTGAAGATCATTGACGTCTTCATCTGTAAGCTGAGGAAGAAGCTGGCGCAAGCGACCGGTGGAGACCACCATATCGAAACGGTATGGGGCCGAGGATACGTACTGCGCGATCCAAAGCCGAAGAAGGAAGCGCAAGCCGCTTAATTCCTGAGAACGATGGAATACCAAAAAGGGCGCTGATGCAATCAGCGCCCTTTTTCATTGGCTACTAGGATTTTCCAGACACTAAACGGCGGAACAGTGTTATTCGGCCGCAGTTTCAGGCAGTGTATCGGCCTCAGCTGGCGAAGCGTCTGCATCTGTCTTTTCAACCGGTCGGCCACGAGACAGTGTTTTCATCACACCATCATCCTCACGCTCTGTATCCGTCTTTGCACTGTCTTCGCGGGGCTTTCGACGCGTTCTGCGCGGCTTCGGTTTCTCAGGCTCTTCCTCAGCGACTGCCACCTCTGACTCATTATCCGTAGATGGACTCTCAGTACTCTGTTCAGTCTCGCCTTCTGACGCAACAGCCTGCTCATCACGCTTCCGGCGACGGCCACGCCCACGGGTCGGCTTGCCCTCGACAGCGTCCTCCGCATCGCCTGCAGTCTCAGGATTTGCTGCTTCAGCAACGGTCTCGGCGGTGTCTCCGGCCTCTTCACCCGTATTCTGAGGCTTTTGCTCGTCGCGGGGTTTGTCTTTTGGCTGCATAGCCGCCAGGACACGAGAATAATGCTCTGCGTGTTGGAGATAGTTTTCAGCGCTGACGCGGTCGCCGGATGACTGCGCATCGCGCGCATACTGCTGATACTTATCGAGTATCTGCTGGGCAGAACCGCGAATCTTTACATCGGGGCCGTTGCTCTCAAAATGACGGTTAGGGTTGCTACTATTCCCGCCGCCGGATCTGCGGCCCCGTCCGCGTTGACGCTTCATGATTATCTACATCCCTACTTGCTTAGCCCAGAGGGCTACAATTTTCTCATCCATTGACCAGCAATATCAGACCCTTCTGCACTGGCCGGGCAGATCCATATCTACGAAGGTATGCTGCAAGCGGTGGAGCCTGATAGCGTCCGTGGCTTCGTTTAACCGCGAGCGATTAGTGTCTACCGCGCCGATCTCACTTCGCCAAGCCCTAATTCGATGATTTTGCAGATGGTGATCTGGATGACACAACTCTGTCATGGCCTGCCAGATCCTTACCCGTTTTGATTTCGGAAAAACCATGTTGACGGAGCATCGCTTCAATTGCTGAAGCCTGATCAAAACCGATTTCAAAAATGAGCAGCGTCCCAGCTTTCGCATTTTCCACAACAAGAGAGATAATTGAGCGGTAGCAATCGAGGCCGTCTGCCCCACCATTGAGAGCAGCTATTGGATCAAAAAGGCGGACATCCTCGTCCAGCTGATCGAGTTCACCTTCCCGAATATAGGGCGGGTTTGAAATGATCAGATCTGCCTCGGCCCATCCCTGCCAGTCTTGCCACGGCATGTTCCGCAAATCGATCCGCGCACTGATACCGCAGGTTTCAAAATTTTCACCTGCGAGTTCAATTGCACCGGCATCGGCTTCAATCGCAGTTCCTTTCACCTCAGGGCGCTGGGAGAGGATCGCCGCGAGAAGGCACCCTGACCCCGTTCCAAGATCGGCCACAGTCGCGCAGCTTTCCAAAGACAGATATTCCAGTGCGCGATCGACAACGCATTCACTGTCTGCTCTAGGCACAAGGGCACGGCGATCAGACTTAAGAGGCAGGCCGTAGAACTCCTTGACCCCTGCAATATGCGCGAACGGCTCTTGCCTAACCCGCCGGGAAAGATACTCCCGATACCGATGGTACGCCTCTTCGCCGGATACAGGATCGAGCTCCATAGCGATCAGCTCAGCTGCACTCTGGTCTGTTGCCAGTGCCAAGAGAAGCCGAGCCTCGCGAAGCGGTGCTTCTATGCCAGCCTTCGCCAGAATACTCGCCCCGTCCCGGGCAAGATCAGCATGAGTGGGTGGTGCTCCTGACTTAGGCGCGATCACGCCTCCTCCATAGCCGCCAGTCGGCGTGCCTGATCCTCGGCAATGAGGGCCACCACCACATCATCTAGCTTGTCGCCGGCAATGACCTTGTCGAGGGCATGCAGCGTCAGATTGATCCTGTGATCCGTGACGCGGTTTTCCGGATAATTATAGGTGCGGACTTTCTGAGACCGGTCGCCGGAACCGACCTGCGTCTTGCGTGCTTCAGCGCGGGCAGAATCTGCTTCTTCACGCTCTTTTTCGTATAGCCGAATCTTCAGCTGCTCCATCGCCTTGTCCCGGTTCACATGCTGGGACTTCTCTGAACTCGTGGTGACGATGCCGGTTGGCAGGTGGGTTATCCGAACAGCGGAGTCGGTCTTGTTGACATGCTGGCCGCCGGAACCGGATGCGCGATAGGTATCGATACGAAGATCCTGTTGACGGATCTCTATCTGAATATCCTTGGGTGCAGGCAAAACAGCAACAGTAGCAGCTGACGTGTGGATCCTTCCACCGCTTTCCGTTTCCGGCACACGCTGGACGCGGTGGACCCCGCTTTCCCATTTCAGACGGCCGAACACACCATCGCCTTCCACATTGGCGATGATTTCCTTGTAGCCGCCAACATCTCCATCCGTTACGGAAACAAGCTCGACTTTCCAGCCCTGCAACTGGGCGTAGCGCTGGTACATCCGGTAAAGATCGCCAGCAAAAAGTGCGGCCTCGTCACCGCCCGTACCAGCCCGCACCTCAAGAACAATACTTGCCGAATCGTCCTGATCCTTAGGTAGGAGCAGAAGCTGGACCTCTTCCTCTAGCCCGGGCAATCGTCCGCGAAGATCATCGAGCTCCTCGCGGGCGAGCTCTGCCATTTCCGGATCATCTCCCGCAATCAGGTTTTCTGCTTCTTCAAGACCGGATCTGGCGTCGGCAAGTTCCCTAGCCTTCTCAGCCACCGGCTTGAGCTCTGCATGTTCCTTGGAGAGAGAGACGATCTCATCGGTATCGGTGGCCACGCCCATACGCGCCTCAATTTCCTCGAAGCGATCAATCACCTGGGACAGACGTGTTTCGGACACCGTGGCCATGGCAGGGCCTTTACCCCCTATTCGTCAGGAGAGAAATACCCGCATGACTTCCAGAACAGTCATAGCGATCAGCACCAGAGAGCTTATTAGGAAGAACATGAATCTCACCATCACGCGATTGAACGTCGCCTGTATAAGGGAATGGACAATACGCAGACCGACATAAGTCCAGGCAAGCGTATTCAGAAGGCTGCTCTGTCCGCCCGTGGTCGCTGCGAACAGCATCAGTGCATAGAATACCGTTGGCTGTTCCATGAGGTGATTGTAGTTGTCGGCTGGATAATTGGTGCCGGGGGGAATTTTCTGTTTCCAGTCACTCTTGGTATCGGCGGCTTCCTGGGGATCGATCCCCGCTTTCTGCATGGCAGGAATGCGCAGGGCATAGAGCCAAAGCAGCATCACCATGGTCCAGGCAATCAGCACAAGGACGGGGCTCAGAAATTCTGTAATTGTCATAAGACAGTACTCTCTCTAGTTTTATGAGTACCGCTTAACGCGCTTTGATCAAAATATCTAATCGCCGAGGACATTGACCGAGGGTAAACGACGATAAGCAACCAGCCCGAACAAAAACCCCGGTAGCTCGAGCAAGCCAATCACAGCCACCTGCAAAAGCATCAGTCCACGCAAAACACTGGTCGCCATCCATCCTTCCGGCAGAGCTGCGAGACTCGCCCACACACAAACGCCGGTAGCGGCAAATCCGCCTGATGCCATCAGGAGGAATTGCGCCTTTGTATTTTCGTCCTTATCGAAACCGAACAGATAGACGCTGCTGAGGCGTTCCGGGGTGCGGAACTTTGCTCCTGCCAGTGTTCCAACGCTCAAATGCCCCCATTCGTGAACAAGCCAGCCACATATGCCGGCCGAAAGGCCGAGACCGGCCCCAGCCATGTCGGCTGCCAGCCCCTCACTCGCGCTCAGAGGCCCCAATAACACCCAGGCAATGACCGTCATTGCCAGAATGGCGGCATCCCGCGCCGCAAATTGACCGAACGTTCGCATTATTCGCCTTTAAATCCGCGTGCGATTAACGCACCGCCGTTTTAGCACCCTCGATAGATGTAAAGCTCGCATCCAAAAAGGCGAGGAATGCGTCTATGTCGGCCCTTATAATACCATGGCCCCCTGGACGCATGTGGAATGCAACATCGGCGCTTGGATCGAAATTTCGCAGCCCTGACTGGGCAAGACCAGCTTTATCGAAAGCTTCCCAGGCGGGATTTGCCCCCAGTGCAGCTCGAAATGCGCCATTCGGGTCAGACCATACGTCGCGCCTGCCATTGCCAATCAGCACCCGCCTAGGCGCGTTTAGGGCCAGCAGCATATGCTGGTCTACTGGCAGAGCGTCGAGGTCTTCCGCATACAGGGCATAGGCCGGATCAAACCAGTGCGGATAATTCTTCGTGATCTGCTTAACGCTTTCGCCCGGCTTTTCCCGATTAAGGGATGCGCCCCCGGTGCCGGACTGATGCGAGATCACCAATTCGATACGGTCGTCCCAGCCACCGGCTACAAGGGCAGACTTGCCATGGCGGGAATGGCCGAACACTGCGGTGTGGGAGGTATCAATTCGAGGATCGGCATCAAGGACGTCGATCGCTGCAAAGTAACCAGCGGCCCAGGCAGCTACCGTGCCGGTCGGCCTACGCCCGTCTGCCATTGCCGGAAATTGCTCGAGGGCCGCACGTCCAGCTTCACCCCGATCCGGAACAATCTCGCCAGCATAAAAATTGGCAAAGGCATAGCCGCGCTGAAGATATTCATCGAGGGGCGCTTTTTGAATGTAGGACCCAAAAATGAAGTGTATGAGCCCTATACCAAATCCCCCTGGCCCTTCACCATTCTCCGGCGGGTTTTCCATTAAAGGTCCAGGATGAAGATCATATTGGCGGAGTACCGATGGGTTTTGACTGAAGGTCTGACTTACAATCAGAGGCGCTGGCCGACTGGTTCTGTTCGGGAAAACCGCTGCGAGATGAAACTGGACGCCGTCCGCACCGTTACCAATCTGAATGACATACTCTTCCAGCGTACCGAGACCATCGAGGAAACGGTCATCAACTATTTTCTTTGAGATAACCTTGCTGGGCAAACCAACAGGCACAGGACCAAAAACATGTTGCTCCAAATCACTGCGTAATCTTGGAGCCTGTTCATTGAGCCAACTATCAGCAGACGAAATATCTAGCACCGGTCTGGCCACCGGCTTATTGTCCACTTCAAGGCTCGCATAGTTCAGCCCAAGCATTGTGCAGCTTGTGGCCGTTACAGCCACGATCCCAAGCAAGGGCAATATCAAAATAATACGTAGAATTCTTCTCATCATGGCGGCTCCATAGCGCGGCTTGCAGCCATTGTCTTCCATGCTCACGTATATGTTCTCGCCTTGGTGATCGACTGTGATCAAAGGGGAACGCTTCTCTTCATGACCTGAAGTTGAATAGGGGATCTGCAAGATAGTCGACGCTTGGCCTAAAGGCTTTTCTGAAAATTACACTTCCCTGAAGATTGAAGCTGTCTTTAATCAAACATATCCTTATACGAACTAAATACCTAAGACACGCCCTTGCCTGCATTGTATCGAAAATGGAGGACGTCTTTGCCATAGAAGTAATCTCTGCTTCATAAAAACAGTTGTTTGAAGATCACAGCAGCACATTGAATCGCATAGCAGCAAATAAAGGGTTCCCATTTCCGTTCACGAACTGTAACGGTCTTTACTAGTTGATTCGAATCCCAGTAAGCGTGTGTTGCAAATTACCGAGAGGGAGTTTCCCAAATGAGCAAGCGTGACGAGTTAATTGAGAAGTACACAAAACAGATGACTGAGAAAGTCGGCCTTAAAGTCGACAAGGCTCTACTTGAAGGTGTTACCAAGGCGTGCGGTCCAAGTATCTACAACAAGGACTCATCGCAAGTCGCCGCATCCGATGAAAAAGAACTTGAGCGGATCAAGAAGAACTTCCTCATCAAGAAGCTTGGCCTTAAAGACACGCCTAAGCTTGATGAAGGCATAAAGGAAGTCATCGCCACCTATGGAAAGTCGACACGACCGAAGTATCGCGCAGTGTTTTACTATCTGCTTGCCAAGCAGTTCCGCAAGGCGTCTGCATTCAAGTAGGTTCGTATACGAACTGAATGAGAATAAGCCGGGCCCTTCAGCCCGGCTTTTTTCTACCAAATTTTCACCCGGTCTTCCGGCGCGAGATACAAATCATCTTCAGGCTGGATGTCGAATGCCTCATACCATTCGTCCATATTCCGCACGATCCCGTTCACCCTAAGCGCCATAGGGCTATGCACCTGGGATAGGATACGCTTGCGCAGGCCCTGTTCAGTACGCTTATAGCGCCTGGCCTGGGCGCGGCCGAGAAAGAAGCGCTGCTGACCTGTGAAGCCATCAAGCACTGGCGGCTCCTCACCGTCTAGCGACAAAATATAGGCGTGGTAAGCAGCCGTCACGCCAGCCAGATCCCCAATATTCTCACCTAGAGTCCTACGGCCGCTCACTCTCAGCCCCGGCAAGGGCTCATAGGCATCAAACTGTGCAACCAGCTTCTCGCCCTCAGCATCGAAGGCGGCACGGTCCTCCTCCGTCCACCAGTTTTCCAACCGTCCATCCGGCCCGTAGCGCGAGCCCTGGTCATCGAACCCATGGCCAATCTCATGACCAATGACCGTGCCTATAGCTCCATAGTTCAAAGCGGGATCGGCCTGAGGATCGAACAGCGGTGACTGTATGTATCCCGCCGGAATGAATGCTTCATTTCGCGTTCGGCTGTAGGAGGCGTTCACCGTTTGCGGGTTGCGGGTCCACTCGCCCCGCTCCACAGGCTGGCCAAGCTTCTCCCGATTGAAGGCATGGTCGGCTGCACGAATGCGGCGAACATTTCCAAATAAGTCATAGGCGCTGATGTCTACATCCGAATAGTCCCGCCAAATGTCAGGGTAGCCAATCTGGCCGCTCATTGCATTGAGCTTTTCCAAAGCCGCCTGCTTTGTTTGGTCCGTCATCCACGACACGTCTTCTATACGCGTCCGGTAGGCGGACTTCACATTCTCGAATATCTCCGTCATCTGACGTTTCGACTCTTTGGGAAAGTACCGCTCGATGTAGAGCTTGCCAATTTCCTGGCCGAGGCGGTTATCTACAAAACTTATCGCCCGCCATTGCCGCGCCCTTGGCTGGGCCTGACCATGCAAGGTACGACGGAAGAAATCAAAACTCGGATCAGAAAACAGGCGGGGCATATAAACCGCATTGGCAACCACATAGTGGAACAGAGCATAGTCACGCCACTGGCTCACCGGGGTCTCTACGAAGAGCTCTGCAAGTCCGGGAAACGCCGACTTTTCCCGAGCAAGAAGCGCTTCCTCGCCCGCCATCTTCTTTGCTGCAAAGAAGGTCACCCATGGAAACTCCGGCGCGAACGCTTTCAGCTCGGATACCGACATCGGATTAAAAGTAAGCTCGGCATTGCGCCTGTCCGCCCGCGTCCAGTGCAGGCTGGCAATCTTTGTTTCCAGTTCGAAGACGGCTTCAGCGCGCAATCTTGCTTCCTGCTCATCGAGCCGTATCATAACCTGCTCGATGTAATCTACATACTTCGTCCGGATAGAACGCAATCGCGAGCTGTCGAGCAGATAATATGTGCGATCAGGCAAACCCAGACGACCATGGCCGACGCGCATAATATGCTCAGCCGGGGATTTCGGATCGATGCCCACATGAACATCAAAGATTGATGCAAGATCCATCTCCGGATTGGCCATGGCGGCCACAATATCGCTATGAGATTGCATACGGCGTAGCTGCGCGAGATGATCTTCAAAGGGCTGAAGCGCAGCAATCTCAACGCGCGCCTCATCCACAAAGCTCTTATAGAGGTCCAGAATTCTCTGTTCCGACGTGCCTTTCAAGGCGAAGCTTGTATCAAGCTCAGATATGATGCCGGCAAGGCGGTCGCGGGTGCGGTTGCGCATATCGACGGAAAACCCGGTACCGGAGCTGTCAGGTGGAATGATGGCTCCGTTCAGCCAAGTGCCATTGGCATAAACAAAGAAATCATCTCCAGGACGCGTTTCCACATCGAATGCGCCTAGTGGGTATCCCCAGGGCTTTATAACCGGCTCTTCAGGAAGAGGCGCGGTAGTGGTCTTCTGCACCACTCTTGGTGCTTCTGTTGTCTCGCCCTTCCCGCAGGCCGAAAGCATCATCAAGGCACCAAGCGATGACAAAAAAGGTAAAAGACTGCGCACGGAAGCATCCAAATGGCGCGCCGAAGCGCAAAACATCGTAGATAAGCTGTGTAAAGTTCCCCGGACGAGGGAGCAAGAGTCACACGCGCTTGGGGTATGGCCCTAGCTCTAAAATCCATTCAGCGTCGCATACCGGTCGCGGTGGAAGCTCTCTCCGCCATAAAGCGCCTCAGATACCCTGGCTCGTTTTAGATAAAGACCTGCATCATGCTCATCGGTCATACCGATACCGCCATGCATCTGCACGGTTTCATTGGACACAAGGTGCAGAGTTTCACCGGCCCGTGCCTTGGCAAGGCTGGCCAGCGCGGACACATCGTCCCGCCCGGCATCCACTGCGGAGAGCGCTGCAGCCACAGCAGATCGCGTGAGTTCCAATTCGGTGAACATCAGCGCGGCCCGGTGTTGCAGGGCCTGGAACGACCCGATCAGCTGACCGAACTGCTTCCGCGTCTGCAAATACTCTAAGGTCATCTCGAAAGCTGCACTGGCACTGCCAAGCATCTCTGCCGATAGGCCGATCCGCGCCCGATCGAGAACTGGCGAAAGTATGCCCCAGCCCTTGCCAACAGAGCCGAGCACTGCGCTTGCCTTTGCATTCTCGAACGAAACATGCGCCGCGCCATGGGCGTCCAGCGTATTCAGCGTCTGAACGCTGACGCCGTCGGCATCCCGTGGGATAAGACAGAGAGTCATTCCCTCTTCCTCACCGGGCTTACCGCCGCTGCGGGCAACCACAATGAAAATGTCGGCATGGTGCGCGTCGGGCACGAAACGCTTCAATCCATTGAGGACCATACCGCCACTGTCTTCGGTTGCCGTTGTCTGGATATTGGTCGGTGCATGGTGCGCCCCTTCGTCGAGGGCGAGGGCAAAGGTCGCCTCTCCCGCCGCGATCTTCGGCAACCATTCGTTTGCGAGCGGATCGTCACCGGCCAATTGCAATGCCGACGGCGCGATCAGTGCGGTCTGTAGAAGCGGCGTGACAGCGAGGGTGCGCCCCTGCGCTTCCAGGATCTGGCCAAGGCCAACAAGACCAAAGTGCTCGCCACCCGGCTCATCGGGAATGATCACACCGAAGAAGCCAAGCTCAGCAAGCTTCTTTCGCGTGTCGGGATCAACGCCGTTCGCCCCGGCATCTCGCAGGGCTCTCAAATGGGTTGTTGGGAGCTCATCGCGGGCAAAGGCAAGCGCGGTATCGCGAAGCATTTGCTGATCATCTGTGAGAATGAAGGTCATAAATTGTGCCCGTTCTTTAAACTAATTCTCTGGATTTTTCGGCGAGGGACGAAGCCCATGCCAATGAAGCTTCAAGTCGATCATTGCCCCAGAATAATTCTCCATCGGTGCAAGTGAAACTTGGTGCCCCAAAAACACCAAGGGCTTTCGCCCGTTCCGTATTGTCCCGAAGCTGTCTTTTGTTAGCAGGATCTGCGGCGCGCCGCTCCACGTCTTCCAAATTGTATCCGGCAACATCCGCGATGACCGAAAGATCTGAGATGTCCTGCACCTCAGCAAAATTCGCTGTGTAGATCTTTCGCGTAAAATCCGAGCACTTCGCATTCGGGAGGGATACGGCAACTCGAGCGGCGCGCAGGCCGTTCTGTGGGAACACATCGGGGCGGCGAAATGGCAAGCCCTCTGACTTGCAGATCCGCTCCATATCACGCCACATATATTCGCCCTTCTCAGGCACCACATTGAAAGGGCTATCATTCAGCCCTTGCTGCTCGTGGAACAAGGGACCAAGCAAAAAGGGCCGCCAGACAACATCGACATCGCGCATCGCCGCCAAAGCCTCGATCCGCATTGCCGCCGGATATGAATAGGTTGAGGCAAACTCGAAGAAGAATTCGAGATTTGCCAACTACTGATGCTCCCGGAGCCCGAGAACGCGCTTGGCGATAACGTTGAGGTTCACCTCCGATGTGCCACCCTCAATCGAGTTGCCTTTAGCGCGAAGCATGGCACGGGTCGCTCCTATGGCATCCTTATCAAAGCCCTCACCGGCCCAGCCAAGGCCTTCTGTTCCCAGAGCTTCGACGGTCAATTCGGTCCGCTCCTGATTCAGCTTCGCCGCACAGTATTTCAGGATCGACGTTGTTGCACCGATATCATTGCCCGCCTTTGCTTCTTCAGTGCCGCGGCGAACCGTCAAGCCAAACGCCTTGTCATACATCATGTGCTTTGCGATCCGTGTGCGGAGATCACCATCGTTGAGCGCACCATCGCCCGTTACCCCCAGATGGTGCTTTGCCACGTCCTGCACATTCAATGCGCCGCCGCCCGCGCCGACGGCTCCGAATCCACCGGCAGAGATGGATTGCCGTTCAAACTGCAATAGGCGTTTGGCAATCGTCCAGCCCTTGTTCAGCTCACCGACCATTTGTTCTTTTGGAACTTTCACATCGTTGAAAAACGTTTCGCAGAAAGGAGACGAGCCGGAGATGAGTTTGATCGGCCGGGTCTCCACGCCTTCGGTCTCCATGTCGAAGACGATAAAGCTGATGCCGTTGTGCTTTTCGCTCGTATCGGTACGGACGAGGCAGAAAATCCAGTCGGCATTGTCCGCATAGGATGTCCAGACTTTCTGGCCATTGATCAGATAGTGATCGCCCTTGTCCTCACACTTGGTCTGAAGCCCCGCGAGGTCGGATCCCGCTCCCGGTTCGGAATACCCCTGACACCAGCGCGTCTTGCCTTTTACAATCTCCGGAATGAAGCGCTTCTTCTGTTCTTCATTGCCGAACTCCAGGAGCGCCGGACCGAACATCCAGATCCCGAAGGAAAAGAGCGGCGGACGCGCCTTGATGCGTCCCATCTCCTCTTTCAGGATACGCGCTTCGGCTTTGGACAAACCGCCACCGCCATACTTCGCAGGCCACTCTGGAGCCGTCCAGCCCTTTTCACCCATACGCTCCAGCCACAGCTCCGCATCGGGGTTGGCAAAGGTCTGCTTTCGCCCGCCCCAGACAACATCTGAATCGCCGGTCATTGGGCCGCGCACGCTCTCTGGACAGTTTTCTTCGAGCCAGCTGCGCGCCTCAGCCCGGAATGCATCCAGCTGGGCGGTGTCTCCATAAGCCATGGCAGATCTCCCTATTTATAGTCTATCGCCTATTACCCTACGTGCGCACGTCGCGCTCGCCAAGCCATATCGCCAGGGCAGTTTGCTGCAGGGTAAGCGGCCTTATTCGCCAAGGGCGTAAGCGAACTCTTCCCTGTGGATCTTACCGGCGTCGTTTACATAGTAGGTTGCCACTTCACGCATCTGCGACCGTTCGCCAGTATTCTTGTCAGTCACATCCATGCTGAAGATGACATTGAAGCGATCATCACCATGGACAAACGGGCCCTCAGCCTCCGATGAGTGTACCTCGTTATTGGCGAACCACCATTCGTGTTTACCTTTGATCGCGTCCAGTCCGGGGGCCTCAGCGCTTTCCTGGCCTGGCATAGGTGTGGCTTCTGCAGATACAGCGTCTACAGAATAGAGTTGATCGAGGCACTCGGTATCCTTGCCTGCATTGCAAAGCTCAACGAGCTTACCGCCGATCTGCATTAGTTCTTGTGTGGTAGCCATTTTCCATCCTCCCATAGGATATTTTTTGGAAGCGAAACTATAACATGATGGCGACAGATTTGAAGCCGATCAGAAACGGCTGAATGGTGATTGGTCCGGCCCTGTTTCAACCCCGAGCAGGTTCACTGCATTTACAAGAAACAAGAAGAATAGAAAGCCTGAAAAAATCAGAACCAGCCTCCAGGAAATCGCCCATGGCCGGAGATCCTCCCGCGGACGCCCTGCCCGCCAATTAGCGAAAATGCTAAGGCAAAGGCTGCCAACCAGGCCAATAATCGTCCAAGTCCATCCCATTTGTGGTGGCCTCCTCAAACGACTTGATGTCGAAGGCTAGAAGTAGGCCGCTGGATCTAATGAGGGAGCGTGGGAGGTCAAGCCGTGGGGTGTCTTCGCCCAGCTGTAGGGCGAGTTGAAGAGCTCTATAGTGGCCCGCAATGCAGCAAGGGTCAGCAAAGGCCAGTAGAGCGGAAGTGTCATAACCAGAAGCCAGCGATGTTTCGTCCTTCCGGGTGCAGCAAAGGCACCTATGGCGCTGACGAGATACCCAAGGCCAATCACCATTAAGCTCTCCGGTCCAACGCCGACGTTTGGAATGGTGAGATTAACAAGGCACCAGAGCAGCAAGGGAGCATGGAGACAGGCAGACAGAACCGCGCCTCCGAAAAGTAGCTGAACGGAGAGGTATTGCCGAAACCCAAGCTCGCGAATGGCGTAGAGCGGATCTGTCATCAGCACTGCCCAGCTCTGCATGTGCCCCTTGATCCAGCGGGACCGCTGCGAGATCCACACACCGATTGTCTCCGGCGCTTCTTCCTGAGTCTGCGGGCGGATCGTTGATATCCGCCATCCAAGGCGTGCGAGCCTTAATCCGAGATCAGCATCTTCGGTAACATTCCAGGCATCCCAGGCTCCACACGCTTTTAAAACACTCGCTCGGAAATGATTGCTCGTCCCACCGACAGCAATAGGTAAACCCGATCGAGCAAGCCCGGGCAGGACAAGGCCGAAATAGATATCGTATTCGAGGCTCCAATGACCAGCGACCCAACTGCTGGCTGCGTTATGAGCTCGAAGTGGTGCTTGAACACAGGCAAGATCATCGCTGCCAGTCTCGAAGGCGATGACCGCCGATTTTAGCTGTTTCGGATGTGGCCTGTCTTCCGCATCATAGACTGTGATATACTCACCGCGGGCACGACGCAGACCGACATTCAGGGCGCGGGGCTTCGTTCTCGGATGGCCATCCGGCAACATCAGAACGGACCAGTTCGACGATAGCATCTGCCGGCGAAGCGCCTGGCGGGTTTCGTGATCAGCTTCCTCAGTGAGGAAAATCACCTGAAGATTCTCTATGGGATAGTCGAACTGCATGAGCGACCGCACCAAAGCCGGTACGCAACTCGCTTCCTCAAATAGAGGCACGAGCACGGTATAGTATGGCCAGGATCTATATTGGGGGAAGGTAGATCTTGTCCGTTTTAATCGCAGGGCCTGCACGCCGGCCATCAAGATCAGTGTCCCTCGACAAATAATGGCGATAAAGAAAAGACCCAGAAAAATCGTCGAGAGCGTCATGAACATGACAAGCGGCATGACGAAAGAGACAATTAATCCAGTCGCGACGACCCATTTCAGCCAGTCAAGGCGTCCGATATGTCTGCGGCTTGAGAGGAGTGGCGCGCGATCGGACAATGCATTTGCTGCAAACTCGGCTTCGACCGTCCCGATGGCCTCGAAAACTGCCGTTTGCTTCTGCCCATCATCGCGATCGCCCAGAGCCATGCATAATGAAAGAACAGTAATGTTTTGTTAACAATCAACCAATGAGCGAATCGGGGATAAAAATGTTCATTTTGGCGATTATGCATCGTCGTCTATGCGAACCGGAACCTTCGTATCCCGACCGCGCAGCCCGTCGAGCTTCCCAGTGGCTTTGTTGATCACATCATCAGTTAGGGTCTTTGCAAACCCTGGATCACCTGGATCAGGCCCTCTGTCCTCGCCACCACCACCCCAGCCACCGCCTCTCCAAAGCTTCATGATAATGAGGAAAATCAGAAGAATGATCAGAAATATCAGTGCGTATTGCAGGATGTAAAGCATCATGCCGAGCCCAGGCCCTTAGGTTTGCTTACTGCCAGACTTCAATGAAGCCACTTCGGCCTCCAGCGCGTCAATTCTCTGTATAGCAGATTGCAGAAGCTCTTTCAGGGCATCGACATCTTCCCGGCCTGCCAAATCCATATCGGCAATCAACCTTGCCGCTTGGTTCTGCATTACGGTTTGCGCTTCCTCGCCAACCGAGCGCGCCGCGCCCATGGCACCGGTCATCAAACCGGCAAGTTCATCAAGCAGTGGATTTTGGCTCGCCATGGGGGTACTCCTTAAAGCAGCTGTCGCCCTCCTGTCCTAACAGATGGTATCGAAACGCTTAAGGGAAAAGGCTTTTCTATGATTGTATTCGCCGCGCTCGCCTTTCCCGAGTTCAGTCCGTATTTGTTCACAATACCGGAAATCAGCCTGCTTGGCATCGATATCGGCCCCCTTCCCCTCCGCTGGTATGCGATCTCCTACATTATCGGCCTGCTTGTCGGCTTTGCTTACATCAATCGGATCATCGAACAGCCACAGCTCTACGGCGGCCCGCCGCCCGTCTCTCGGCAGGATATCGATGATATTTTCGTCTGGGTGCTTTTGGGGATGATCCTCGGCGGGCGGATCGGCTATGTGCTCTTCTACCAGTTGCCCTTCGAGCCGGACCGCATCGCCGCTGATCCGCTGAGCCTGATCCGTGTCTGGGACGGCGGCTTGTCCTTTCATGGCGGATTTATCGGCGTCTGCCTTGTGATCTTTCTGGTCGCGCGATCGCGTAAAATTCCTCTTCTGAACTTTGCCGATCTCGCCGCCATGCTGGCACCCATACCAGTGATGATGGTCCGGATCCTTGGTAATTTCATGAATGCCGAGCTCTATGGCAGGCATACGGACAGCCCATTGGGCATGACCTTCCCGGAAGGCATCTCACCGAACGCTTCCGGACCACCGGCAGCCTGGGACCCGGTCGAAAAAGTATGGACCTATCTCGGCACGGAAATGCCGCGCCATCCCAGCCAGATTTATGAAGGCCTGCTGGAAGGGCTGTTGCCGCTGGTTATCCTTGGCGTTCTGGCCTGGCGTTTCAAACTCCTCAGCAAGCCGGGCCTGGCAACTGGCATCTTCTTCATCATGTATGGAATCGGTCGGACGATCGCGGAGAATTTCCGCCAGCCTGATGCCCATATCGACTTTCTCTTCGGGAGCATCACCATGGGCATGGTGCTGTCCCTGCCGATGTGGCTCGCCGGAGCCTGGCTCGTGTGGAATGCACTGCACCGAGCCCCCGCCAAAGCGAGCAGTTAACCCTTTTTCTCGTTCCCTTCATGAGAAAAACCCCGTAAATACCGCGGCATGAAATTCTGGAAGATGAACGGCGCGGGCAATGCCTTCATGATCTTCGATGCGCGGGACACCGCTTTTGCACCGAGTGATGAGCAGATCCGCCAGATTGCCAGCGAGACGCGGGCCGACCAGGTTATTGCGCTGGAGCGGGCTCCGAGCCGCGATGTGTTCATGCGTATCTGGAATGCCGATGGCGGCGAAGTATCAGCTTGCGGAAATGTCACCCGTTGCGTCGGCGAACTGATGCTGGCCGAAACCGGTAAGAAAGAAGTGACTATCCAGACCGAGGCTGACATTCTGACCGCTCGCAGGACGGACAGGCCGGGTCGGATAACTGTCGATATGGGCTCCCCCCTCCTCGGCTGGGAGGATATCCCGCTTGCAGAGGCGATGGATGTGCGCGGTGTCGATGTGAAGGTCGGCCCCATCGACAATCCCACCCTGGCCAAACCGGCAGTCGTCTCCATGGGCAATCCCCATGCAGTCTTCTTCGTAGACGATGTCACAGCATATGACATTCCAGCAATCGGGCCGCTGGTGGAATGGCATCCGCTGTTTCCAGAAGGAACGAATGTCGGTTTCGCTGAAATTATTGACCGGGAGACGATCCGCCTCCGCGTCTGGGAGCGCGGCGCAGGGCTGACACTCGCCTGCGGCACCGGAGCCTGCGCGGCGCTTGTCTGTGCAGCCCGGGCCGGAAAAACGAGGCGGCGGGCTAAACTGATCCTCGATGGCGGCGACCTCGATATACACTGGCGCGAAGAGGATGACCGTGTCCACATGACCGGCCCGGTGGAGCTTGAAGTCGAAGGCGAGATTTAGATTTTATTTCAGCCCCGCTTCGGCCTCGGGCAAGACTTCTTACCATTCCTTGATTGTCATCCCGGAATTTGCGTCAGCAAATGTCCGGGACCCATCGGAGCGGTTGGAGATTGATCCGAGGGATCAATTTTAGCCGAGATTGCTACGGTAGTAGCAGATGAACGGTGCTCATTTTCTTCTGGGTCCCGGCTCATCGGCGCTTATGCGCCTTGGCCGGGATGACAATTAGGTAGGCATGCATTTGATATCTTCGAGAAATGAAGCCCCGGCCGCAAGCGGCCGAGGATGACGGCTGAGACTCTCAGATTCAGCGCGCTGAGAGTCTCTGTTCATATTGAGAGTTTTAAGGGGATAGATTTTTGCCAATCCCCCTAATCGAAGCCTAGTTCCGCGCCTTGTCGACCAACCGGTCATTCTGAGCCCAGTGCATCATCCCGCGGAGCTGTTCGCCGACCTCTTCGATCAGATGATCGTTCATCCGCGCACGTTTAGCGTGGAAACCCGGCGCACCGGCCTGATTCTCCAGCACCCAGTTGCGGGCGAAGGTCCCATCCTGAATATCGGTGAGGATTTTCTTCATCTCGCGCTTGGTCTTGTTATCAATAACACGGGGTCCGGAGACATATTCTCCGTACTCGGCGGTATTCGAGATCGAATAATTCATGTTCGCGATGCCGCCTTCATAGATGAGATCGACGATCAGCTTCGTCTCGTGGAGGCATTCGAAATAGGCCATTTCCGGCGCATATCCCGCCTCGACCAGTGTTTCAAAACCCGCCTTGATCAGCTCAACAATGCCGCCGCAGAGAACGGCCTGCTCGCCAAAGAGGTCGGTTTCGGTTTCCTCCTTGAACGTCGTTTCGATAACGCCAGCGCGGGTGTTGCCGATAGCTTTCGAATAGGAAAGCGCGACGTCTTTCGCGGTGCCGGTGGCATCCTGATGGATGGCGATGAGACCCGGCAGGCCGAAGCCGCGCTGGTACTGGTCGCGCAGGGTGTGGCCAGGTCCTTTAGGCGCGGAGAGGGAGACATCAACCTCCGCTGACGGACGAATAAGGTTGTAATGGATGTTAAATCCGTGCCCGAACATGATGTGCTGGCCATCGCGGACATGGGGTTCGATTTCATTCGCCCACAGAACAGATTGCAGCTCGTCCGGCACAAGGATCATGACGACATCGGCCCACTCGGTGGCTTCGGTCGGGGTCATGACGTTCAAGCCCTCGGCTTCCGCCTTGGCGCGGGAGGAAGAAGTTGGCTGAAGGCCGACAACAACATCTTTCACGCCGCTGTCGCGCGCATTCAGGATATGGGCGTGGCCCTGCGAGCCATAACCGATCACCGCGACCTTCTTCGCCTGGATTTGGGCGAGATCGGCATCCTGTTCGTAGTATATTTTCATGTCTTTGGGTTACTCCTGAATGTTCGGATATCTGGAAACTGGGATAGCGCTAGCCCTTCTCCGCCCCGCGCTTGATGGAGAGGACGCCGGTGCGGGAGAGCTCAACGAGGCCGAGGGGGCGCATGAGTTCGCGGAACTGGTCGAGTTTTTCCGAGGCTCCGGTCAGCTCGAAAATGAAACTCTTATTCGTCGTATCGATGACGCGAGCGCGGAAGATCTCGGCGATGCGCAGAGCTTCGACGCGCTTGTCACCCTCCCCTGACACTTTGAAAAGGCCAAGCTCACGCTCCACGCCGCGCTTTGATTTGGTGATGTCGGTGACCCGGCCGACGGGCACAAGGCGGAGGAGCTGAGCCTCGATCTGTTCCAGCGTATGGGGCGTGCCGGAAGTGACGACGGTGATGCGGGAGCGGTGGCGCGTCTCGTCCACTTCGGCGACGGTGAGGCTCTCAATATTGTAGCCGCGGGCGGAGAAAAGGCCGACGACACGGGCAAGAACGCCCGGCTCATTATCAACCATGATGGCGAGGGTGCGGCGCTCATCAGCCTCATCCTCGTGGGTCATGTCGTAGGCTGAGGCCGGGCCTGCGGCCTCGACGTCTTCAGGGGGAAGGTCGTCGGCGCTCATCGGGCGTCATCCTCATCATTCGATTCAAATTGCGCGCCGGACCGGCGGGCGCTCAGCTCCTGTTTCAGGCTTGCAGCCACGTTCTGGGCATCGTCCCGATACTTGTCACGGCGGGTATCGTAGCGCTCGACAACCTCGTCGCGGGTATGGGGGTCGATGTGGGCCTGAAGCTCGGAGACAACGAGGCGGCGGCAGCGGCAAAGAAAGTCCGCGCTTTCGGGGCGGGGATCGTCAATCTCGACAAGCTCGCAATAGGCATAGACGAGGCCATCAAGCACCGGAGGACGGTAGCCGCGAAACGCGCCCTCCTTATGGATGCCTTTGCCCTCGGGATCGAGATTGGGAAAATACATGCGGCCGCGATCGATTAGGGCCGAAAGGGTCGGCAGGAGATCGCGCCGGCGCTCTGCCGTGGTGGCAAGGTCGGGATGGCGGAGAAGATGCTCGGCTTCGGACAAGGTGTTGACGGCTTCTCTGCCCCATTCAAGGCTCGTCCGGTCGACATCGTGGCGGAGGCGCTCAAAGATCAGGTCTTCCTGGCGCTTGCGAGCCCGGCGAGCAAGGATCGCACTGATCAGGGCGACGAGGGCCGAGATCAGCGTGATTGCCTGCGGCATGAACCGGATGATGAAATCTATAACCCGTTCCAAAGTGTCCCTCCTGTCACGATGCCCCAGCTGCGTGGATCGAGGCATCAAACATGGAGTGCCCGTCATACTCAAGCGCGGGCCTGCGGCGATGTCAGACAAGTTTGCGACCTTCCTCGCCAATCTCGTCGCCAGTGATGTCGGCCAGGATCATTTCGTTATGGGCGGCCCCTGACGGGATCATGGGCAGGCAGTTCTCGGCCTTGGTAACGCGGCAATCGAAAACGACCGGTCCATCATACTCGATCATTTCCATAATCTTCGCATCGAGTTCGTCCGGATGGTCGCAGATTATGCCGTGGCCGCCATAGGCTTCGGCGAGTTTTACAAAGTCCGGCAAAGCATCGGAATAGGAATGGGAATAGCGCTCACCATGGAGAAGCTGCTGCCACTGGCGAACCATGCCCATCCACTCATTGTTGAGGATGAAGATCTTGATCGGCAGATTGTGTTGAACGGCAGTGGACATCTCCTGCATCACCATCTGGACCGACGCTTCACCAGCAATGTCGATGACAAGACTGTCCGGATGGGCTGCCTGAACCCCAACGGCAGACGGCAGGCCGTAGCCCATAGTGCCGAGCCCGCCGCTGGTCATCCAGCGGTTTGGCTCTTCGAAATGGTAGAACTGGGCGGCCCACATCTGGTGCTGACCCACCTCTGTGGTGATGTAGGTGTCGCGGTCCTTGGTCAGCTCGTACAGACGCTCAACGGCGTATTGGGGTTTGATTTCCTCATCGGAACCGACATAGGCAAAACAATCGCGGGCGCGCCAGCCATCTATCTGCTCGCGCCATGGGTCGAGAGGTGGCCCTTCGAGATTGGATGCCTTCCATTCTTTAAGGAGCGCTTCCAGGGCGTGCCGGCAATCGGCAATGATCGGCAGATCTACCCGGACCGTCTTATTGATGGAGGACGGATCGATATCGATGTGGATTTTCTTAGAGCCTGGCGAAAAAGCATCGATACGACCGGTTACTCGGTCATCGAAGCGCGCGCCGACGCAAATCATCAGATCGCAATCATGCATGGCATTGTTCGCCTCAAAGCTTCCATGCATGCCGAGCATACCGAGCCAGTCCGGGTGAGAGGCTGGAAATGCGCCGAGACCCATTAAGGTCGATGTAACGGGGAAGCCGGTTTCTTTCTGAAGTTCGCGCAGGGATTTGCTGGCACCGGGACCGGAATTGATAACGCCGCCGCCAGTATAGAAGACAGGCCGCTTGGCCTTCTTCATCAGCTGCACCGCCTGGCGGATCGTTTCCGGCTTCGGCTCGGTCACGGGCTGATAGGTCGGAACGTTGACGCAGTCTCTGCCCCGATAGGTGCCGAGTGCGAACTGAACATCTTTCGGGATGTCGATCACGACCGGACCCGGCCGGCCTGACCGTGCAATGTGGAATGCCTCGTGTATCGTTTCGGCAAGATCCTCGACGTCGAGCACAAGATAGTTGAACTTGGCGCAACACCTCGTAATCCCAACCGTGTCGCACTCCTGAAAGGCATCCGTGCCGATCAGATGGCTCGGCACCTGACCAGTAATGACGACCATGGGGATAGAGTCCATCATGGCATCGGTAATGGGCGTGACCATATTGGTCGCGCCAGGCCCGGAGGTTACGAGAGCAACGCCAACCTCGCCGGTGGAGCGTGCGTAGCCTTCGGCGGCATGGCCGGCTCCCTGTTCATGGCGCACAAGCACATGGCGGATCGCGCCGGGCTCGGTATCCTCGTGGAGGGCATCATAGATCGGCAGCACAGCGCCGCCCGGATAGCCGAACATCACCTCCACACCCTGCTCCCGTAGCGCCTGAATGACAATTTCAGCGCCGGTTAGCGTGCGGGTTTCCGAGGCTTGCTTCTCGGTGCTTGTGATCGGTCTCGACATTGGTCTCGCCCTGCTTGTTTCGGTCTGATGCCCAGACCATTCGGCCATAAAAAAAGGGCTCCGTGTAAGAGCCCAGATATTGATGCATCTGCCGCCGATGTCTACTGGGCGTGCAGATGCATCCTGATAAGTACCACTTCGCGCGAACGCATAAGTGTTTCCTCCCTTTCAAAATTGAGCAATAAACTACCCTTTAGCCCCCGTCAATCTCGTTGTAGAGGGCAAAAATCACCTTTTTTCGTATTTCCCGGTCTGTTGACGGAATACGCGGCCAAAATGGGAATTGTCGACCGATCCAGGTAAACTGTCGCTTGGCATAACGGCGCGTATCGCGCTTTGCGTGCTCGATTGCCTGGCTGGCTTTCATGTCGCCGCGAATGTAGGCCGCCAGCCAAGGCATGCCGTGGGCTTTCATGGCCGGTAGCTCAGGATCGAGGGACCGCGCCACCAAGGAACGTGCTTCGTCCATGGCCCCATTGGTCATCATAGCGTCAAAGCGATCTTCGATGCGGTTGTAGAGGATAGGTCGTGGTGGTGTCAGGGCGACGCCCAGCCATTCATTCCTGGACAGAGCCGGTGGACGGCGCTTGCCGGTAAAACTGGAAAATGGTTTGCCGGTGGCTAGCCAGACTTCATAGGCCCGGGACAGCCGCTGCCGGTCTCCTTCGGCGAGCCGGGTGGCACTCTCGGGATCGACCTCGGCAAGACGCGCTTTCAATCCCGCTCCGCCCTCTTCGCTCGCAATTGTGCGCACATCGGCACGGATGTCCTCTGGCACGGGCGGTATCTCTGACAGGCCAACTGTCAACGCCAGGAAATAGAGCCCCGTCCCCCCTACGAGTACGGGCACTTTTCCCCGATGCTCTACATCCCGGAGAATCTCACCGACATCTTGAAGCCATTTTCCAGTGGAATAGCGCTCCGCCGCATCTATATGGCCAAACATGTGATGGGGCACACCGGCCATATCCTGTTTTGTCGGCCGGGCCGTAAGAATATCGAGATCGCCATAAACCTGCATGGAATCGGCATTTATGACTTCGCCGTCGAGGCGCTTTGCAACCGCGGCGGCAAGGGCGGATTTTCCGCTGGCCGTCGGACCATGGATGAGGATTGCGGGGCGCATGCCGTCAGGGGTAAACACTCATGGGATGGAAGAAAACCCCTCCATGAACAGTGAGGAGCAGTAGCCATATGGATCACATCGCCACCCTTGTCACCAAGGTGCAGGAGGATCGTGCCGAAGAACGTCTTATGACGCTATTCGGCGATGCGGGTCTGAAACCATCAGGTGAGCTTCGCCGATTGTCGGACAGAGCTGTCGAGGCGGATGTTGGCAGCGTCGGTGTCGATGAGATTGACGCGTTTCGAAAAGCCCTATCGACCCAGTCAGCCGACGCGGCACTGCTTCCAGCAGCGGCGCGGCGAAAACGGCTGCTCGTCTGCGACATGGATTCTACCATTATCGAACAGGAGTGTCTCGATGAGCTTGCTGACTTTGCCGATCTGAAAGCAGAGATATCTGCCATCACGGACCGGGCGATGCGCGGGGAGCTGAATTTCGAAGAGGCCTTAACAAACCGCGTCGCCATGCTGAAGGGCCTGCCGAAAACGGCCATTGAGGAATGCTACAATTCCCGGATCAGCCTCACGCCTGGAGCCCGGACACTGGTAGCAACCATGGTATCCCAGGGCGCAAAATGCCTCTTGGTCTCAGGCGGATTTACAGCCTTCACATCTCGGGTCGCGCAGGCCGCCGGTTTCGATGAGCACTATGCGAACACATTACTGGACGATGGCGAAGTACTCACCGGGAATGTGAAAGACCCGATCCTCGGGCGCGAGGCTAAGTTGACCCGGCTCGTCGAGGCCGCCGATGCCCTTGGCATACAGCCTTTCGACACCCTGGCCATGGGTGACGGTGCGAATGACCTTGCCATGATTGATACTGCCGGGCTGGGCATCGCCTTCCGCGCGAAGCCGATTGTCGCCGCCGGAGCTGACGCAGCAATCGACCATACGGACCTTGAGACGGCGTTGTATTATCAGGGCTTCCGAGAGGAAGAGTTCGTCACCCCGTGACGTCGAGCTGCACCGAATAAAACTGGTCGCGGCCACGGCGAATGACATGGAGCAGAAGCGGTGTGCCGGGGGTCTTTTCCGCTTCACTCACCGCATCGCGGAAATTAGCCGGGCTGACAACTGACTGAAACGCCGCTTCGACGATCACATCGCCCTTCTGGAGCTTCCCAAAGGACGGACCACGCGGAGAAACTGATAGAACGAGTGCGCCGCGGACATCGCTGGTGATATTATAATTGCGTCGGGCCGCGTCATCGATGGTGCCCGTCTGGAGGCCGACAGAATTGTTCGCTAGGCCACCATCGGGGATTTCGGTACGCTCCTCCTCATCCTCGGGGCGTTCAAGCTCTCCAAGCATCACATCGACTGACCGGGCCCGACCATCACGGATAAAAGATACGGCAACCGACTTTCCGATCTCCGTGTCGGCAACGGTGCGGCTAAGACCGCGGACACTGACAATCTCGCGGCCATCAAAAGCGGTGATCAAATCGCCGACTTCGAGGCCAGCTGCGAGGGCTGGGCCATCGTCGGAGATATTGGTCACGATGACACCGGTGGCTTCATCAAGGCCGTAGGATTTTGCAAGATCATCGGTGACCGGCTGGACGTTTACTCCGAGCCATCCGCGACGTGGTGCCCCGTAAGCGATGATCTGGTCTGTTACCTGTTTGGCAAGATTGGCCGGGATGGAAAACCCGATACCGACAGAACCACCGGTGGGGGAAATAATCGCCGTGTTTACACCGACGACCTCACCGCCAAGGGTAAAGAGCGGCCCGCCGGAATTGCCGCGATTGATGGCGGCATCGGTCTGGATAAAATTGTCATACCGGCCGGAATTGATGTCGCGCTCAAGGGCAGAAATGATGCCAGCGGAAACCGAGCCGCCAAACCCGAACGGGTTGCCGATGGCCATGACCCAGTCACCAACTTCCGCTCCATCACTGTCGGCAAAGCGGACAAAGGGCAACGGCTCGTCGCTTTCGACTTTCAGCACGGCAAGATCGGTATCGGAGTCGCGCCCGATCAGAGCGGCGGACAGGCTGCGGCCATTGGAGAAGACGATCTCAATCTCATCAGCCGACTCAATCACATGATTATTGGTAACGATTAGGCCATCGGAGGAAATGACAAAGCCGGAGCCTAGGGATCCTTCCCTGCGAAACCCGTCATCATCGCGATTAAAGTAAGGATTGAACCGCTCCAGCGGGCTACCTTCGCCGAAATTCGGAAGACCGGTGGCAACGGTCTGGCTGGTGGAGATGTTTACCACGGCTGGCATTAGGCGCTTGGAGAGACGGGAAAAGCTCTCCGGGGCTTCCTGGGCGTTTTCCACCGGACCTTCCGACAGGTCCATTGAGTCCTGGGCTAAAACAGATCCGGAAAGGGCGAGCGTTGCCGCCAAGCCAAAGATCAGTTTCTTCATGTACGCGTTCTCCATCTTCACGCCCGCAGCATCTAGAACAAAGGTAGACCTGCACTGCTGAGACGGCAATAAGATGACAGCGCTAGAAACGCAGTGTCACAAACACAATCGCGGCACCCGCCGCAGCGGTGAGCAGCCCGGCTCTAGTGATTTCGCTATCCTCTACATTAGCAAGATACTCCGACATGCGGCGCATGAAATCCGGCAATAAACCGAAGACGATACCGTCCATAAGCATCCATGCGCCGATGCCGAAAAGAATCAGCTCAATCGCAGTCAGTGTCACCGTGCGCCGGCCTGCTCCTCGAAGACACTGCAAATATTAAGGTCTTCGGGCGAAACAATGATTCGGGTCCCTGCCCGAACCGCCTGCTCACAGGCGATGAGCGATCGATAGAACCGGAAGAAATCGGGGTCCTTATTGTAAGCAGACGCGTAGATCTCATTCCGTCTCGCATCGCCCTGACCCCGGATGATCTCAGCCTGCTCACGGGCCTGGGCCTCGATGACGAGGGCATCACGAGCAGCTTCAGCGCGGATCTGACGGGCTCTCTCTTCACCGGTGGCGCGGATACCCTCCGCTTCCTGGCGGCGGGCCGTGCTCATACGGTCATAGACCCCGGCGGCCACTTCATCGGGAAGGTCGGCCTGGAGAATGCGGACATCGATAATATCAATGCCGTCTTCAGCGAGATCGTTATTCACCGTTCCGCGGATCCGATTCATCAAAGCGGCGCGCTGGCCGGAGACGATTTCCGGCACTGGAACTGTACCGAGCGCCTCCCGAATGGCCGATTCCGTAACCCGGTTGATCTGGGCACTGGCCGCCGGTTCTGTACGCAGGCGCTGGTAGAATTTGAGCGGATTGCTGATCCGCCACCGCACAAATGCATCCACCCTCAGTCGGCGCTGATCAGAGGCCAGAACCTGAAGATTCTGCACACCAAGGCCGAGATTTTTCCGGTCCATCAGCACCGCCTGTTCAGCAAAAGGCGTTTTGAAATAGAGCCCTGCCTCATCTGTCCCCGGCGAGTTTCGCACAGCCACCGGGTTACCAAACCGCAGAACGAGCGCCTGCTGATCCTGACGCACCGTGTAGAAGGCATTGGTGGCGACGATGACGCCCGCAAAAATCAGGGCGAATAGTGTCCATCCGACAAATCGCATCGAATTATCCTCCTTGTCCGGGCCGCGCACGGTCAAGCGGCAGATAAGGCACCGCACCGGATTCACTGTCGAGAATGATGACTTCGGACTGACCAACGACTTGTTCTAGTGTTTCAAAGAACATGCGTTCGCGGGTCACGCGAGGGGCCTGCCGGTATTCATCATAGATAAGATTGAAGCGCTCCGCCTCACCATTGGCGTCGGCGATCACCTGATCGCGGTAGCCTTCCGATTCCCGCAAAAGCCGCTCAGCAGTACCGCGGGCTTCCGGAACGACCCGATTGGCTTCCTGACGCGCCTGGTTGATCCGGGTCTCTGCATCCTGCTCGGCCACGTTCACATCATTGAACGCCGCGATGACCTGTGCCGGCGGGTCCGCTTTCCGGATCTGAACATCGAGCAGTTCGATCCCCGCTCTATACTCATCCAGAAGCGCCTGGGCCTGGGTCTGAACTTCAAGCTGCACGGCAGCACGGTCATTGGTGATGATGTTTTCAAGATTACTTTTACCAACGACCTCACGCATCACGCTTTCGGCCACCTGACGCACGGCATCGCGGGGCGATTTCACATTGAGAATGAAATCCTGAGGGGCGTCGGTCTTAACCTTCCAGAAGACCGAAAACTGAGTATCGACGATGTTCTCATCCGCTGTCAGCATCAGGCTTTCATCAGTCGTCTGGCCGATGGACAGCTCCTGACGTTCTTCCACGGGGATAATCTCATGGGTCTCAATCGGCACTGGAAGGTGGAAATGCAGGCCGGAGGAAAAATTGGTTGTCCACTTACCGAAACGGAAAACCGACGCCTGTTGCCCGGCATCGACGATAACAACACCGCTGGCGAGCCATGCCACAATGGCCACTGTGGCCAGAACGAATAAACCGCCCTTGCCAAGGCCACGGCCCGAGCCGCCGCCTCCATTTCTACGGCCCCCACCACGGCCACGAAAGCGCTCCTGCATGCGACGCATCTGTTCTTCGAGATCGGGGCGATTGCCATCGCCTCCGCTTCCACCGCCGCCTGGGCGGTTCCACGGTGAGCCTCCATTGCCCCCGCCATTGCCTCCACTTTTACCGCCGCCTTGGCCCCAGGGGCCGCCGCCGGTCATTTCGGACTTACCGGAATCTTTGTTGTCTTCCCAAGGCATGGGGCGGACCCCTCCTTATTTACAATGCATTGAAATCTATCTGATCGTGCGGATATGTGCATGTCACCCCCCGAGCTTCAAGGAGGCCGGCGTATGTTTCAGTCAAAAGATGACCAAATCGCTGCTGTAACTGCAGCCATTAACGATGCCCTCGGCGAAGAAGGTTGGCTGGAAACGGTACAAATCGACGAAAACGGCCGTGCGATGGTGATTCTGCGCGCCGATCGGCAGGATTTACCTGCGTCGGAAAGGCGCAGGAGCCGCGCTGAGGAAGCCGCCCTGTCCGTGGCGGGAATCACCGGGGCGAGAGCCCTCATGACGGCAGAGCGCAGCAGCGGGGATAGTGAACCCCTTCCCCCGCCCCCCGGCACTAAACGCGTTAAGCGTGGTGCGCGCCTCTCCGATGAAGCCGTGCGAGATGGCCAGCCGCGCGGGGCGGTGAAACTCGACCCAATTGTCGGCATCAAGCGCATTATCGCGGTTGCGAGCGCCAAGGGCGGGGTCGGGAAGTCAACTGTTTCGGTCAATCTGGCTGTGGCACTCGCACAGCAGGGATGGTCTGTGGGCCTCCTCGACGCCGATGTTTATGGGCCGTCGATCCCGACCATGCTGGGCCTGGAGGATGCTGATCCACAGACACTGCCCGATGGCAAGCTCGGCCCTGTTGAAGCACATGGCGTGAAATCCCTGTCCATTGGCTATCTAACTGAGCCCGATGCGCCAATGATCTGGCGCGGGCCTATGGTGATGTCAGCGATGACCCAGATGCTGAACGATGCCGAATGGGGAACAGAGACCGCGCCGCTAGATCTCCTCATCATCGATACTCCTCCGGGCACCGGAGACGCGGCATTGACCCTTGCCCAGCGCATTCCCCTCGACGGCGCGATCATCGTTACGACCCCGCAGGAAGTCGCCCTGGCAGATGTCCGGCGAGGTGTCGCCATGTTTACGAAAACGTCGGTGCCAGTTCTCGGGATTGTCGAGACCATGAGCTGGTTTGAAGATCCTGCTGGCAATCGCCACCCCCTGTTCGGCGATGGCGGTGGACGGGCCATGGCAGAGAAGTTTGCGCTGCCATTGCTTGCGGAACTGCCCATTCTGGTCGGTATTCGCGAGGGCGGCGACAAGGGCGTACCGGCAGCGCTTGGCGATGACACCGCTGCCGATCTTTTTGAGCGCCTTGGAACGAATGTAGTCGAGACGCTGGACGGGCTGGAGGGCAAGCCCGCGCCGCAAATCATCTTCGAAGATTAGGCACCTGCGATTGCGTCTTGGTGAGCAAAAAATGGGCGGGCACGTTTTCAGAGGGGCGGATAAAACGTGCCCGCCCGGATCAGACAGCTTATAGGACCGAGTGAAGCATGATTTTGGTCCAGACCATCCGAACTGAGATTGATGGTAAGTTTTGCTGGCGAACCAGCGTCGGATCGAAACGACCGCACAGAGCAGACATGTGATGCGCCATAGTCAACCTCTTCAACCCAATAATTTCTACCTAAAAGTGAATAATTACCAATTTCTTAATTCTGAGAATTATCCGAATTTTCTTTTACCGGTTGAAATTTTCCAGCGGAGAATCCCGCGCCACCTAATGGCGGTTTTGGCCTGCCGACTGGCCTCGCAGACACCTGATTAATATCGACTTGTGTGTTCTCTCTCCATCGGCGGATCAATGTTTGTGTAAGCCACAGCGCCTTCTGCATATCACGATCAAGTTTCTGATTTTGTGTAGAAATATCTGTAATATTGTCGCTCAAAGTTTCGATAAGCTGCTCGGTTACCTCAGCAAATCGGAGGTAATAGTCGACAGATTCCTTGTCACCCATATCTTCGTCCTCAACCTGGTTGTGTGAGCAGATTGGTGTAGCGGAACGATACTTTGTGCACACGCTTTAATACGTGCGAGGCTCCCGCAGCCAGTCTGACCATGAGAACAAAATACAATTTATACGTGTAAAATGTCCTAAGACGTGGCGCTGATCTTCATGCGCTCCAGAAATTGACTCACGATTCGGGCAAGTTCAGGGGTGACCGCTTCCGGCAGATCATGCCCCCATTTCTCAACTTCGGCTATTTCTGCGCCTTCGATGCGGTTCGCAACGTCGCGGCCTGAGGTAACCGGCAGGAGCGGATCCTCGACGCCGTGAACCACAAGCGTTGGCTTGGCAATGTCGCCAAGCCTTTCATACCAATGGGTCTGAGCGAGGATCGCACCATACTGCCTCATAACACCGAAAGGGCGATAGGCCCGGTCAAATCCGGTAGCGACCTTATCGCGGATCATATCATCAGGATCGCGCACATCAGGGTGGGAGCCAATAGTCTTCCGGGCCGTGACACCGGTCGCGATGACATCATCCCGAGCCGGACTTTCAGGCTGGGCGGTCAGCGCCGCCATGGCCTCGGGCTTTGCGGGAGGAAGGGACGGATCGCCAGATGTCGTCATCATCGCGGTCAGGCTGCGGACATGCCCAGGATAATCGAGTGTAAGGAGCTGCGCAATCATACCGCCCATGGAGGCTCCTACAATGTGAGCGGGCTTTATGTCCAACGCCTCGATTACTGCTGCCGTATCGGCAACCATATCATCGAGCTTGTAGGGCACGAGATCGGACGCGTCCTCTCCGGCAGTCGCCTTCGCCATGACTCCGGCGATGTTGGGTATGCCTTTATCGTCGAACTGGTGGGAGAGGCCGATATCCCGGTTGTCGAACCGGATTACGCGATATCCCGCATCGGCGAGCGGCTGGCGGAAACTGTCGGGCCAGAAAGTCATCTGAGCTCCGAACCCCATCACCAGGAGGACAGGGTCGCCATCGCTGGGCCCGATTTCATCATATTCGAAGCTAATGCCGTTGGCCTTGATCTGGGGCATGGAGACGTCTTTCTTCTATTTGCGCTGGCTGGAACTCGTGGTTTTGGTGCTATGTACTATGCGTCGACCGTCGCGGATAAGCGCTCACACGCCCGAAGAAAGTCCTCCTTGAATTCCTGAACGACTTGCCCGGCCGACATGGACTGGTTCATCAATCCAACGCCCTGCCCAACCCAATACGTAGCGAGCTCTTTGGCGCCCTCGTGCCCCCCTTCGCTCAGCTTGTCGATATGGCGCAACGCCGGTTCCGATACGAGGGACTGCAGCGGCATGGGCAGTGGTTTCGGCGCATCTTCAGCTTCCCAGGCATCGGTCCAGGGCGAGCGGAGCTGACGCGAGCTCTTGCCTGTCCGGGATTTGGAACGGATCGTATCCCGGGATGATGCGGCGAGCATTTTCTCTTTCACAACAGGGTTGGTCTCGGCCTCAGACGTAGTTAGCCAGACTGACCCGCACCAAGCCCCGTCCGCACCCATGGACATAGCGGCCGCCATCTGCGCTCCGGTGGTAATACCGCCCGCCGCTAGGATCGGCGTTGTCGCGCCCATGGCACGAACGGCGTGATAAACCTCCGGGATCAGCACGATTGTAGAGACGTCGCCGCAATGGCCGCCTGCTTCGCCGCCCGCAACAATCAACATATCCACCCCGGCCGTGACCTGGGCGACGGCATGTTCTTTCGCGCCGACAAGCGCGCCAGTCGCCACGCCATACTTCTTCGCCATATCGAGCATGGATTGCGGCGGCACACCCAGAGCATTGACGATCAGCTTGATCGGGTACTCAAAGGCGACTTCCATGGCCGAGGCCGCCCCCTCATCACGCAAATTTTTAGCGAAGGTCGCAGATTTCATCCGCTCCCCTTCAAGATCGATGGCATCAATATCGTAATCAGCCATGACTTTCGACGTGAACGCCTTGTGCTCTTCGGGCACAGCCTTCATCAGCTTCGAGGAATCAAAAGCCTGCCCCTTGCCCTCGAATTTGTTCGGCACAATCAGATCGACCCCAAATGGCTTGTCGCCAATATTGTCCACGATCCAGTCGAGCTCTTCCTTCAGCCTGTGCGGTGGCAGGTTGACAGCGCCAAAGACGCCCATGCCTCCGGCCTTGGACACGGCCACCACAACATCCCGGCAGTGGCTGAATGCAAGAAGCGGAAACTCGATACCGAGCTTTTCGCAGATAGGTGATTTCATCATGGCATAGGACTCCCGAATATCTTTTTGGACATCATAGGAAACCGCCTGCAAAGGCCTGTCAATCCAGACAATTATTGACCCTGGGTAAGGTGGTGGCACGCCGTTATTCAGCTAGCTGAGACGCGGTGTTTACCGGAGCAGAAAGATCGGCTTACGCTTTGCTGCGAGCTTTTGGGGGTTTGGATGCCAATAATCACTAATGACGCTGTCGTTCTGGGACTGCTGGCGATTGTACTGGGGCTTGTTTTCTATACCAAAAGCCGCGGCGGCGTCTGGGACAAGTTCTACACGATCTTCCCGACCATCCTGATGTGCTATCTGATCCCATCGCTGATGGCGACATTCGGCCTGATCCATTCCGCCTCCGATGATACGTCCAATCTCTGGCCTGTGGCACGGGATTATTTCCTGCCTGCGAGCCTCATTCTCCTTACGCTTTCAATCGATTTGAAAGCCATCACCGGTCTTGGTTCCAAGGCGCTCATCATGTTCTTTACAGCAACGGTCGGGATTGTCCTTGGCGGCCCGATCTCGATCCTGATCATGTCGACCTTCAGTCCAGAGACGGTGGGCGGGGCGGGACCAGATGCGGTCTGGCGCGGCATGGCAACGCTCGCCGGGAGTTGGATCGGCGGCGGGGCAAACCAGACCGCGATGCTGGAGATCTATGGGTATAATCCGGCGAAGTACTCGGCCATGGTGGCGGTGGATATCGTTGTCGCAAATATCTGGATGGCCTTCCTGTTGTTCGGGGCGGGCAATCCGAAACCCTTTGACGCCTGGCTGAAAGCCGACACATCGGCGATTGACCGGCTGCGCGACAGGATGGCGAACTATACCGCAGAGGTCGCCCGTCCCGCATCGGCCAATGATCTCATGTATCTGACCGCGCTCGCCATTGGCGGAACCGGCGTTTCGCATCTGACATCGATGGTCGTCGGGGGCTATTTCTCAGGCATTGAGGCTACGGCGAATACGATTCTCTCCAGTGGTTTTTTCTGGGTCGTTGTGACCGCCACAACCATTGGCCTTGGAGCGAGCTTCACAAGGGCGCGCAGCCTAGAAGGGGCCGGCGCGTCGAAGCTCGGAACGGTGTTCATCTTCCTCCTCGTCACGGTGATTGGCACGCGGATGGACATTCTGGCGATCACCGAACAGCCGCTTCTGTTTGTCATGGGGATCATCTGGATGCTGTTTCACACCATCCTGCTTTTCATCGTGGCAAAGATCATCCGCGCGCCGTTTTTCTTCATCGCGGTTGGGTCAAAAGCGAATGTCGGCGGTGCCGCGTCAGCTCCCGTTCTGGCAGCTGCTTTCCACCCCGCCCTTGCGCCCGTTGGCGTCCTACTCGCCGTGCTCGGCTATGCACTCGGCACCTATGGCGCGATCCTCTGTGCGACCCTGATGTCCATGGTCGCACCCGCCTAGTGCGCATCCATACTGACAGAAATGTCACGCTCTTCAGTAGAATTTGCCTTCTATTTGGCCAACCTGTGGATCACATGCCTATTTTGTGACAGCTTCCCCCGAAAATAGGAGGGAGGCAGTAATGCTGAAAAGACTAGCCATGGCATCGGTTTGTGCCAGCGCCCTGATCATGCCGGTTGCAATATCTCAGGAAGCAGACGAGGCGGGCGAAGACCGCCGCATGACGCTGAACGAGATCACCGTAACCTCGCAGAAGACCGAACAGAGCCTTCAAGATGTTCCGATTGCCGTCAGCGTGCTTGGGGGCGATGCCATCGAAGCCGCCTTTCCGAGCAACAATCTGGAAAGCCTGACAACGCTGATCCCGTCGGTGAGCTTCCGGAAGGGATCAACCAATGCCAACTCAGCGATCACCATTCGCGGCATCGGCACGATTTCATTCTCCGATGCAGCTGAACCAAGTGTGGCCACCGTGGTCGACGGCGTCGTTCTCGGAAGATCCGGCCAGGCCTTCGGCGACCTCTACGATATCGAACGTATCGAAGTGCTGCGCGGGCCCCAGGGCACCTTCTTCGGAAAGAACGCCTCGGCAGGCGTCGTTAATATCGTCACCCAGGCCCCGAACCAGGATGAGTGGGGCGGTTATGTATCAGCGTCCTATTTCGAGGATGAGGAATATCAGGTGAAAGGCCGGGTCTCCGGGCCGATCACGGACACGGTCGCCGCCAGCCTGACGGTGAGCCGGTCAGAGTTTGACGGCTTTATCCGCAATCTGGCCAACAATCGCGACGTCAACGGCTATGATCGCTGGGGTGGACGCCTCCAGGTGCTCTGGGAGCCGGACGATACGACCCGCGCGCTGTTCACCTATGAACATAATGAGACCGACGATGATTGCTGTGCGGACATTCCAGCCCTTGCGGCAAATAATGCACGCTTTGCTGATTCCCTTGCCCCTCCAGGCGGGGTGGGCATCGTCGATCCGGGCGACGGCACGCGGCCCGTCGCGGACATTCAGCTCGACACACGCGTCATCGATCAGGATTTCGAAACCCGGACGATCAACAATTTCGATGCCTTCGCATTAAACGTTGAAAAGGACGTTCTCGGCGGACATACGGTCACCTCGATCACCTCCTTCCGGGAATGGTCGAACACCGAATTCCGCGAAGGCGACTTCACTTCTCAGGATGGTTTTGAAGCTTTGCCTGTGAATTTCGGCGATGTCGGGTTTCTGCTCCACGATGTCGGGACGCGCGACAATAGCCAGTTCAGCCAGGAACTTCGCATACAGTCGCCAGCGGACTCACCGGTCAATTATCAGTTTGGCGGCTATTACTTCGATCTTTCGATAGAGAGCGATTTCACCCGGGACGCCAGCTGTCAGAACAATGGCGGGCAGAACCAGGCTATTCTGGATGCCAATCCCGGACTGACCTGTAATGCAAATGACATCGTCTCGGCGACAAATTTCGCCAATGTCGATTTCGACAACTTCGCCGTCTTCGGCAATGTCGATTATGATGTTTTGGATGGCCTGAACGTCTTTTTCGGCGCGCGCTGGACACGGGACGAAGTCGACTTCATCAACAGCCGGATCAACAATGACCCCTTCGGCCGCCAGGGCGTAGGCGTACGGCCTGACCTGCCAAATGGTCAGTTCCCATTTGCAACCGGCGGCTTTGCTGTTCCGAATACGGATGTTCCGACGGGTGAGTTGGATGCTGACGGTAACCCGATACTCGTCGATGTCCCAGCCTTCACAGGCTCAACCGACGAAAACGATTTCTCCATCAGAACCGGCTTCAGCGCCGAGATCGGAGATATCCTGTTCGGCGGGCGGAACTTGGGCAACACCTATTTCAGCTATGCACAGGGATACAAAGGCCCGGCCTTCAATGTATTCTTCAATCAGGGCACGCTCGACACGGCACCGATTGATCCGGAGACGTCGGACTCCTTCGAGATTGGTTGGAAATATGCGATTTCCAATTTCGCGTTCAATATCGCGCTGTACACGACCGATATTGAGGGCTTCCAGGCGAATGCCTTTGATACGTCAACCGGTGTGACCATCACTCGCCTGACCAATGCCGGTGATGTCCGTACACAGGGCATCGAGATTGATACGAGCTGGGCTCCCTTCGACTGGCTGACCCTGACCGGCGCGGTGTCTCTGAACGATGCGGAAATCCGAGAGTTCAACTCACCACTTGATCCGACCACAGGCGAACCGGAATTTCCGGGCGGCATCTTCACCGGCCAGGATCTCCTCTTCTCGCCGGACGTGAACTACACATTTGGGGCGGATATCTATTATCCGCTGACAGATCAGTATGCCGTTTTCCTGAATACGACATTCAGCCATGTGGATGAGCAGGAAAGCCTGCTTCCAGGCGGCGATCCAGAAGCCCTGTTCCCGATCCCACCGCAAAGCCTTCTGCCGGATTACAATCTCTGGAATCTCAGCGTTGGCGTGGAATATCAGGAGCGGTACCGCCTGACGTTTATCGTCAACAATCTGCTCGATGAGAGCTTCGTTACCACGAATTCCGGTGACGTGTTCCGGTTCCAGATCCCCCGCGAAGCCGATCGTTATGTCGGCGTCAACTTCCGGGCAGAGTTCTAGGGACTCTGACAATCAGAACTGAAAAAAGCCCGTTTGCGATCAGCAGACGGGCTTTCTCTATTCCAAGTGACTGGTTTACCCAGCGGCGTGTTACCGGCCGGCGAGACGCAGGAAGCGGTCGCGCATATCCTTGTCGGTTTTGAAAACGCCGGTGAACTGGGTGGTGATCGTCGACACATTCGGATGGTGCACACCACGCGTGGTCATGCACTGGTGCACAGCATCGATCAGGACAGCCACACCGGCAGGAGCCAGGCTCTCCGTAATGGCGTCGCAGATCTGCGCCGTCATGGTCTCCTGCGTCTGGAGACGTTTGGCATAGATCTCCACAACACGGGCGAGCTTCGAAATTCCGACCACAGCCTGGGTCGGCATATAGGCGACATAGGCGGTGCCGAGGAAAGGAGCCATGTGGTGCTCGCAGTGAGACTCCACATCAATCTCGCGCAGCATGACAATATCATCATAACCCTGCACATCATCGAAGGTACGGGAGAGGTATTTTACCGGGTCTTCATTATACCCCTGAAACCACTCCTCATAGGCTTTGACCACGCGTTTCGGCGTGTCCAGCAAACCTTCGCGGGCCGGATCATCTCCTGCCCATGCGAGCAGTGTGCGCACAGCCTCTTCCGCTTCCTCTCTGGAGGGCCGCTTTACAATATCCGCGCGCACGATTTCAGTCTTCTTGGTTATGGCATCCATGCCGGGAGTTCCTGTACTGAGGGACGAGGGTCGAGCCGAGGCGAAATGGCGGGTAAGTCACCCCTCCAAAATAGCCCGGACTTAACGCCCGCCCGAGTTGTTACCCTCAGGGCGATGGGAGCAATATAAGCCGGTGGCGCTGAACTTTCCAATTTTTTTCCGATGACATTTGGTTTGGATTCCTGCAAAAGCCCGTCAATACAGGGTCGCCGGACGGAAAAATGCTGAAAATCTACAATTCCATCGCCCGCGAAAAGCAGGAATTTGTACCGCAGGACCCCGCTCGGGTGACGTTGTATGTCTGCGGACCGACGGTTTATAACCATGCTCATATTGGCAATTTTCGGCCTGTCATTGTGTTCGACACGCTGTTCCGTCTGCTGCGCGCGACCTACGGAAATGAGGCCGTTGTCTACGCCAGGAATATTACCGATGTGGAAGACAAAATAATCGCCGCCGCAGAAGCGTCCGGCACGAGCATAGCTTCCGTGACGCAGAAATACGCCGAGATATACAACACCGAAGCCGCCGCGGTGAACGCCCTGCCCCCAACGCTAGAACCCTGGGCGACGAGCCATATCGACGAGATGATCGAGATCATCGCCGGGCTGGTCGAAAAAGGTCATGCCTATGTCGGCATGTCCAGCGTCTGGTTCCACGTTCCGAGCATGGACACCTATGGCCGGCTATCGGGCCGCAAGGCAGATGACAATGAGGCTGGCGCACGGGTCGCCGTGGAAGAAGAAAAGCGAGATCCGTCGGATTTTGCGCTCTGGAAATTTGCCAAGGAGGGCGAACCGGAAGACGCGATCTGGGAGAGCCCCTGGGGCCGCGGACGGCCGGGCTGGCATATAGAGTGCTCGGCCATGGCGGCAAAGCAACTCGGCACCACCATCGATATCCATGGCGGTGGCATCGATCTACAATTCCCACATCATGAAAACGAGATCGCCCAGTCGGAGTGTGCACACGGCGCGGCCATGGCCCGTTACTGGATGCACAACGGATTTCTCGATATGGCCGGTGAGAAAATGTCGAAATCCCTTGGCAATGTGGTCCTGTTGAAGGATTTGCTGGAGCACTGGGATGGCGAGGTGATCCGCTTTGCCATGTTGTCTGGCCACTATCGCGCGCCGCTGGACTGGACGACGGACCTGTTGACGCAAGCGAAGACCACGCTCGACAGGATATATGGTGCACTTCGCCGCGTATGGGATGTATCGGAGACCGCTCCGGATATTGACGGTGTGATCGCCGCCCTAAGGGATGATCTGAACACTCCAGAAGCACTGGCCGCGCTTTCGGCTCTGGCAACGGCCGCAAACACCGCAGCCGATAATGACGACAAGGCCGCCATGGCTAATGGCAAAGCAAATCTTCTCGCTGCTGGCGAGCTTCTCGGTCTTCTTCAATCGACCCCCGACGAATGGGAAAAAGGAACCGATACGGACGATACGGCCCGGATCGATACTCTTGTAGCGGCAAGGGATACTGCCCGAGCCGAGAAGAATTGGGGAGAGGCTGACCGTATCCGCGATGAGCTTGCGACAGAGGGCATTGAAATCATGGATGGTCCGGACGGCGCAACCTGGCGTCGAACCTGAGGGCTAATTAAAATAGCGATCTATGGAGAGCATTGGATACGGCAGCTGGAAGCTGGCATCCGTTATCATGCTGGCCATCAGCTCCCCTATCGCCGGAGCAAACTTAAATCCGTGTCCAGAAAATCCGGTTACGATGTAAACCCCCTCTCTTCCCGGACATTCTCCAAGAATGAAATGCTCGTCGGGCGACATCGTGTAAACACAGACTTTCGAAGCTGCCATGGGGCCGAGCGTCGGAAACGCTCTCTCGACGATGTCTGCCAAGGCGCTGAAATCTTCATCTGCCGTATCTCTATTGATGACTTCGATCGCCTCCAGATCCTCGCTGGCATGGTGGTCAGCAACCTTGATCTGACCGCCTGTGACATCGGGAAAGCCATAGATCCATCGATCGCTGTCGGCGACGCAGAAAGGCTTGAACCCGCTCGCTTGGGTGAAGCTGTCGGGCGCACAGTGAAACCAATGCAACACCCGGCGTTGCAAGTGAATATGCTCGCTAAGCTCCGGAACCAGATTGGTGATCCAGGCTCCGGCACAGAGCATTAGCTTTTCTGCATGATAGTCTCGCTCAGGTGTCGCGATGCGGTAGGCCGATCCATCTCTGGAAATCATCTGTACAGAAGCATTTTGAATGAGCATAACTCCCCGGTTTAATGCGACACCCAACATGGCCGATATTGTCCGCTCGGCATGGACGAAGCCGCCATCCGGCTCGTAAATCACGGTCCAGTCGTCGGGTACGGACAATTGCGGCATGAAGCCCGGCCGCTCGGCAGGAGATATGGTTTCGATAGGAACGTTATGCATGACCGAAGCGGTTCTTATGCTCGTCAACAGTTCAGAGGGCTCACGGGCGGCGTAGACCACGCCAGTCTGATCGAACAAAACATCGCCCGTAAGCGCCTCATATCGCCGCCATAACTCGATGGCGCGTTTTACCAGAGGCACATACGCCTCGTCCTCGGCATAGGCCGTTCTGAGGAGGCGCGTTTCTCCGTGGGAGCTGCCCTGATCGTGGGGTGGAGAGAACTGGTCTATGCCAAGAATTTTGAGGCCGCTGTCTGAAAGCGCCGCCAGGGTGGCCGCCCCCATCGCACCCATGCCAATCACGGCAATATCATAGGCCTCAGACGTCGCCTCCTCCCTTACGCCAGAGTCGGATCCCGCTGAAACAGTGTGCCGATACTTAGGGATCTCTTGGGGCTTGCCCCCGCCAAAACGAGCAGTCCCGCCAGGATGCCCAGATTCTTGATGAAGTTCTGAAGTTCGTGAGCCGCCTCAATGCCTTCGAAGTTCCAGAAATCATGGAGAAGCGCATTCACGAGAATAATGTACAAAACAAAGCCAAGCGCGGTGAGGCGAACATGGCGGTTCGCTATCAACAGGATTGCACCTGCGATATTGGCAATGATTGAGACAGCCACGGCCGCTTCAGGGAAAGGCACGTCGTGACGGTCAACCATGCTGACCGTATCCGACCATCCAAGGACTTTCATGATCCCCGGTACGAGGAAATAAAGCGCCAGCAGGACGCGCCCGGTCCCGTGTAATACAGGTGACATAGTCGAAAGTTCCCCCTTTAAATCGCCGTCGAAGCCGAGAAGATTTGGCTCTTCGACATCCGCCTGTCTTTTATTCTACGCAGATACTAATTCGATGGACCGATTGCCGCCAGAGCTTCCTCCACCGGCTGTCCGTCTTCCTTGTAAACGATGCCTCCTTTCATAACGAAGTCGACCCGTTGCAGCAGCGCGGGGTATTTCTGCACATCGCCATGGACCGCGATGATATCAGCATAGCGGCCCGGTTGAAGTGTGCCCCACTCATTCTCGACGCCCATAAGCTTTGAAGGCCAGTAGGTCGCGGCCTGAAGCGTTTCCATGAAGGGAACACCCATGATCCGTGTCCAGACATCAATTTCGTTCCAGGTGGACTGGCAATGGAATTTCATGGGGATGCCACTATCGGTGCCGATCAACTGAACAACGCCAGCCTCGCGAATCTGGCTGAATTTCCTTTTCAATGTTGGCTTTCGCTTTGGCGTCAGCTGAAAGTAGTCGAGGCGGTTCGGGTGCTGGATCGACGCTTTGATGTCGGCAATCGTGTCCGCTTCCAATCCGCGGTGCCAGCAATCGGTGTCGAGTTCCTCGGGATTGTCACGCGTGTCAACATAGTTCCAGAGGCCCTCGACGGTTGGCGTCCAGTAAAGCGGCCCGCCAGCGATTCTTCCCTTGGCGGTGCGCTCTTTAAGCGCCTCCATGATGTCGGCGGGATATTCCGGTGCCGTGGTCAGCCCCGTATGTTCGAAGTTATCGATGCCGATTTCGAGGCCAATGCGGATTTCATCCGGCTTGTGGGAATGCCCGACAACGATCAGGCCGCGCTCGTGGGCGGTGTCGACAACGGCCTGAGCTTCGTCCCGCGTCATAAGATCATGGTCGATCAGCTTGATGATATCGACGCCGGCATCGGCAAGTTCATTGACCTTACGCCGGGCATCCCGCTCGCCATCCACACCCCATCGGAAAGCCTCCGTCCCCGGATAAGCCTGCTTTTGGATGAACGGGCCGGAAACAAATAAACGAGGGCCCGGTATCTCGCCATTCTCAATTCGTGTTTTAACCGAGATGGACGGCTCAAGCGGCGCTCCGAGGTCACGGGCAGTCGTTACTCCTGCCAGGAGCAGCTGCACGGCAGAGGCCGGCATAATCTCCGACCCAAGACGATTGAGATAGGTTCGGTCCCAATGGGCATAGTTTGAGTGACCGTTCAGCATCAAATGGGCGTGCATCTCCCAGAGGCCCGGCATCACAGTCATCGCTTCGGTGGAGATGATCTCATAACCTTCCGGTACAGGCAGACTGTCCTCCGTACCGACATCTTCGATACGATCCCCGTCTATCAGAATGACGCTGTCATAGACCGGTGCTGCACCAAGCCCATCGAACAGTGTTCCACCGACCAGCGCCTTTTTCTGTGCTGCCGCAGTTCCTGCAAAAACTAAAGCGGCCGCAACCGCGGCACCCGTAAGACGCCCGATCAAACCCATTTTACGACTCCTCCACCAATATCTCTTTGCAAGAGGTGAAGCACGGAGACTGGCGATTTACCAGCCTATCCCCTTCACGATTATGAGGGTTCGGAACGATTGAGCAGGCCAGACAGACGTGCCATAGCTGCCCGCCATGTTTCGCAGGTTCGAAAACCTCCTGGATCCGTTTCCGGACCACCGCCTAGACGAGCCGCCCAAGGGGCTTGTTCCCTTCGTGCTGCACTATGTGAGGGATGCTTACCCCCTGCTTGCTGTTATGACGGTGCTGTCGACGGCGATTGCAATAGGTGAGGTGCTGCTTTTCGGATTTATGGGCTGGCTCGTCGACTGGCTCGGCTCCACAGACCGCGACGTCTTCTTTGCAACCCATGGCACGAAGCTCGCGATAATGGGCGGAGCCGTCATACTGATCCTGCCTATTGGCCATTATCTCTGGGGGCTCGTTGTCCATCAGGCGATTCTCGGCAATGTTCCGATGTCGGCACGCTGGCGGATGCATCGATACGTACTCGGTCAATCAACTCAGTTTTTCTCGGATGAGTATGCCGGCAGGGTCGGTGCGAAAGTGATGCAGACTGCCCTCGCCGTGCGCGAGGTCGTGATGAAGGTCGTCGATATCTTCATGTATCTCGGCGTGTTCTTTGTCACCATGATCGTGATGGTGGCCGCTGCGGACCTGCGTCTCGCGATTCCCATCGTGCTCTGGGTGATCGGATATGGCATCCTGACCTGGTGGTTTGTGCCGAGGCTGACAAAGGTCGCCGAAAAGCAAGCCGATGCCCGATCCGAGATGACGGGACGCATCGTCGATTCCTATACCAACATCGCAACGGTCAAGCTCTTCGCCCACGCCCGTCAGGAGCAGGCCTATGCGCGGGAAAGCATGACAGGCTTTCTCGGAACGGTTCATCACCAGATGCGCCTCGTCACCGTCTTTGTCACACTTGTGCATCTGAATAATGCCATCGCCATTATGCTCATCTCCTGGATCGGCATTACATTCTGGCTCGCCGGCAGCGTCACGGTCGGGGCCATCGCCGCCGCCCTCGCGCTTGCGTTGCGGATGGTTGGGATGTCGCAATGGATTATGTGGGAGGTATCGGCGCTGTTTGAGAATGTGGGCATTGTCTATGACGGTATGGGGATGCTGGCCAAGGCTCGGGCGGTAGAAGACAAGCCTGACGCCAAACAGCTTCTAGTGTCGGAGGGTCAGATCGCCTTCGAAGACGTAAGCTTCCACTATGGCAAGGGCCAGGGGGTGATCGAAGGGCTGAACCTCGCTGTGAAGCCCGGTGAGAAGGTCGGTCTTGTCGGACGGTCCGGGGCGGGCAAGACGACGCTCGTCAATCTTCTCCTGCGGCTCTACGATGTGGAGGGTGGGCGCATCACAATCGACGGCTCATCCGTTTCCGATGTGACGCAGGACTCTTTAAGGGCGCAGATCGGCATGGTGACCCAGGATACGTCCCTCCTCCACCGGACGATCCGTGAAAACGTCGCCTATGGCCGCGACGGAGCGACCGAAGATGAAGTCTGGCACGCCCTCACACAAGCCAACGCGACTGATTTCATTGAGGAACTGGAAGATAATAAAGGCCAGAAGGGCCTCGACGCGAAGGTCGGCGAACGCGGCGTGAAACTTTCCGGCGGCCAGCGCCAGCGCATCGCCATCGCCCGAATTTTCCTGAAAGACGCGCCAATCCTCGTCCTTGATGAAGCAACCTCCGCACTCGATTCAGAAGTCGAGGCTGCCATTCAGGAGCACCTGTTCCAGCTTATGGAAGGCAAGACCGTGATTGCCATTGCCCACCGGCTGTCGACCATCGCCGCCATGGATCGGCTGATTGTGCTCGACGAGGGCCGCATCGTCGAGCAGGGCAGTCATGAAGAGCTGATTGAGAGTGGCGGGCTCTACGCTGATCTCTGGGCCCGGCAGTCCGGTGGCTTTATTGCCGCGTCGGCCGAAGAAGTCGCCGCAGAGTAGGATAGTCCGGGGATAAATTCTCTCGTAATGCGAGGACAGATTTCGCCGAAATGGCGTGTTGAGAGTCTCAGATTCGGCGCGCTGAGAGTGCCTAAGAGTTTTGTGTGGACAGACTGTTTTACGGAACAACCGACCGGAAACATAATCACCAATCAGCGCCTGAGGGCAGCGTCGACAAGCGCCTCGAACTGACCGGGGAAAGAGGCCCTTATAGAAGCTAGGTGCTCATCTCCAAAAATGCCGGTCAGGGTCGGTTGCGACACGGAGAAATAGGTGATCGCCCCGAGCAGCTGATAAATCAACGCAAAGGCTTCAGCATCGTCGGCATGCGTCCAGCCCGGCACCGCGCGAACCATACCCGTCAGCGTCTCCAGATAGGGTTTGAGATACCAGGTCGATGCCGCTTCAGCCCGGCGCTTATTGTCGAGCAACTCCCGCATCAGAAGCTGGCTTCTGTTCGTCTGCGCCAAAACATCGGCTGCCCTGGCAAGCAGGTATGACTTCAGCTGTTTGGACGCGTCGGGCTCAGCAGCTGATATGTCGGCAAGCTCGCGCTCAAAATCACCTGAAAGACGTTGGAGCACAGCGCCATAGAGCTTTTCCTTATTGCCGAAATGATGGAGCAAAGCCTGCTTCGTCAGGCCCAGTTCATCGGCAATCGCAGCGATGCTCACTCCGTAGAATCCGCGCTCCGCAAAGAGTGCTTCCGCCGTATCGAGCAGCTTTTCTCGCGTGTCTCCAGCCATGACCGAACTCCAAACCCAGTTGACAACTTACCACTTGGTAGGCATTTACCTACCGAACGGTAAGTTCAAACTCATCCACGGAGGAAAAAATGTCAACGGACGTCGTACTGCTCAAAAAAGAAGGCCACATCGCCACGGTTACACTTAACCGGCCGGAAAAATACAACACGCTGCGATATGAAGTGATTGAAGCGCTCAATGCGGCGCTGCGCGACGCCAATCGCGATGAGAATATCAAGGTGATCATTCTGGAAGGTGCAGGCGACAGTTTCTGCGGCGGCTTCGATTTCTCCGATGGCCTGGAGCATTATGGAAACATCAAGGAGGACGGCTACGATCCCGGCATGGACGTCCATACGGTCACCAATCAGTATACGTCTTATATTAATACCTTCATGGGGCTGTGGCGCGGCCAGAAGCCGACAATTGCGAAAGTCCATGGCTATTGCGTGGGCGGCGGGTCCGAGCTTGCACTTTGCGCCGATATTGTCATCGCATCGGAAGATGCGCGCCTCGGCACGCCCTATTCCCGCGTCTGGGGATGCCACCTCACAGGCATGTGGGTCTACCGCCTCGGCCTCGCAAAAGCCAAATACTATGCCCTGACCGGCGAATGGATTTCCGGCAAGGAAGCCGCCGATATAGAGCTCATCAATTTCGCCGTGCCGCTGGAAGATCTGGACGCCCGCGTTCAGGCGGAAGCAGAGAAGCTGGCGACCATCCCCCTCACCCAACTCATCTCCATGAAGCTGATCGTCAATCAGGCTTATGACAATATGGGACTGCAGAGCACACAGACCCTTGGCCCCATCCTCGATGGAATCATGCGCAATACGCCCGAAGGACGCCAGTTTGTCCGGGATGCGGCGTCCGGGGGTGTCAAAAGCGCAGTAATAATGCGCGACGGGCCGTTCAATGATTACAGCCAGGCACCGGTCGCAGAGCATCCGCGCAAGCGCAGCGAGCTAACGGGATGACGGTCTGGTCATAGGTTCCACTTTAAGGGGTTGGCTGCAGAGCTCAGCTGCCCCTGAAGAACCGCACGACGCCGAAAAGGCCGGCAAGCGCGGAGCCTATACCACCCAGCACCACAATGATCGGATTGGCTTCATTTGCGAGCGCAATCACCTGATTGACCCGGGAGACCTCGACCGTGACAACATCATTCAATGTACGGACGGGTAGGGCTTCGCCGTCCTTCACGGCAAAGAGTTCAATAAACAGTTTGCGTTCGCCGGCTTCGCGCGGTGTCACCTGCCAGCGCCAAACGTTTTGAACGCTTTGGGAGATGATCTGAGTTTCCGGAGATAAGGGGTTAATCGAAAACGCTGAGCCCAGCAGCGCGGCCCGCGCCTTATCGCCAACATCGGCTGTGTTCTCGATGATGCGCTGCTCATTCGGCAGGACGTCGATCGCATTGTTGCTTCCGGTGCCGTCGAGGGCAAAGGTCACTTCAAATGGTCGCCCGAATGTCGCCTGCTCCGGCACTTCATAGGCGACCGGTACGGACCGCAGCTTCTGTGCGGCGTCCGGCTCCAATGTTCTGGAGGTAGAAAAGGTCAAATTCGGTTCAGAGGCCGCAATTCCCGCCGTTTCCTCTACAGCATCCAGCACGCCCTCCGCCGCACTGACAGACCTCTGCAGGGAACGAGTCGCCGTGCGCCTCTCGACGGGCGCAGGCTCTGCGATCTCCGCCGCTGCGGGAGGCTCGGAACGCTCAGCAATCTCCTCGACTTCAGGGGCGAAGGCCTGCGGAGCATACATGCGGTAACCGCCATAGCCAGCGGCTCCAAGACCGGCGAGCAGGAGCAATAATGAAATCAGTCTCAGCATGGGTCACGTCCCTCAATCCACAGGCCTCAATCCGTGGGGCGACCCTACCAGATGATTAAGGATCAGGAATAGTGCTGTGCAGCGGCGGCGTAGAACGCGATCGCGGCGGCATTAGAAACGTTGAGGCTCTCCATCACCGGGGACATGGGGATGCGGGCGAGCATGGTGCAGGCTTTTGCGACAGCGGGCCTTAGCCCCGCCCCCTCCGAGCCGAGGACGATTGCGACCTTGCCAGTGCCCGCCATCGCCTCCGCGATTGAAAAACTCGCCTCACCGGCAAGGCCAATGACGGTATAACCAGCCTCGGCAAGGGTCTCGATCGTGCGGGCAACATTCACCACTCGGCATTCCGGCACTTGCTCTATGGCACCGGCGGCGGATTTGGCGGCAATGCCCGTAATCTCCGGCGCATTCCGGGTCTGAAGGATCAGGCCACCAATTCCGAATGCCGCCGCCGAGCGGTAAATCGCGCCGAGATTATGGGGGTCGGACACCTGATCAAGCACCGCTAAGCGCTCGCATCCCTTTTCGATCAGTTCGCCCAGTTCTATTGAGGGCAGCGGGTCGGCAAGGAGCGCCGCGCCCTGGTGAACCGCATCCCGCGGCAGGAGGCGTTCAAGCTCCTTGGCCTGCAGGATTTCAGCCCCGTCAAGACCGAGCCGCCGGGCAGCATTTGCCGTCGTCACCAAGCGGTGAATGTGCCGCGCCGGATTGGCTTTTGCAGCCGCTACAGCATGGCTCCCCCAGAGCCAGATGGGGCCGTCCTTAGGACCGCCGCTGCCTCTGGATCTGGCGGGCCTGCGACGCGGCTCCATTGTGCGCTTGCGCGGGCTGGGCTTGCTCACTATAAGGCACCCTTCTCATTGCTTCGATGGCTTCTGCTTTTGGCTCTAAGCAGCGAGGTATGGCGGCGTCAAATCATCATCTGACGCAGTCAAGGCGACCTGGAGGGGTGGCCGAGTGGTTAAAGGCAGCAGACTGTAAATCTGCCCGCATAGCGTACACAGGTTCGAATCCTGTCCCCTCCACCACTCTATATGTTTCCGTTCGCTGACTGTCGTCTCATGAGGGGCTTATGCTCCGTGACCGTTCCGGCGAGTAGGGCGAGAAATGCCTAAATACTATGCGGCTGCCCCTAAAATAGGCTGACGCACGATCATGGACTTCTGCTTAAATGTGCTAACAAGATGTCTTAACTGCCCAGAAAAACAAACAAAACACGCTGTAAAAATTGAATAAATCTCCCATTCTTGGCCCATTTTCAATCACGGTCATTTCAAGGCGTTTGCTGACAAATCCCTTGAAGCGAGACGGCACTGCACCCAATTTCTAACGGTCAGGCATGATCGAGAACCGCCGCATATCTGGGGTTTGGCGCATCCCTGACGGGTCCTGTCTTCAAAGGAAGGAACGAGAAAATGAAAACCGATCTTCAAAGCGATACCGGCTTCGGCGTATTTGGCGAAAAGACGGTCTATATTCGTCCCCTGTCAGAGGGCGAAGCCGTCGAGTTGGTGCCCGGCGAAGCACTCCACGAGCTGGGCTCCATGGAAGACCTATTCAGCGTGCACAATGCCGATGGCGACCGCCTGGCAATTGTCGAAGGCCGCGATGCTGCATTCGCAGCCGCTCGCGCTTACGATCTGCGCCCACGCAGCGTCCACTAATTGGAATAACTAGGCAGCTGCGCCGTGGGAGCTGTCGCCAAGCAGGATTGCGGCGGCTTCCCCCTTACTGCCCCTGAGCGTTGCCCTTAACTCATTGTCACGGAATGTACGGGCGACCTGCGCCAGCGCCTTCAAGTGAGCTGTGTCATTATTCAGGGGAGTTAGCAGGGCAAAAACGAGGTCGCAGGGCCGTTCGTCATGCGATTGAAAGTCGACCGGTGCCGACAGGCGAGCAAATACGCCGACCGGTTCCGCAGCAGCATTCTCCAGGCGCGCATGGGGAATCGCCACACCATTTCCAGCGCCAACAGGATCTTCAGCCAACCTTGCACGTAGTGCGGAAAGTATCGCGCCTTTTCCGATCCCGGAACGCAAGGCCAATCGTTCCGCGAGTGCCGATAAAATGTCATCCACGTTTTCCAGATCCAGGGGATCGAGAATAGAGGACTCATCCAACAGGTTGGACAGACCGGTCATGTTTTAGTGTCCTAGTTCAAGATGAAGGCGAAGAAGACGGGGCCGGATCGACCCAGCCAATATTGCCATCGGGACGTCGGTAAACAAGGTTCAGGCGGTCGAGGGAGGCGTGACGGAAGAACACAACAGGTGCCTCACCAAGTTCGAGCTGCATCACCGCCTCTGAAACGGACATTGTGCGTAGCTTTTCATCCATCTCGGCGATGATAAGCGGCTGGGCTTCGGCACCGTTTTCCAGCGGGACGCCGGCAGGCTCCTCGCCGTCTTCATCAAGGCTTTGGATTACGAAAGCGGACACGTCCTCACTTGGCATAGGCCCTCGCCCGGGACGGTGGTGATCTTTCAAGCGTCGTTTATATCGGCGGACGCGCTTCTCCATTTTTTCAAGGGCATTTTCAAGGGCGACATAAGGCTCGCTGCCGCTACCGTGGGCCTGTAGCACGATGCCGGACGGCAAGTGCACCGAACAGTCCACGACGATTTCATGTCCATCCTTAGAGACTGTCACATGCCCTTCAGATGGACGGTCAAAATACTTGGTAACAGCGGCTTCTAGACCAGCTTCGATTCTTGTTCTCAGAGAGTCGCCAAGGTCGAGGTGCTTTCCAGCAATTTGAATTTGCACGGGCTAATCGCTCCAGTTGTAGATGGCATTATGAACTATCGAAACAGTTATGACGAGCCCTGCCAAGATTTCGCAACAAAATTTACGCCGGAACGCGTTACAACGTCGCGTCAGGCTGTTTGGCGCAGAATTCGCCGCCGCTGGACACTGGACGGAATGCCAAGGCTCTCGCGGTATTTGGCGACTGTCCGCCGAGCAATATCGACGCCGAATTCACGAAGCATTTCAACGATCTGATCATCGGAGAGCACGTTGCTGACATCTTCGTCGCCAATCAGGGTCTTGATCCGGTGGCGCACAGCTTCAGCGGAATGGGCCTCCCCTCCTCCCGTCGCCGGGATAGCAGCAGAGAAGAAGTATTTGAGTTCAAAGAGGCCGCGCGGCGTCGCCATGTACTTGTTGGAAGTCACACGGCTCACCGTACTTTCATGCATTTCAATGGCGTCGGCGACCTGTTTGAGGTTCAACGGGCGCAAATGGGCGACGCCATGAACGAAGAAGGCGTCCTGCTGGCGGACGATCTCACTGGCAACACGCAGAATAGTCCTCGCCCTCTGATCCAGAGACTTAATGAGCCAGCTGGCATTGGCCGCGCAGTCGGAGATGAACTCCTTCTCCTTATCGCGCATCGGCAACGCGGACACTTCGGCATAATAGGCCTTGTCCATCAGGATCCGGGGCAAAGTTTCACTATTAAGTTCGACGGAGAACAAGCCATCAGGCATCTCGCGGACGAAAACATCCGGCACAACGGCCACAACAGTGTCGCTCGCAAACGCCGACCCGGGCCGCGGCGTGAGCGTACGTAATTCTACCAGCATGTCCGCGATGTCGGTTTTGTCGACGCCGCAGAGCTCCGCCAACGCATTGATATCCCGTTTCGCAGCGAGCTCCAGATTATCGAGGAGCGCCTGCATAGCGGGATCAAGACGGTCACGCTCGGCAAGCTGGAGGGCCATACACTCCGGAATGGATCGTGCCATGACGCCTGTTGGTTCAAAGCCCTGGCAAACGGTAAGCGCGGCTTCCACCTGTTCAAGTGTTGCCCCTAGGGACGTCGCCACCTCATCGAGATCGGCGCGGCAGTATCCGCCCTCATCCGTTTCATCGATCAGGCGCGCGGCAATCAAAGCATCAGCAGGGGCAAGAGCCGCTAAAGTGAGTTGATCGCTTAAATGCTCACGGAGGGATTTTTCGCTGGTCAGCCGGCTTTCGAAATCGAAGTCTTCGCCACCGGCCTTACCGCTCCCGGCGCGAGACCAGTCTGCTTCAGCCGAGGGGCCGGAGCGACTTGCACCAATGGATGCATCGGATCCGCTATCGCCATTGGATACATCTTCAGTCGGTGCATCGAGTGCTTCAGATGCGGCACCAATCTCCCGGGAGCCAGAGGCCCCCAGCTCTTCGCGGACCCCCAGATCCTTGCCGTCTTCGGCGCGGCGATCGGAGTTGCTTGTGTCTGGTGCTGCGCCGGCATCGGCCCGCTCAAGCAATGGGTTCCGTTCAATTTCCGCCTCGACGAATTCCTGCAATTCCTGATTGGAAAGCTGCAGCAGCTTGATCGCCTGCTGAAGCTGGGGTGTCATTACCAGGGACTGGCCCTGACGCATATCAAGAGACTGACGCATAGCCATTGTCTTTAGGCCGCGAAACGATCGCCGAGATAAACTCGCCGCACGTCTTCATTCTTAAGCACGTCTTCCGGCGCGCCATCGAACAGAACCTTGCCATCATACATGACGAAAGCCCGGTCGACGATCTGCAGGGTCTCGCGCACCTGGTGGTCGGTGATCAGAACACCGAGACCGCGTTTTTTGAGATAACGAACAAGGTCTGAAATGTCCGAAATGGCGAGGGGGTCAATTCCCGTAAACGGCTCGTCGAGCAGCATGAAGCTCGGCCACGATGCGAGGGCGCGGGCAATCTCAACGCGGCGTCTTTCGCCACCGGACAGCGCGGTGGCAGGAGCCGTGCGAAGACGCGTAATGTTCAGCTCTTCCAGAAGCGCGTCGACCTGACCCTTGCGCTTTGACCTGTCTTTTTCAACGAGTTCGACTACAGCGGCGACATTCTCTTCCACGGTCATGCCGCGGAAGATCGATGCTTCCTGGGGCAAGTACCCCAAGCCAAGCCTGGCTCTTTGATACATCGGCAAGGAGGTGACGTTCTCACCGTCAATCTTGATTGTGCCGTTATCGGCACCAATCAGTCCCATAATCATATAGAAGCAGGTCGTTTTGCCCGCCCCGTTGGGGCCGAGCAGACCAACAACCTCACCGCGTTGCAGCGAGAGAGATACGTCACGCACCACTTGGCGTTTGCCAAATGACTTTGCGATCCCAGAGACTACGAGGCCACTTTGCTGGTCCGTCATCTCTTTTTCATCTCCCTGGCTCAACCCGGCATCAACCAATCTGCGATGCTTAACGGAATGTATTTAACATACGGTATCGTAAGATCGGCCAATTTACTCGGTTGCCCCACCAGCATCATTTGTTTCTGTCGGTGTAAGCAATGTCCGCACCCTGTCATTCCCATTCGTCGCGGTACCATTTACTCCGCAGCCCAGCGTCGATTGGCCGGCGGAAATACGTAAAGTGAGGCACTCGCCCTGGGCAATATCTTCACCCCTGGAGATGATAACGTTTCCTGTAAATACAACAGTATCCGAAGCTGCAGTGTAGACGCCCTTATCGCCCCGCGCCCGCAGATCTGGGGTCACATAAAATACGTCGCCCTCGGCCACCATCGTATCAGGCGAGTTAAAGCCGCCGCCGAGCCCCCCTTCCCTGCCTTCTTCACTTTCTTCATCGCCCTTGAAATTTATGGTGAGCCGGTCCGAACGCAGACGCGCGGAGGCCTGCAACACGTCAACGTTGCCGACATAGACCGCACGGTTTTCTTTTTCGAAGACGTCAAGGCGATCGGCATTGACTTGAATAGGCCCGCCATCGGGACTGAGTTGCGCCAACGCCGCAAATGGTAAAACACAAAAGGCAATGATTGAGGCCGACAGCAGACGTGGCATTGGCATTTCCTAACTCTCTCCGTCTTCGGGATAGATGGTAGTGACCACACGTCCCTTGAAGATTACGCTGTCATCTTCGTTATTCAGTTCATAGGAGTCCGATGACACATCTCCTATGGGTCCAGTTCCGACGAGTGGTTGCATGCCTTCGATCCGGCCGGAACTTATCAGAACCCGAGCATGAGTTGAGTTAAACACATAGCCCTCCGCATCCTTTACGAGAACATCTTCGAACAGTTCTAGCGTTTCACTTTCCCTGTCGAACAGCCCGCGCGGCGCAAGGATCTCGCTATCGTAGGCGTCGGTCAGCTTGGGATTGATAAGGTCGACAAGATTGGAATTGGCCCGGCGGCGCTCGGCGCTGTCGGCCGTTATCGTATAGATCTGCCCGTCGGAATCGCGACCGGTAAAACGGGGGTTGAGCATAACCACCATCTCGTCCGATTGCACACTTCCGCCACCGGTGCTTGCTCGCAAATAGGCGTTTCCGGCCACAAAACCGAACAGAATGCCGATCATAATCGTGGCCGCACCAACGAGCCCCCAGCGAAGATATCTGACGACCTTTGAGCGCTGGCGTGCCTGCGCCAGGGTCAGTTGGCGACGCGGGGCCCAATGGTCCATGGCATCGGCGATCTCGGCGGTCATGAATTCAGATCCAGTCTAATACGGTTACTGAGCAGTTGATATTAGTAGGGGTCGGGGCGCGACCATGCCAGCGTAAATCGCTGTTGGATCGGCCAGAGTGACTAGGAATGGGCGAATATGTCGGTCTCGTCCCACCCCGCCAGATCAAGTTCAGCGCGGATGGGTAGGAAATTGAAACAGGCCTGAGCAAGCTCCGTCCTGTTTTCCCGCTCCAGCATCTTTTCAAGCCCCACCTTGATGGCATGGAGATGCAAGACGTCTGACGCTGCATACTGCAACTGCGCATCGCTCAGCTTGTCAGCTCCCCAATCAGAACTTTGCTGGGCCTTTGAAAGATCAACTTCGGCAATCTCCCGAGCAACATCCTTCAGCCCATGGCGATCCGTATAAGTGCGGACGAGCTTAGACGCGATCTTCGTACACCAGATCGGTTTGCAATCGATCCCGAGCCAGTGCTTCATCATGGCAATGTCGAAGCGGGCGAAGTGAAAGATCTTGAGAACGTCCAGATCCATCAGCAGAGCTTTCAGATTGGGGCAGTCATAGGTCGATCTATCGAGCTGAACCACATGCGCGGTGCCATCACCGGCGGAGAGCTGGACCACGCAGAGCCCATCTCTTTGCAGGTTGAGGCCCATCGTCTCGGTGTCCACGGCTACGACCGGCCCAAACGAGACATTGGCTGGTAAATCCCCTTTGTGCAGCTTTATTCCATTCATAGGTGCCACTTTCTTTATTATCCGATGGGGCGATAGCGCAGATGGATGAATAAATCGAGGTATGGGACATAAAGCACCGTGAGCCAGGAACGCCCGCCGTGGATTTCACGCTTGCCTATGGCGCGCCGAGAGCGTATCACGTGCCGCTCCGATGAGCGGGTATAGCATAATGGTAATGCAGTAGCCTTCCAAGCTATCGATCTCGGTTCGATTCCGTGTACCCGCTCCAGATTTAGCCCAAAAACAAATTCAGCATGTAGGCTGGGCAAAGTTGGCCGCCGAGATTTGCACCAAACGGCAAGACATTCACAAGCCTTGCGAAGCCCCTGCATACAGGGCCATCGATCAATAGGGCGAACCAAGTCTTGCTAAAGAGAGATTTCTCCCCAGACGTAAACAGAGACCATGTCAAAAAGCTATTTCTAAGAGATGAAGAACAGGGTGCCTGCAACACTGGCAATGCAAATAAGCGGTCCTATTCAGCCATCAATACTGGGCTCAGCGTCAGCTATGAGCTCCGCTCAACCGAGCATCTATAGTCCGTTCCTTTACAGCATTCGCCCACTATGCGCTAGCGGTCTGTCTTTCGTGTCCGCGCGATCGCGACGTTCTACTTGTTGTCTTTGCTCCCAAGAGCAGCTTTTGACGTAGAACTTGTGCCTGACCCGGCGAAAATCAGGCGACATTTTATATATTATATAACATAATATCTATATATCTGGTGCAAGATAGATCAGATATAAGACAGAAACTGTCTTATAATTCGGCTTGCTCGTGATTTTCCAGTGCCGGCTCACGTGGCTCCAGGCTGGCTGCAAAATCGGTGATTGCAGACAAAACCAGATAATCAGACTTTTCCAACCAGTCACTCGACTGCCCGTCAGGCATGGTAACAGCCTTCCAAACGAGAAGTTTGGCAAATGCATCCAAAGCGCTTTCTGCTTCACAGGATGAGATTTTTGCAAGCAATTCCAATTGCTTCTCCCCCAATGCGGCAATTGCTTCTTCTTCCCTCGGATTCGATTTTGAATCGGCAGCCTTGTTAATCAGCGAAGTCAGACCAGCTTCATTCTGAATCCAGTCCTCGAGAAGACTTTCCAGCCGTTGGCTCGTGATCCTTCCTAAAAGTTTACCTATGTTTTCACTTACCATTGAGGCACCCCTGCCAGTTCTTTAAATATCAGCCATGCCGCTGCGATAGAGCTGAAAATCTCGTACTTGGTGTTTTTATTTTGCAGTGAAGAAGACACAGAAAGATCACTCATCGGATTATTATAAACATCGTAGACGAATGAGCTCATACACTTTGCCCAGAGATAATGATCATGAACATCACCTTAAAAGGCTCCATGCAGCTTGCCAAGCGAAGGATGAGCGCATGCAAAAGCATAGCCGTCCATATCGATATTAAGTTCCCGCAGCTCCGCTTCCTCTCTTAAAACTTGTGCATTCTTGCGTTCGGTCAACCCTGCGACAATCATCAAGCCACTACGAATTCTCGTATCAGTTTCGGAACAAGCGAGCAGTGCGCGTCTTATGTCTCCATAAACGACCATTTCTGTCGCCCTCGCCTCGCATCTTGAGGGCCAGCTCATTCGCGGCGGCCAATTCTCAAAAAAATGAACCACGTTAACCCCGTCCCGGCGGGCAGACATAAGTCTTTGATGGCAAGCAATCTGAAACATATGCCAGTCGCCCTCTGGTTCCCTTGACGGATGACACATAATGAATAGAGGTCTCATCAGGCAGCCTTGTCGGAAATCTTCTCGGCGGCAAGCTTGTCTCGTTCCAGTACTCCGGCTTGATCCCACGTGCCTTCCGGGCGGATGATCTCGTAAGGGTCGGCATAGGCATCAATAGCTCTTGGGTGCTCCGGGAGCGGTATATCGATTTCGACATATTCATAATTTGAGAAAGACAGAGGAGGGCGATCAGACCTTTGCTCAAACTGGAAAACATGGGACCAGAGGGGAACCAGCCGAGATTGAATCTGGCCGATCATTAACTTGTAGCCCTTGCGCGCCGCAAGTTCGAAACAGGTAGCTAACATAATTTTAACAATTGGAGTGCCTCGGAACGGTTCGAGGACACAAACGCGCTCCAGCTTTGCAAAACCGGCAAACCAGCGAAGCCGCAACGTGGCTATTGGCCTGCCACCATCATAGCCAATCAGATGAGTAGCAGAGAGATCATTGCCGTCATATTCCTCATCAAACGGGCAGTCTTGCTCAGCCATAAACGTCGCTGCGCGTATCGCGGTAACTTGTTGAAATTGATCTAAAGATCTGACAATTCGCGCTGTGAAGCGGTCAAAGTGCTCATCCGGAATTTCTTTGTTCAGCAACTTCATTCCTATACAGGGCTTTTCCATCAGGCGGCGCTCCAAAGAGAATTCGTTAGGGGTTCTTGAACAAAAAGATCGGGCAAGCCGCCCTCGATAGGTCCAAAACCGAGGGTGTACATGGATCTTTCACCATCTTCAGTTGCAGCTCGCGCAAAACACGCAACCGTGCCAAACAATTGCACGCGCAGTGTTGCAGATGCTTGCATGATGTTTCTGCGCGCATCCCGCGTTTGCCCGGCATAGACCCCGACATATACGGCATGGCAAAACTCACCTTGCGGACAAACATGGCTAACCGCTGGGTCGGCTGGGAGAAACGAGCCATCCCGAACGGCTTCTTCACCATCCTTAGAAAGGGGAACGACGATGAAGAAGCCGTCGACGGGATTTCCTGTTACCCAGGCCGTTATGTGTGTTGCTTCGTGAAGCCGCTTAATAACATTTAGATCGGCAATCGAGCCGCCGATCAGATTTTCTGTAACAGCTATGCCGATTGGCAAATCCAAATCACTCGCGCAACGCAACCCAAACCGACCCATCTCGCGACGCATCTCGGTCACATCCACAATAAATTCTCTCTTTTGGGGAAAAATAGTCATGGTCATAATGCAGCGGTGGGTCTAAATACTGAATTGTGAGATTCTTACAGAAAATTGAGCGTCGGGCTTCCCACAAAAATGTAACCCGGCATTTCACTAATAGGGGTTGTTAAGTGATGCGCACAGGCCAGTTGGACTGGGACAAGCTTAGAGTGTTCAAAGCGGTTGCTGATCTAGGCAGCATGAATGCTGCCGCATCGAAACTTTCCGAATCATCACCGACAATAAGCCGTAAGGTAGACGAATTAGAGCGATTACTCAACGCCCGATTGTTTGATCGGTCAACACGCGGCGTATTATTGACTCAGGCGGGGCGCACTGCGCTACGACATGTGAATGTAATGTACGACGCCGCCGAGGCGATATATCTGGAAGTCTCCGATCATGATCGCCCAATAGAGGGCCCGATCAGCATAGCGACGGGGGACGGGCTGGGCCCCTACTGGATAGCGCCGCGAATTCCCAAGTTTCATCTTGAAAACTCAAAGGTTGAATTACAGCTCGATATTGTAGAACATTCTCCAGATATTGTGGCAGGCGAAGCTGATATTGCCATCACATATAGAAAACCTGATCGTCATGACACGATAGGACGCAGCCTCGGCACCCTGCACTACATGTTTTTTGCGTCGCGCGAATATATCAATACCTACGGAGAGCCACGCAGCCTTTTCGAGATGCATGACCACCGGTGCATCTTCCACCAGAATTATGTTGAGCAAATTGAGAATTGGGCTCCAAAATCAGCTGAACTTCGCCAGATTATTGATTTTGCGCTTTTGACCAATTCAGGAACGGCGATTGTGCAAAGCTGTGCAAATGGCGGCGGCGTCGCGGTGATGCCATCTTACATTGCCCTAATGGATACCAGGTTGGTTCCGCTGGACCTTCCAGAAATTGCGCCAATACAATTTTGGCTGACCTATACGGAGCGGGTGCGACGCTTGGCACGAGGCCAGCTTGTACTTGATTGGATTCGGTCACTTTTTGACCCACAAACTGTTCCGTGGTTTCGCAGTGGATTTATTCACCCCAATCGCCTTGATGAAGACCTGTCTCTGCTGGACTCCACGCCGTGCCTCTGAAGCCGGGTAGCGAGCAGCTATATAATTAGCTGCTGACGTAAACAGTGCTCGGCCTCTTCTAGTAAGCTTATGAACTCTTGCCTAAGCCTAATCCAGGTTGTCCAAGATATTCCAATCATGCGCTTATTATCCCAGCCGCAGGACGAACACGCCCAGAAAATAAAGCCGGAAAGCATCGCTCAAAGGGCAAGAAGACGATAAACTTCACATATTATAGAGATTGTCCTGATTTTCTGATTCGATAGAGTCCATCTTTAAGGTTCCGACCATGGTCATTAAGCGCCGTAACTTCAATACTGTTATTGCCGGGTACGGACGTATTTTAGCCGGAGCAAGCGCAGCACTGCTTTGCATAACAACCTCTTGCGCCAATAACGTATCAATACCGGCTGAGATCGGCATGTCATATGGCCGATATATAGAGACTTGTGATTTTCAAAGTGCGGAACTGAACTATCTGAATGACGACGTATCGGTTGGCGAGTGTGTTGGAAAGCCAGAGGAGTATGTTCTTTTTCAGGCCGGCAATATCGTACAGATCCTCGATGAACCGGGTTTTACATCTTTTGTCGTCACGAATTACTGCGCCCCCGAGGACGCCAATTGTGCCAATCGAAAGGCCGAGGCAATCGGCGACATCACAGAGCTGAAAAGGCAAGGACTTGCAACAAAGACCACATTCCGGGAATCCCCGTTTGCTGTGGGAGCCACAAATCTTGCTAAAAAGGCGTATGCAGTCACTCCGATCCCAGAGAAGCCTGAAGTTCAACCATCGGCTTTTCCACTTACAGGTGGACAACCTAAAGAGTTTTGCGAACTAGTGGGACAAAGCCAGCCCGACCCAACACTTATTACCTGCCATTATAATTGCGTTGTGACCGGTGTATTGAACGAAAATATAAAAGGTTACGCTCAATGCGTTCCCTTCAGGTCATCGCGATAAAACTGCAATATCCAAAATCCCAGAGCTTTGCGGCTATGCGGACAACGCTCTTTCGACATTAGGCTTACGGGAGCCATTCATTTTCTCGATGGCTCGCACCAATTTCAGGCGTGATGACACAGTCGTAACTGGTAGAATATCGAACAAATACTGCTCTCCAGTTCCTTTATCTGACTTATATTTCGCATCCGGAACGTTCAACTTCCACTGATCCATTAACCAATTTCGGCATGGTTTTTGCTGATTCGTGCAATAATGGTACGAGGCAGGAGCATGGTACCCCAATGATCTATCGGATTTGGACCATTTATCATGACCTATTTTCGCTCAGCAGAGGACCTGAATGCAGAAATTGCGAATCGTGTACGGCTCAAACGTCTTGCGAAAGGTATGGGTATAGCTGAATTCGCATCATCTTTGGATGTAACACAGGAATATGTCGTCAAACTAGAAAGTGGAATAATCCACTTCTCAGCCGCTCTGATTTTCACAATAGCCGAAAGCTTGGAGGAACCGATCGCTGCATTTTTTCCTTCAGGTACAGAGATCTAACAGCATCGTAGCAAGCATTTAAACGTCCCCGAGCTTCGTCCTATAAAGCGACCATGATTCAAATTGGTCCCCGGCCACGCTGTCGTAGTGAGTTGACGACTGAATGGCCGTAGTGCTTTTTTCGAATGCGGGAATGGTGCACGAAAAAACTTTTCTGGGAGCGAAAAGTGGAAAATAAAATTGTGCCATCGCATCACGGTCGAACTCAAGCAAACGAGCTGACCAAGAGCCTCTCGCCCAAACTTTCTATTTTTGATCTGGCTGAGCGCTGGAGGAGCCTCGAGACCACTCTTTCTCAGTTGCTGAACGCGAGCAGCAGCGGCGAAGATGAAACCACAATCGCCTACATGCATTCTTCACACCCTGTGGCAGAAGAGGCTGTTCTTGCAAAAGAACAAGAAAATGTTCTTGAACAGCTAAATGCTGCGCAGGCTATGGATTTGCAGGATGTTTTTCGGAAACTGGAGATTTGGAAAGCTATGGTAGCCCCTGATGGCCATACTGATACCTGGCTTCAACCATCGGATCGATTGATACTATCTGTTATCGCGGATCTCGAAGAGTTTCTATAGAGTCAAGAGTCTTTGTCTATTTTGGCGGTACGCTGAATTTTGGTTTGCCTAAACCAAAACCGTATCTAGGATATTCTTGGTATCGTCAGACGACT